>CAXTCC010000005.1:41115-56473 GCA_964242015.1 uncultured Variovorax sp.
GAGCGGGTGGCGCAACCTGCGCTCACCGCCACGGTCACGACCGGTTCGTCGACGATCATCGTGGATCTGACATGCATACGGGGTGCGGCGGCACTGCTCCCCGGTTCGAGGGATACAGTTACGCGCTTGTCGTCGATTCGCGTGTCGCCTTGCAAGACTTCCGCTTGCAGGCACAGTGAATCGCCGCCCTCTCCCTCTTCTAGAGTCAGCGGAATGACGAGATCGACAGGCTTGCCGATCCAGGTCGACCCTTGAGGGCGACCGATCGTCAAAGCCAGTGATGGGAGCGCAACCCCAATAGATATCAGAGCGGCTGCGATGCGTCGGAGTTGCAAAATGAGCCCAAAAGCAATCGAAAGTTGACACATTCTGACACGTGCGTCAGAGCCGAAAATTCCCTATGGAGACAATTATCAAATGACTGTGAACTTTTCCAAGATCGGCGTCGTCGGCGCCGGCGCCATGGGCCGAGGCATTGCGCAGATCGCGGCGCAGGCCGGTAGTCAAGTGTTCATGCTAGACAGTTTCGATGGGGCAGCAGAGCGCGCGAAGGAAGCGCTTGTCGCCCAATGGCACAAATTGCACGAAAAAGGAAAGCTCGACGAACTGGCGCGCGACGCGCTCATCGCAAGGGTTCATCCTGTGTCGTCGATGCAACAACTTGCCGATTGCGGCCTGGTGATCGAGGCCGTCGTCGAAGACCTGGGTGTCAAACGACAGCTCTTCAAAGATCTCGAGGCAGTCGTGACGCCCGGCGCAACGCTGGCGACGAACACCTCGTCGCTGTCGGTGACGGCGATCGCCGCGGTGATGGCGAATCCAGAGCGCATGGCGGGCTTCCACTTTTTCAACCCGGTGCCACTGATGAAGGTGGTCGAAGTCATTGCCGGGTTCAAGACCGACCCCGCCATCTGCGATCGCCTGGCGGGCTACGCCGTGCAGATGGGTCACAGCGCGGTCCGAGCCAACGACACACCGGGCTTTATCGTCAACCACGCCGGCCGTGGTTTCGGTACCGAGGCGCTGCGCATCGTCGGCGAAGGCGTCACAGATTTCGCGACCATCGACCGCATCCTCAAGGATCAGGCCGGCTTCCGGCTCGGGCCGTTCGAACTGATGGATCTGACCGCACTCGACGTGTCGCATCCGGTGATGGAATCGATCTACCGCCAGTACTACGACGAGCCGCGCTTTCGACCCAGCGTGATCACCGCGCAGCGTCTCGCCGCCGGTGCGCTCGGCCGCAAGACCGGCGAAGGCTTCTACCGCTATGTCGACGGCGTGATGCAGCAAGCAGCGGAACCGCCGGTGCCGGTGATCGATGCGACGCCGGCCGTCTGGGTCTCGCCTCGCGCTGCACGACGTGCCGACTTGCTCAAGCTTGTTCACACGCTCGGCGCCCAGCTCGAAAGCGGCGCGACGCCCTCTTCCGCCGCGCTCATCGTCGTCGCGCCGCTCGGCTTCGACGTGACCACGGTCGCGGCGGTGGAGCGGCTCGATGCCACACGCACCGTCGGGATCGATCTGATGATCGACGACGCTGCGACCAAGCGCCGCGTGATCGCGACCAACCCCGCCACTCGGCGCGACATGCGCGACACGGCGCATGCGCTGTTCGCACGCGACGGCAAGCCGGTCAGCGTGATCCGCGACAGCGGTGGCTTCGTGACGCAGCGCGTGGTCGGCACCATCGTCAACATCGCAGCCGACATGTGCCAGCAGCGCGTGTGCTCGCCGGCCGATCTTGAAACAGCCGTGAAGCTCGGTCTCGGGTATCCACAAGGTCCGCTGGCCATGGGCAACCTGTACGGTCCGACGAACATGCTCGAAGTGCTGTTCAACTTGCAGACGGTATATGGTGATCCGCGCTATCGCCCCAGCCCCTGGCTGCGTCGCCGAGGCGCGCTCGGCTTGAGCATGCTTCATGAAGAAGAGTAAGAGCCAAACCCGATGACTGCTGAACTCAAAAGCACGAGCGAAGGCCGCACCATGGTGCTGACGCTTTCCAACCCGTCGCAACGCAATGCGCTCGGCCCCGAGATCTACGCGGCCGGCATCGAAGCGCTCAATGGCGCCGAGAGCAGCGACGAGATCCGCAGTGTCGTGATCGTCGGCGAAGGCGCATGGTTCTGCGCGGGCGGATCGTTGCAACGCCTGTCGGCCAACCGTGAGCGCGATCCTTCCGTACAGGCGGAGAGCATCGAAGGCCTGCACAACTGGATCGATTCGATCCGCACATTCCCCAAGCCGGTGATCGCTGCGGTCGAAGGCGCGGCAGCCGGCGCTGGCTTCTCGCTGGCACTGGCATGCGACTTCGTGATCGCCGCGCGCGACGCGGTGTTCGCCGCGTCGTACAGCAATGTCGCACTCTCCCCCGATGGCGGCTTGAGCTGGCATCTGGCGCAACAACTGCCTCGTCAAATCGCGAGTGAATGGCTGATGGGAGGCCAACGCATCGCCGCCGATCGGCTTCATGCACTGGGCCTTGTGAACGAGCTCGCTGAAAGCGGCCAGGCATTGGCCGCGGCGCTGGCGCTTGCATCTCGCTTGAACGAGCGGGCGCCGAATGCGCTTGCCAGCATCAAGGAACTGCTCAGCGATGGACGCGGTGCGACCTTGTCTGCCCAGCTGTCTGCCGAACGCGATCAGTTCGTGCGCAACCTGCATCACCCGAACGCCGGCATCGGCATCGCGGCCTTTCTCGCCAAGGAGAAGCCGCACTACCCGTGATTGAAATCGCGCAATCGTCGCCGGTCACGCCCGTGACAACCCTCAGCATCTCAGTCGCCGACAGGACAGAACAATGGACGACCCCATTCTTACCATCGAAGAACGTGAAGCGATCAACAGCGGTCGCTGGTTCTCCTCCCTTTCCCCCTCCTTACGCCACGACATCCTCCGATGCGCTTTCGTCAAACGCTACAAAGACGGCGACTTGCTTGCTGCACGCGGGGATCCGCCGGAGCAATGGATCGCCTGCGCCAAGGGCGCAGTACGCGTGAGCTCGACGGCGGTATCGGGCAAGCAGGTGACACTGACCTACGTGGAGCCGGGCATCTGGTTCGGCGACGTGGCGATGTTCGACGGGGACCGGCGCACGCACGATGCCTATGCGCACGGCGACACCACGACGCTCAACGTGGCACGTGCCGACTTCCAGAAGATTCTCGCAACGCACGTGGAGTTGTACGAAGCCTTGATGCGGCTGCAGGCACGGCGCATCCGTCAGCTCTTCGGCTTGGTGGAAGACCTGAATACCCTGCCCCTGCGCGCACGGTTGGCCAAACAACTCATTCATCTCGTGCGCAGCTATGGGGTGGCGAGCCTGTCGGACGGCAACCAGATGCGCATCGGATTGCACCTGGCGCAGGAAGAACTGGCGCAGCTGCTCGGCGCATCGCGTCAACGTGTCAATCAGGAACTGAAGGCGATGGAGCGCGAGGATGTCATCCGCATCGAGCCGGGTGGCCTCGTCGTGCTCGACAGGCCCGCGCTGATGCGCATTTCCGAAGCCGACGTTTGAGTTCGCCATGACGCAAGACTTCAGCAATTTCATCGGCACCCGCGCGGTGTCGCAGCAGCACGCCATCGACATCGATGCACTCTCCGCCTGGCTCGAAAACAACCTCGACGGTTTCCAGGGCCCGCTGACCATCGAGATGTTCAAGGGCGGCCAGTCCAACCCGACCTACAAACTCCTGACGCCATCGCAGAGTTACGTGATGCGCGCCAAGCCGGGCCCGGTCGCCAAGCTGCTGCCTTCGGCGCATGCGGTCGAGCGGGAATACAAAGTCATGCGCGGTTTGCAGGGCACCGACGTGCCAGTGCCGCGCATGTACTGCCTGTGCGAAGACGAAGGCGTGATCGGTCGTGCTTTCTACGTCATGGAGTTCATGGCTGGACGGGTACTCTGGGATCAATCTTTGCCCGGCATGAGCAACGCCGACCGCAGCGCGATCTACGACGAAATGAACCGCGTCATCGCAGCGCTGCACACGGTGAAGTTCGCTGAACGCGGACTGGCCGACTACGGCAAGCCGGGCAACTACTTCGAACGGCAAATCGGCCGCTGGAGCAAGCAGTACGTCGCGTCCGCCGATGGCAAAGGCGAGATGTCGCAACCCATCGATGCGATGTCGCGCCTGATGGACTGGCTGCCGACGCACATTCCGGCCAGCGCCCGCGACGAGAAGATGACCTCGATCGTGCACGGCGACTACCGGCTCGACAACCTCATGTTTCACGCCACCGAGCCGCGCGCCATCGCCGTGCTCGACTGGGAGTTGTCGACGCTGGGTCACCCGCTCGCAGACTTCAGCTATCACTGCATGTCGTGGCACATTTCGCCCGGATCGTTCCGCGGCATCGGGGGCCTGGACCACAAGAGCCTCGGCATCCCGACCGAGAGCGAATACATCGCGAGTTACTGCAAGCGCACGCAACTCACGACGCCCGAGGCGCTGGCGGAGGACTGGAACTTCTACCAGGCCTACAACCTGTTTCGCATGGCAGCCATCCTGCAAGGCATTGCCAAGCGGGTCGAGGCTGGCACCGCCTCGAGCGAGCAGGCCGTCGCATCTGCGCGCGGTGCGCGACCCATGGCCGAGATGGCCTGGGATTTCGCGCAGCGCACCTGACGACCCGCACCAGACAAACCGCCCAGACACCCCGTTTACCCAAGGAGACAAAAGATGGACTTCGAGTATTCCGCCAAGACCAAAGAACTGCAAAAGCGCGTCGGCGCATTCATGCAGGAATACATCTACCCGGCCGAGTCCGAGTACACCGCGGAGCTGGCCGCCAACACCGCTGCAGGCAAACGCTGGACTGCGCTCAAGACAGTTGAAAAGCTGAAGGAGAAGGCCAAGGCCCAGGGCCTGTGGAACCTGTTCTTGCCCGTCGACAGCGCATCGGCTTCGGGCTACGACGGTGCCGGACTGACCAATCAGGAATACGCACCGCTCGCGGAAATCATGGGCGCGGTGCCATGGGCGAGCGAAGCGTTCAACTGCTCGGCGCCCGACACCGGCAACATGGAAACGATTGCGCGCTATGGCTCGACCGACATCAAGGCACGCTGGCTGAAGCCGCTGCTCGAAGGCCAGATCCGCTCTGCCTTCGCGATGACCGAACCCGACGTCGCGTCCAGCGATGCGACCAACATCGCGACCCGCATCGAACGCGACGGCAACGACTACGTCATCAACGGCCGCAAGTGGTGGATTTCCGGCGCGGCCGATCCGCGTTGTGCCGTGTTCATCACCATGGGCAAGACCGACCCTGAAGCCGCGAAGCATTCGCAACAGAGCATGGTGATCGTGCCGGCCGACGCCAAGGGCATCAAGATCATCCGACCACTCAACGTGATGGGCTACGACGATGCGCCGCATGGCCACGTCGAGATGACTTTCGACAACGTGCGCGTACCGGTCGACAACATCCTGCTCGGAGAAGGCCGCGGCTTCGAGATTGCCCAAGGCCGCCTTGGCCCCGGACGCATCCACCACTGCATGCGGCTGATCGGCCTGGCCGAGCGCGCGCTCGAGCTGATGTGCAAGCGTGCCTCGTCGCGCGTCGCCTTCGGCAAAACTGTCGCGTCGCAGACCGTCACGCAAGAACGCATCGCCGAAGCACGCTGCAAGATCGACATGGCGCGCCTGCTCACGTTGAAGGCGGCGTGGCTGATGGACACCGCCGGCAACAAGGTCGCACGCAACGAGATCGCGATGATCAAGGTCGTTGCGCCGACGATGGCGTGCCAGGTCATCGACTGGGCCATGCAGGTCCACGGCGGTGGCGGCATGAGCGATGACTTTCCTCTTGCCTATGCTTATGCCGGCGCGCGCACGCTGCGCTTTGCCGACGGCCCGGACGAAGTGCACCGCAATGCCATCGCCAAGTGGGAACTGGGCAAGTACGCGGTCGAGAAGCGCGACATCGAAGCGCCAGTGACGCGCTTCTAGTCTTCTGCACTGATCGGTACCGCTTTTTTTACAGCTTCTTCTGTAGAAAGAGCGCTGTGCCGAAAGACGGATCGAGCTGAAATGCAGCGAAGCCCTCGCGCCCGTAGGCGTGCAGGGCCGGCTCGTTGTTCGACAGCACCTCCAGAGTGAGTTTGCAGGCGCCACGCACGCGCGCCTCAGCCTCTACGCACGCGAACATGCGCTGAACGATGTGCTGACCGCGGTGACTCTTCAACACGACAACGTCGTGTACGTTGACCAGAGGCTTGCACGCAAAGGTCGAGAACCCTTCGATGCAATTGACCAGCCCGATCGGCTCGCCGTTGTCGTAGGCGAGCACGCTGAACATCTGCGGCCGCGAAGCCAGGGCTGCCGGCAGGCTCTTCTTGATGTCTTCGGCCAACGGCGTGCCACCACCCGCCGGATCGCAGGCGTAGCTGTCCAACAGACCGACGACTGCATCGACTTGCGCGGGGTTGCGGTAGTCCGCGACAAAAACATCGATCACACCGGCTCCAATCGTTTGAGTTTTCCGGCCGGCAGCTCGACGCCGATGTGATCGCCTGCCCGCACTTCGCCACCCGCCACCACGATCGACATCACGCCGGCCTTTCGAATCACACGACCATTGCCGTCCTTGCCCAACGTGGCGGACATCAAGCCCGGCTGAAATCGATTGAGCTGGACGCAAGGGTTGCGCAAACCGGTGACCTGGACCACGGCGCTTCGACCGATCGCGAGGCGTGCACCGGTCGGCAGTGAAAGGAGATCGATCCCGCGCGTTGTGATGTTCTCTCCCAGGTCGCCCGGAAACACTGCGAAGCCCGCTTCGATCAGCTCATCGAACAGCTCGGCGTGAAGCAGATGGACCTGCCGCAAGTTGACCGCGTGCGGATCTCTGGCAACCCGCGAGCGATGCTTGACCGTCAGGCCGGCATGCGCATCACCGGCCACGCCGATTCCTTCGACGAGGGTGATCGACGGCTCCGTGAACTTTGAAAAGCTGTGCCCGTCGCTCGCGTGCACGGCATTCACCAGCGGCACGATCGGCGTGCTCAATCGGCCGTCTCCAGTGTGGCGGCGATGCGCCGCGCAAAGCCTTCAGCGTCCTGCGCATCGCGGGCCTCCACCATCACGCGCACGACGGGCTCGGTGCCACTTGCGCGAATCAGCACGCGACCGGCGTCGCCCAGCTTCGCTTCGGCGCGCTCGCTCTCTTTCGCAAGCGCGGCGTTGGTCTGCCAGTCCTGCCCAGGGGCGAGCCGGACGTTGATCAGGGTCTGCGGAAAGAGCGTTACGCTTTCCAGCAGCTGCGCGACCGTCTTGCCGCTGCGCACGCATGCTTGCAACACCTGCAGCGCGCTCACGATGCCATCGCCGGTCGTATGGCGGTCCAGCGCGAGCAAATGCCCGGACCCCTCTCCTCCCAGCAACCAGCCGCGCTTTTCCAGCTCCTCGAGCACATAGCGATCGCCGACCTTGGTGCGTACGAACTCGACGCCGAGCTTGCGCAGCGCGACCTCCACCGCCTTGTTGGTCATCAGCGTGCCGACCACGCCGACTGGCTTCTCGCCCCGTCCGATGCGTTCCGCCACCATCAAATAGAGCAGTTCATCGCCGTTGAAAAGGCGACCGGTCGAGTCGACGAGTTGCAGACGGTCGGCATCCCCGTCGAGTGCGATCCCGTAATCAGCGCCGCGGTCCCTCACCGCCTGGATGAGCGCCTGCGGATGGGTCGCGCCGACGTTCTTGTTGATGTTGAGGCCATCGGGCGCGCAGCCGATGCTGGTGACGTCAGCGCCCAACTCGTGAAAGACCTGCGGTGCCACCTGATAGGCGGCGCCGTGGGCTCCGTCGATCACGAGCTTCATGTTGCGCAGCGTGAGGTCGTAGGCGAAGGTGCTCTTGCAGAACTCGGTGTACCGGCCCGCCGCGTCGCCGAGACGGCGGGCTTTGCCCAGCTGCGCCGAGTCGGCCCACACGGGCGCCTCTTCGAGCGCCGCCTCGACGGCAAGCTCCCACTCGTCGTCGAGCTTGGTACCTTGCGCGCTGAAGAACTTGATGCCGTTGTCGGGGAAAGCGTTGTGGCTGGCGCTGATGACGACGCCCAGGCTGGCGCGCTGAGCGCGTGTCAGGTAAGCCACGCCAGGCGTTGGCAACGGACCCAGCAGCACCACATCCACACCGGCTGAATTGAAGCCCGACTCAAGGGCCGACTCGAGCATGTAGCCCGAAATGCGAGTGTCCTTACCTATCAAAACGCGGGGACGCGATTCGGTTTTCTTGAGCACGCGGCCCACAGCATGCGCAAGCCGCAGAACGAAGTCGGGCGTGATGGGCGGCTGTCCAACCGTGCCGCGAATGCCATCGGTTCCAAAGTATTTTCTGGTCATTTGGGTTGCTCCTGTCCTTGTTGTTGTTCTGCCTTCATGGCACGCCAAACGGCGAGTGCCGCGACAGTTTCGCGCACATCATGCACCCGCAATATCGAAGCGCCACGCTCCGCGGCCATGACCGCTGCGGCCACGCTCGGCACCATGCGCTCGCCCGCCGATGCGATGCCCGTGACCGAGCCCAGCGAAGATTTGCGCGACCAGCCCACCAGCAACGGATACCCGGCGACGCGCAACTGGTGCTGGCGCGCCAGCAATGAAAAATTCTGCCGCACGGTCTTGCCGAAGCCAATGCCTGGATCGAGGACGATGCGATCCTGAGCGACCTCCAGCACCCGCATGGCCTCTGTGCGTTGCGCCCAAAAAGACATTACCGGCCCGACAACGTCGCCTTCCATCGGCAATGACTGCATCGTCTGCGGATCGCGATGCATGTGCATCAGGCAAACGCCGCACGACGGATGCGCGGCGATGACTTCCAGCGCGCCAGGCTGACGCAACGCCCACACATCGTTGACGATATCGACGCCGAGATCGAGAGCAGCTCGCATGACCTCCGGCTTGTACGTATCAACGGAAACCGGCACGCCTAGCTTCACTGCTTCGCGCAGGACCGGAAGCACGCGGCCGAGCTCTTCTTGAAGCGTCACTGCAGGACTTCCTGGCCGTGTTGACTCGCCGCCAATGTCGAGGATGTCGACGCCCTCATCAATCAACTGCCTGCAGTACCGAACAGCCGCTTCGTGCGAGGCATGTTCGCCGCGATTGGAAAACGAATCGGGCGTCACGTTGACGATCCCCATCACCTGCGGCTGCGTGAGGTCGATCTTGAAACGCGTGGTCTGCCAATAAAAAACGGGGCCTGAGGCCCCGTTGATCGCTGCTGCGAAGTTCACCTCAGGCCGCGGTCGGCGCCGGATCGGGTTGAACCGTCGGCGCGCCGCCGCTCCCGCCACCGCTGCCCGAAGGCGGCACACGAGGCGTCCAGTCCTTCGGCGGGCGCGGTGCCTTGCCGGCCATGATGTCGTCGAGCTGCTCGGTATCGATGGTTTCCCATTCGAGCAAGGCCTTGGCCATCGCGTGCATCTTGTCGCTGTTCTCTTCGATCAAACGGCGTGCCATGGCGTACTGGTCGTCGATGATGCGTCGGACTTCGGCATCGACCTTTTCCATGGTCTGCTCGCTCATGTTGGTGGTCTTGGTGACCGAGCGGCCCAGGAACACTTCGCCTTCGTTCTCGGCATAGACCATCGGGCCGAGCGACTCGGTCATGCCATAGCGAGTGACCATGTCACGTGCAATTTGCGTTGCACGTTCGAAGTCGTTGCTGGCGCCGGTGGTCATCTGGTGCATGAACACTTCTTCAGCGATGCGGCCACCGAACAACATGCTGATCTGGTTCAGCATGTACTCGCGGTCGTAGCTGTAGCGATCTTGCGCCGGCAGGCTCATCGTTACGCCCAGGGCGCGGCCGCGGGGAATGATGGTGACCTTGTGCACCGGGTCGCACTTGGGCAGCAACTTGCCGAGGAGCGCGTGACCCGACTCGTGGTACGCCGTGTTGCGACGTTCTTCTTCGGGCATGACCATGCTCTTGCGCTCGGGGCCCATGAAGATCTTGTCTTTGGCCTTTTCGAAGTCCTGCATCTCGACCACGCGTGCATTGCGGCGTGCAGCCATCAAGGCAGCTTCGTTGCAAAGATTGGCAAGGTCAGCACCGGACATGCCTGGTGTGCCGCGGGCGATCACGTTCGGGTTCACGTCCTGGCCGAGTGGCACCTTGCGCATATGCACGGCAAGAATCTGTTCGCGACCACGGATGTCCGGCAGCGTCACATAGACCTGACGGTCGAAGCGGCCGGGGCGCAACAAGGCAGCATCCAGAATGTCCGGACGATTGGTCGCAGCGACGACGATCACGCCGAGGTTGGTTTCGAAACCGTCCATCTCGACCAGCATCTGGTTCAAGGTCTGTTCGCGCTCGTCGTTACCGCCGCCGAGACCCGCGCCACGCTGGCGGCCGACCGCGTCGATTTCATCGATGAAGATGATGCAAGGCGCATTCTTCTTCGCGTTTTCGAACATGTCGCGAACGCGGGCTGCGCCCACACCGACGAACATTTCAACGAAATCCGAACCGGAAATCGAGAAGAACGGAACCTTCGCTTCGCCAGCGATCGACTTGGCGAGCAACGTCTTGCCGGTGCCCGGAGGCCCCACCAACAGCAAGCCACGCGGGATGCGACCGCCGAGTTTCTGGAACCGGGCCGGGTCTTTCAGGAAGTCCACGACTTCCTTCACTTCTTCCTTGGCTTCGTCGCAGCCGGCGACGTCGGCGAAGGTGACGGTGTTCGTGTTCTCGTCCAGCATGCGGGCCTTGCTCTTGCCGAAGCTGAAGGCGCCGCCCTTGCCGCCTCCCTGCATCTGCCGCATGAAGTAGACCCATACGCCAATCAGCAGCAACATCGGCCCCCAACTGACCAGAAGTGTCATGAGAAGCGAGCCTTCTTCGCGCGGCTTCACGTCGAACTTGACGTTGTTGGCGATCAGGTCGCCGACGAGGCCACGGTCCAGGTAGGTCGCGGTGGTGCGGATCTTTCGGTCGTCGTTGGTGACCGCCACGATCTCGCTGCCGCCCTGGCCTTCTTGAATGGTTGCGCTCTTGATTCGATTACCGCGGACTTCTTCGAGGAAGTCCGAATAACCGACGTTGTTGGCGCCAGCCGCGCCGCGCGTGTCGAACTGCTTGAAAACAGTGAACAACACCATCGCGATAACGAGCCAGACGGCAACTTTTGAAAACCACTGATTGTTCAAACAAAACTCCAGTCGGAAGCGCGTGACAGAAAAATGAAAACGCGCAGTAGACAACGCAATTGCAGGTTATTTTAGGCTTTTCAACCTGCGAAACCCCGGAAATTACCTATAGCAGCCACAGGGCCGGCACGGGTTTGAGGCAAATTCGACGTCGAGGCCCAAAACGGTGCGCGCGTATCAATTCGTACGTGCAGACAACAAACCCATTCCCACCAGAAATGTCTCAGAGGATTTGTCCCGGGAAGCCTTTGGTTTGATGGGTTTTACCGTCTTGAAGTTCGCCTTGAACAGCTTGACCAGCGTGTCATACCCTGCGCCGTGAAATACCTTCGTCACCAACACACCCTCAGGCTTCATGTGGTGCTGCGCAAACTCGATTGCAAGCTCGACCAGGAGCTCGATTCGGGCAGTGTCCGCCGATGCGATGCCGGACAGGTTCGGCGCCATGTCGGACACGACCACATCTGCCAGCCGCCCGCCCATCGCGATTTTCAGTTGATCGACCACCGCGTCTTCGCGAAAGTCCCCGAGAAAGAACGCGACGCCCTCGATCGGCTCCATCGGCAACAGGTCGAGCGCGATGATCGTGCCCTGCAACGCACCGGCAGCCGCCCCGCCCGGCGACATGCGGCGCCGTACGTACTGGCTCCACGCACCTGGGGTAGAGCCGAGGTCGACCACCAGCTGGCCGGGTTTGATGAGCCCGAGCGTCTCGTCGATCTCCTTGAGCTTGTAGGCTGCCCGGGCGCGATAACCCTCCCGGGTCGCGAGCTTGACGTAAGGATCGTTGATGTGATCGTGCAGCCAAGCCTTGTTGACCTTCTTGCCCGTGGTTTTGGTATTCATCTACGCTCGATAATACGGGGATGCCTGCCATTCAACTTTCCCCCGCACAACGCAAGGTGCACCGCGCCGAAGCGCATCACCTCGATCCGATCGTCATGGTCGGAGGCGACGGGCTCACACCCGCTGTCAAGAAAGAGGCCGACGCTGCCCTGAAGGCGCACGGCCTTATCAAAGTGCGCGTGTTCTCCGACGACCGTGTCGCCCGCGAAGCCATGATGCAAACGCTGGCAGACGAGCTCAGCGCTGCCCCCATCCAGCACATCGGCAAGCTGCTGGTCCTCTGGCGTCCCAAGGTCGAAAAAGAGCGTGAGGTCGACGAAGACCGTATGCCCGGCCCGCGTGACGTCAAGATCGTGAAGTACAGCAAGCGCTTCGG
This sequence comes from uncultured Variovorax sp., assembly GCA_964242015.1. Lineage (GTDB taxonomy): Bacteria > Pseudomonadota > Gammaproteobacteria > Burkholderiales > Burkholderiaceae_C > Variovorax. Next base: position 53,511 of record CAXTCC010000005.1, read on the forward strand.
CCAGCGTCCTGAAATCAAGACACTGCGTGTGCTCGGCAACCAGCGCCTGACCCCGGGCGGCACCATCAAACGCGCCAAGGCCAAGCGGCCGCTGTCCGCCAAGAAGCGCCGCCAGGCAGACTGAAGGTGCCCGCGAGCCCGTCGCTGCCGCCGTCGAAGTCAGCGGGCCAGCGCCATATCCTCTGCATGAAGTGGGGCACCAAGTACGGCCCCGAATACGTCAACCGGCTCTACGCGATGGTCCGGCGCCATCTGAGCGGCGACTTCAAGTTCGTCTGTCTCACGGACGACGGTGCCGGCATCCGGCCCGAAGTCCTTTGCCTGCCGATCCCGCCACTGGACCTCAACCTCGCGCCCGGCCAGCGCGACGGCGCCTGGAAGAAGCTGACCACCTTCACCGCAGACTTGCACGGGCTGCGCGGCACGGCGCTCTTCCTGGATGTGGACGTGGTCGTCGTCGGCGGGCTCGACGCCTTCTTCGAGCAGCCCGGCGAGTTCCTGATCATTCACGACTACAAGCGGCCGTGGCGGCGCGAGCGCATCACCGGAAACTCGTCGGTGTACCGATTCGAGCTCGGCGCGCACGCCGACGTGCTCGACTACTTTCGCGCGAATACGGAGAAGGTTCAGGCCGAGTTTCGAAACGAACAGCGCTACCTGTCGGACTTTTTGTACCGGCAGCACAAGCTCAACTACTGGCCGACGCAGTGGTGCCCGAGCTTCAAGTACCAAGGGATTCCACCCTTTCCGACCAATCTGTGGCGTGAACCGTTCGTGCCCGACGGCGCACGGATCATGATTTTTCATGGTGAATGCAACCCGCCGGATGCGCTTGCAGGGCGACGCAACAGGCTGTTCCGTTACATCCGGCCTGCAAGCTGGGTGGCGCGGTACTGGAAGGAATAAGGGCGCAAGCCGCTCCGGGCGACGCTGCGGTGTTCAGCAGGAAGTGCCTGCAGGCGGCGTGAGTCAGCGAGCGCGCGTTGGCCCAGTGGGAGCCATCCGCCACAGCAGGATGCCGGTGGTCAGCCACTGGATCAGATACATGGCGCTGCCGACGGCATGCCAGAGCTTGAGGTTGTCACGCGCAAGGATGCGTGGCGAAACGGCGTATTCCTGCAGCAGCGCCATGAACAACGCCACGACGATCAAGGAAATGGCCGTGCGCTCCGCAGGGCCGACGCCATCGGCCATCTTCGAGCGGAAGTAGGTCAACAGCGCGATGCCGCATCCCAAGGCCACCCAGGTCTGCGCTGCGAACAGCTGGCCTGCGAAGTTGCCAGCGACCGCCGGGCTGCCCAGTTTCGCAAAGGCCATAGGCACCACCAGAAACCCAGTGGTCGTCAGGCTGCCCCACCAGAAGGATGCCAGCAACAGCGCGAAGCGGTCTTTCATTCGGCGGTGATCACCCGAGCCTCAGATGTAGCTGACCGCGATGATTTCGTAGCGCTTCAAGCCGCCAGGTGCTTGCACCTCTGCGGTGTCGCCCTCCTCCTTGCCGATCAGCGCACGCGCGATCGGGCTGGAGATGTTGATGAGGCCAAGCTTGAGATCGGCTTCGTCTTCGCCGACGATCTGGTACTTCACGACCTCGCCGGAGGTTTCTTCTTCCAGCTCGACCGTCGAGCCGAAAACGACTTTGCCGCCGGCGTCGACCTCGGTCGGGTCGATGATCTGCGCGGCGGACAGCTTGCCTTCGACCTCCTGAATGCGGCCTTCAATGAAGCCCTGACGGTCTTTGGCGACTTCGTATTCGGCGTTCTCGCTCAGGTCGCCTTGCGCCCGCGCTTCAGAGATTGCATTGATGACCCACGGCCGGTCGACCGTCTTCAGGCGATGCAGTTCTTCACGCAGCTTTTCGGCGCCGCGCTTGGTGATGGGGATGGTTGTCGAAAGAGTTGCCACGTTTGTTGCTCCAGAAAACGAAACCGCCGAACGATGCCGTTCGGCGGTCGGTTGGGGACAGGTCAGACGAGATTGCGTCCGGTCAGCCGGCTCAGGATGGCGAGCGGGCTCGAATCAGGATTGTATTGCTTGGCAGGAGCCAGGTGCAGCGTCTGCTCCAGCATGTACTGGCCCGACATCACAGCGTGCGATGTCTGGTCCGAGAAGCAGACCCAGACGGATCCTGCCGGGAAGGGCACGGTCTGCTGCGGCGAGGTCTTCTGGTACTCCAGATCCGACTTCATGCCATCGTGCAACTGCAACATGAGATGGTCGTATTCGCTTCGCAACGACTTCGTCACCCGCAATGCTCGAAGCAACCTGGCCTGCCACCGCACATACGGCTTGGCACGCGGTAAAAACCGGGCAGCGACCGCTTCGAACGGCTCACCGACCCTCCAGACCCGCGGCAGTCCATCTGGATTGGCATTGGTAAAGACGCGCAGGATGCGCTCGCCGTAGTTAGGCCGCGAAGGAAACGAATCGATGTGCAGCCGCTTGTCGTCGGCGCGCCAGGACTGCACGCGCGTTTCGACCTGCGCCGGCCGATAGCTCGTCGGCGCGAGCCGCAGTGCCGCCGTGTAGTGCGGCAAGAGTCCATCGATGAGCTGCTGCGCCTGCTCACGGAACCGGGCCACCATGGCAGCGACGGCACGCTGCACGGCTTCGTCCCCGGCCGCCCCTTTGAGCTTGCCATCGGCATTCAGGCTGATGTTGCGCACGTCGGGCGACAGAACAGCGGGTGTCAGCAGGCTTCGCTCCTCCGGCAGCAACCGGAAAGCGAGGCGCGGAAAGTAGAGGACCTTGCCTGCTTCCAGCGCCGCGATCCAGGCATCGTTCGGCTTGGCCGCGTTCCAGTCGGCGAGGTCGAGCTCTACAAGCTGCGTGTCCATGGCGCACTTCCCTCGCTTCTCTTCACCTGCATCAAGCGACGGCGAGCTGCGCGTGCATTTCCTGAATCGAAATGACGCCCAGCTCGTCCATGTGCTGCATGCCTTCGACAGCCGCTTCGGCACCGA
>CAXTCC010000006.1:0-8244 GCA_964242015.1 uncultured Variovorax sp.
TTCCTGGCGCGTGGCGATCCGGCCAAGGTCTATGAACACGGCTTGATGACGCGCACGGTGCTGATCGAGTTCGACAGCGTCGCGCAGGCCATGGCTGCGCACGACAGCGCGGCCTATCAGGAGGCGCTGGCGGCGCTGGGCGATGGCGCAGAGCGCGACATTCGGATCATCGAAGGCGCCTGAGAGGACTGGCGCATTCGGCGCCCAGTCCGACAAGGGCGGACTCGTGCCGCAACCGACAATCGATCAGCGCTATCCACTCGGAGGGCGAGCGTGGCAACCATCCCGCGGGATCGAAAAATCAGATGGCGCTTCGCGTTTTCATTGTCGAGGACAACCCTCTCATCAGGACCAACCTGATCGAAACGCTGGTCGAGCTGGCCGCGATCGAGGTCGTGAGTTTTTCGGGCGGCGCGCTCGAGTCGATTCGTTGGTTCGAGGCGAATCGAAACGGGTGGGATCTTGCGGTGGTCGACCTCTTTCTTGCCGAAGGCAATGGCCTGGCGGTACTGGGAGCGATCCGGGAGCGCAGTTCGCATCAGCTTGCCGCGGTTCTGAGCAACTATGCGACACCCAACCTCCGTGCGCGTTGCGCCGCACTCGGCGCCGATGCCGTCTTCGACAAGTCGACGGAACTCGACGCTTTTCTGGATTACGTGCGCACCATCGAAGACCGATCGCTTTAGGTCCGGGCGAGCGGGTTATGTTCGATAAGTCACAAATGAGAGTACGCTCGGCGCAATGTCATCTCATTGCAAATCGACTTCATCGACCCGCGGGCGTTCGATCGGGCGTTGCGATGCATTCCTTCATCTCTCTACAGCGCTTCAGCCGGCGTCGTTAGCCGTGTCGTGACGCGCGAGGTGGTCGATCTCTCGACCATCGACCTCGCCAACTGCGACCGCGAGCCGATTCATGTGCCGGGCCACATCCAGCCGCACGGTGCCCTGGTCGTATTCGATCTGCAGGGCCGACTGACGCATGCGAGCCGCAATGCGTCGAATGTCATCTCCAGCCTGCCGCCGTTCGGTCTCGCTTTGCCCGATATCGCCTCGGACGCCGAAGCGCCCTTGTGGACGGCCATCTCCGCGGCGCTGAAAGACGCCGAGACCGGCCAGGAGAGTGCGCCGCTCAACATGGAACTGGCGCTGGCGGATCGCACCTTCGACGTCGTGCTGCACACCTACGACGGACGCCTCATCGTCGAGCTCGAGGAGCGTGCGTCGAAAGGCGAAGACCTGGCGGCCTTTGCGTTGCTGGCGCATCGCAGCATGGGGCGGCTGCGGAGTCGGCGTGATATCGCCACGATGCTGGCGGAGGCCGTCGAGACGGTGCACAAGCTCACCGGCTTCGACCGCGTGATGGCCTATCGCTTTCATCAGGACGACAGCGGCGAGGTCGTGACCGAAGTGCGGGTGCCGACGCTCGAACCCTTTCTGGGCCGCCGCTTTCCCGCGTCCGACATCCCGGTGCAGGCGCGGGCGTTGTACGTGCGCAATCCGTTGCGCCTGATTGCCGACGTCCACGACGAGCAGGTGCCCATCGGAGCGCACGACCCTGCTGATCGCGCGCTGGACTTGAGCTATTCGGTGTTGCGCAGCGTCTCGCCGATTCACATCGAGTATCTGAAGAACATCCAGGTCGCGGCTTCGATGAGCTTGTCGATCGTGGTCAACGGTCGGCTGTGGGGCCTCATCGCGTGCCATCACGGCACGGCACACCGCGTTCCCTATGCAGTGCGAATGACCTGCGATGTGTTGTCGCAGGTGCTGTCGTCGTCGGTGCAGAGCGCGGTCGAGCGCAAGGCTGCGAAGCGGCGGCTCGCGGCGGTCGAGGTTCGAAAAGACCTGACGGAGCTTTTGCTCGGAAGCGACGATTTCGCTGCTGCGTTTCCGGACATGACCGATGCGCTCGGCCGCGTGATGTCCTTCGACACCACGCTCTGCAGCTATGGCGGCATGCTGTCTTGCGCTGCGCTGCCCAAGGAAAACGCTGCACAACTGCTTCGCTGGCTCGACACCGAAGAGCAGGACCTGATCGCGCTGCACGAATCCGCGAAGTTGCCCGAAGCATTGCGTCTGGCGTTGCTGCCCTTCTGCGGTTTCATGGCGTTTTGCATCGACCGGGTGAATCGTGGCTGGATCGTCCTGCTGCGGCGCGAGCAGATCGAAACCATCGTATGGAGCGGCATCCCCGCCAAGCTGGAGCGCATCGGCCCACTGGGCGCGCGCCTGACGCCGCAGGGTTCGCTGGCCGAATGGCGGCAAACGGTCGAAGGCACATCGGTGGCCTGGGACGACGCCGATCGCGTGATCGCGCACGACCTCATGGAGTCCTTGGGGCGCGCCGGTGCGGCACGTGCAGCGCGCATGGAAATGGCGAGGGCGCAGCTGCTGGCGGTGCTCGGCCACGACCTGCGCGATCCGCTGCAGACCATCAGCATGATGGGCCAGATGCTGGAGCAGGGCAGTCCGGATCGGCAGGCGGGCTACGGCAAGCGCATCGCCACCTCGATCGGCCGTATGCAGCGCCTGATCGGCGAAGTGTTCGAGATGAGCCGGATGCGGGCAGGGCTCGGGCTCGGGTTGAACTGCGTTCCCGGCGACATGGCGGCGCTGGTTCGCAGCCTGGTCGACGATGCGCGTCTGGCGCATCCGGAGGTCTCGATCCTTACCGAACTGCCGTCGGCCCTGCCGGCCGAATTCGATGCCGACCGCATGTCGCAAGTGGTGAACAATCTCATCAGCAACGCTCGCAACCACGGGGTCGTCGGCGAGTCGATCTGGGTGCGTCTTGCCGACGAAGACACACAGGTGGTGCTCAGGGTTGCCAACATGGCGCCGCCCATTGAAGAAACTTCCATCGGTACGCTGTTCGATCCGTTCAAGCCGCGTTCCATCGGCAACGTGCGCAACCCCGGCGGCCTGGGCCTGGGCTTGTACATCGCGAGCGAAGTGGCCAAGGGCCACGCCGGCAAACTGGAATACAGCCACGACGGTACGCGGGTGACCTTCACGGTGACGGTTCCCAAGCGGCGGTAGTCGCCGACCGGAAGACCGGCTAGGCCACGTCGATCTCGACCAGCATCGGCCGGGTGGCGGCCAGTGCCTGTCGCAACACTTCGGTCAGTTCGCCCGCATCGCGAACGGTCACCGCGTCGCAGCCCTGACCACGGGCCAGGGCGACGAAATCCAGACCGGGGAGGTCCGTGCCCTGCAGTGCTTCACCGGGCTCGAAACCGAACACCGGCGCAAAGTCCTGGAGCGCGGCATAGCGGCGGTTCTTCAGGATCACATAGGTGATGGGCAGCTTCAACTGCGCAGCACTCCAGAGCGCCTGAATCGAGTACATGCTGGACCCATCGCCGATCAGGCCGATGACCTTGCGCCCGCTCTTCGCCTGGGCCTCCGCCAAGGCCACGCCGACCGCTGCCGGCATGCTGTAACCCAGGCCACCACTTACCATGGTGTAGAAGCCACCGCTCTGCAACATCGGCAGATACGCATGCATGACAGATCGCGCCGTGGGTGCCTCTTCGACCACGATGCTGTCGCGCGGGCGCAAGGCGGCCAGGGTCTGCAGCACATAGGCGACGGACATCAGTTCGCCGGGCTCCGGCGCTCTGGCCGGCGGCCGGGCAGCACGAGGGGCAGGCACGGCACGGCGCTTTGTTTCAGCCGCAAGCGGACGTTCCAGCAGGTCTTGCACGCCGAGCCGGATGTTGCCCACGGCGGTCGTGCCGACAGGCGTCCAGGCCGCGATCGTCGGGTCGTCGATCAACTGGCCGAGCGTTGCGCCAGCGGGTACGTGCGGGCCATGGCCTTCGACGTGATAGATGAAGGCCGGCGCACCGACCGCGAAGATGTAATCGTGACCCTCGAGCAACTGCACGATCTTTTCGCGCATGGCGGGCAGGAAGCCGGCGAACAGCCGGTGGTCTTCCGGAAAGCCGCAGCGGCCCGACATCGGCGCGACCCAGACGCTGGCGTTGTGCCGCTCGGCCAGTGCGACCACTGCATCCCATGCCCCGCAGCGGTCGACCGCGGTTCCCACCACGATAGCGGGGCGGCGGCTCGCGTCCAGCGCATCACCGATGAGGCCGAGCACCATCGGCTCGGGTCGCGACTCGGTGCTCACCACGCGCGGCGGTACCGGCTCGGTCATGCAGTCCCAATCGTCGGCCGGAATCGACACCAACACCGGGCCACGCGGTTCCTGCATGGCGATGTAATAGGCGCGGGCCATTGCCAGCGGCACGTCCTGCGCACGCGCTGGCTCGGTGCTCCATTTCACGTAGGGCTTGGGCAGCTCGGTTGCTTGACCTGAGAACAGGAACGGGTCGAATGGGAGGATCGACCTGGCTTGCTGGCCAGCCGTGATCACCATCGGCGTCTGGTTTTTATATGCCGTGAAGATATTGCCCATCGCGTGTCCGACCCCCGCTGCCGAGTGCAGGTTGACGAAACTGGCGTTGCGCGTGGCCTGGGCATAGCCATCCGCCATGCCCACAACGACGGCTTCCTGCAGGCCCAGGACGTACTGGAAGTCAGGCGGGAAATCTCGAAACAGGCCCAGTTCCGTCGACCCCGGATTCCCGAACATCGTGGTCATGCGGAAGGCGCGCAGCAAGTCGAGGACGGCGTTGCGTACGGTGACTTTGGCGGCTGGAACGGGATCGTTCAGCACGACCTCCGTATCGGGTTTGTTTGTCATCGGCGTCTCTTATTGGCCCGGAGCATGGGGCCAATGTTAGCCGTGCGCGGCGACCCGAAGGTCCGCCTTCAGCGGCGGTCGCTGCCGCGCATGAACGACACCAGCAGTGCGGTCAACACGGCGCCGCCGGCGGCCGCGATCAGGGTCGCACGCACCGGCTGGTCCATGATGTACTGCTCGCTTTGCTTGCGCGCTGTCGTCAACTGTTCCTTGATGTCCGACACTTTTTTGCCGGCCGCATTGACTGCATCCCTGGCATACGCGCGGCCGGTGTCGATCGCGTCTTTTCCGGTTTGCTTGGCGTCGCGTGCATAGCTGCGGGCCGTGTAGGCCGCGTCCTGTCCCAATGCCTTGGCATCGTCTGCGCTGTCCTTCAACGAGTCCTTGACCGAGTTGAGCGCATCGTCTCCTACGGCACGGGAAGCCTGCGCGAAATTGCGCGCGGTGTCGATGGCATCGCCGGCGGTGCCGCGGGCTTCGTCGGCCAGTTGCGATGGGGATTTGACGTTGTCTGCGTTCATGGGTAAGCCTCTTGATGGAATAGGGTTGGGAAGGCGACACCGCGTCACCTGCTCGTTTCAGTGTCGTGGGGCGGCAGCCTAAGACGTGTCGTCCCGTACAGGCTGGCGCCGTAGGGCTTTGGCCTATCGCGCGGGCTTGGGCGCTTCGTCCAGCCCGGTCATGGCCAGTGCGAGGAACATGCTCTCGTCAGCTCCCTTGAGCTCGTGGCAGAGCGCATGCGCCACCCGCTCGCGCAGGCGCTCACGACCGCCTGGCGCGCATTCGTCGAGCGCCATTGCGACCAGCATGCCGACGCCTCTGGCCATCGTTTGCGAAAAGGGCTTGAGCATTCCCAGAGTGACCGGCGTGTTTGCGTCTGGCATGAATTCAACTTTGTGAAAATCTGTGAAGTAAGACGCGCACGCAGCGCAGGGGCCGCAGTGCGAGAGAGATTTATAGGGAAGAACCGCCTAGCATTCGGACATGCAGATTCCTGACACCGATACGTCCGAATACGCCGCTTTGATCGAACTCGCAGCGACCGGAGGCCGCATCGCCGACCCGCGAGTCGCGGCCTTTGCGGCGTTTTTGAGCCCGGCCTTCTGGAAAAAAACGCCGACATGCTCGACCGGCCTGGCGCAGCGATCCGATAGCCGTCCCGGTCACTTCAGCAACTGAATCCCCAGGGGTGCGATGCCGCTGTCGTGGCGCTTTCGCGCGACGAACCGTGCACTTCATCTGACAGCGCTCTGCGGCACGCGCTGCAGTTTGCTGGTGTCATAACCCTGGCTGCCCACGAACGCGATCAGTCGCGCAAGGTCCGCTTCCGGGATCGTCGGCGTGCGCGCCATGATCCAGACGTGGTCGCGCTTGTCGCGGGTGATGACGGTCTGGTCGTAGCCTGGTGAGATGTACGAGATGCGGTAGTCCGCCTTGATCGGCCACACGTACTGCTGGCCCCAGACCGCGTTCGATCCCTTGTCCAGCACGAAGCCGCGCGACCCATAGCTCTTGCGAGGGCCGTCGGGTGCGTCGGCGTTGAAGCTGAAGGTCGTAGGGATGGTGCCGTCGGCGTCGAGCCGGTAACTGTCTTTGGCGTTGTGCGCTCCTTTTTCAAGGAACGTCGGGATGTTCGCGATGACATACCAGTCGCCCATGAAGCGCGGCAGGTCGACGTTCGGGGCCAACGCCACCGGGTTGCGTCCCGCGGGCGGCGCGCTGGCACATGCCGCAACGACCAGCGCGCCAGCAAGTGCCAGCAACGAAACAGCAAAGACTCTCGAGTTCGTGGATTTCATAAGCGTAAGGGGCAAACGTTGAATTCTTCTGAAGCATTACGCTGGCCTCTCAGGCCTATGAAGGCGACTGCAGGCAGTCTGCGTCGGACGTGACGCACACCCGATCGGCGCGCGGGCGCACGAGATCGCGGTGCGTCTTCAGCCGGTTCGGCGCACATGTCGCACTATGCTGACACCGATGAATGATGTTGTCGTACCGGGTTCGAACGCAGCCACCGCGTTGACGCCGGAGCGCGCCCTGTCGCTGCTCTGGCAGCAGGCGCCCGACTTCGCTTTTGTCTTGCTGGACACGGCCGGGACCATCATCGGATGGCGCGGTGCCGCAGAGGCACTCTTCGGCTACACCGAAGCCGAGGTGCTAGGCCAGCCGCTCGACATCATCTTCACCGATGGCGACCGGGCGCTCGGACTGCCCGAACTTGAAAAACGCGTTGCCCTGTCGACCCAGCGTTCGGAAGACGACCGTTGGCATGTACGCAAGGACGGCATGAGCATCTGGGTCGCCGGCAGCCTGATCGCTTTGCACGAGGGTGGGCAGCACGTCGGTTTTGCCAAGGTGATGTGCGACCGCACCAACCTGCGCGCGCAGTTGGACACCACGGAGAACCGGCTCGATCACGCGCACGACGCACTGCGCGGCCGCGATGTGTTCTTCGGTCGGCTCACGCACGAGGTGCGCAATGCACTCGGGCCGATTCGCAGCGTCACGCAGCTCATCGAGCGCAAGGGCCTGGTTTCCGCCGACATGGAGATGCCGATCAGCATCGTCAAGCGGCAAGTCGGGCAAATGGAACGGATGATGAGCGACCTGGCGGAGGTGGTGCGGTTCGGCGCCGGCAAGCTGCAGCTGGTCAAGCAATTCTTTGATCTCACGGTCGACTTGAAAGAGATTGCGGAGGCGGTACGCGCCGACGCAGAGCAGAAGGCGCAAACGCTGACCGTGCTGGTGCCGGCGGTCCCGCTGCAGATTCATGCCGACCGCGAGCGCGTGCATCAGATCGTCTTCAACCTGCTGCACAACGCCATCAAATACACGCCACGAGGAGGCAAGGTCTGGTTGCAATGCACCGTCGAAATCGATCATGCGGTGATCAAGGTCGAAGACGACGGTACGGGCATCGCACCGTCGCTGTTGCCAGTGATCTTCGAGTTGTTCACGCAGGAGAACCCGCATCAATCGGGCGGGGGGTTCGGCGTTGGCTTGTCGCTGGTCAAGGACCTTGTCGATGCGCATCGCGGCTTCGTCGAAGTGCGATGCGACGGCAAGGACAAGGGGAGCGAATTCACCGTGCGACTGCCGCTCGATGCAAGAGAGCCGTCGTTGCCGAAGCCGACGGAGTCGCCGGCCGGGCCGTCTGCCTAGCGTCGTGTCGATGGGCCTCCTATCTCCATCAACCGATTTCTCATAAGCAACCAAGAAATCAATCGTTCGCGTTTGTCGACCAGAACCCTAAAGTGGCGAGCTCGTTTGCAGAACAAGCCCTTGCATGACCGCCACAGCTACCGCACAAGCCGACTCAAGATTTCCATCCGCCGCGACGATTGCCGGACGGGCGCCCTCGCAGTCCTTTGAGGTGCGGCGCTTCGACGCGCCCGTCGGGGCTGAGATCATCGGGCTCGATATTTCCAGGCCCATCAACGACACGGACTTCGCGCGCATCCACCGCGCGCACCTCGACCATCACGTCGTCGTGTTCCGCGACCAGGATGTGTCGCCCGAGGCGCACATCGA
>CAXTCC010000006.1:8344-13108 GCA_964242015.1 uncultured Variovorax sp.
AAAAGGTCTTGCACCTGAAGGCCGAGCACAGCTACCTCGCCAAGTACGAAGACCTGCGCGCGAAGAACCCCTGGCGTCCAAAGCTGTCTCAGGCGCAGATCGATCAGGTGTCTCCGGCTGTCCATCCAGTGGTCCGTACGCATCCTGAAACCGGCCGCAAGGCCTTGTTCGTGAGCGAGCATTTCACGACCCGCATCGTCGGCTTGCCGCAAGACGAAAGCGATGCGTTGTTGGCCGAGCTGTACGCGCACAGCGTCAAGCCGGAGTTCGTCTATCGCCATGCGTGGAAGGCGCACGACCTGGTGTTCTGGGACAACCGGTCGCTGATGCATTTGGCAGCCGGCACGCCGGACGCGTTGCGCCGCAAGCTCTATCGCACCACGGTCATCGGCGATACGCCGAGGTGATTGCTCGCGCCCAGGTCGCTGCGCACTTCGTTCCCGCCCGTTCGTCCTGAGCTTGTCGAAGGGCCTCCCCCTGACCAGGGGCAATACCAGCGGCCGGACGAACCCCGTTCCGCGGTGTTTCACCTACTGACCCTTTGATTCTTAGGCCTGCTATGAACCGTTTTACTCGTACATCCTTCTCGTTGATCGCCGGCATCGGCTTGGCTCTCGGGAGCCTCGCTGCGCATGCGGAAGGGCAGATCCGCATCGCGGAGCAGTTCGGCGTCGTCTATCTTTTGCTCAACGTCGCGCAGGATCAGAAGTTGATCGAGAAGCATGCGAAGGCGGAGGGCGTGGATGCCAAGGTCGAGTGGGTCAAGCTGTCGGGCGGCTCTGCCATCAACGACGCGTTGCTGTCGGGCAATATCGACATCGCGGGCGCCGGCGTCGGGCCGCTGCTGACCATCTGGGACCGGACCAAGGGCAAGCAGAACGTGAAGGGCGTGGCCTCGCTGGGCAACTTTCCGTACTACCTGGTGAGCAACAACCCGGCGGTGAAGACGATCGCCGACTTCACCGACAAGGACCGCATCGCGCTGCCGGCCGTCGGCGTCTCCGTGCAGTCCCGCGTGCTGCAATTGGCCTCGGCCAAGCAATGGGGCGACAAGGACTTCGCCAAGCTCGACAAGATCAGTGTCGCGTTGCCGCATCCGGACGCGGCGGCCGCCATCATCAAGGGCGGCACGGAGATCAACGCGCACTTCGGTAACCCGCCGTTCCAGGAACAGGAACTGGCCGGTAACCCGGCCGCGCACATCGTGCTGAATTCGTACCAGGTGCTGGGCGGGCCGGCCTCGGCCACGGTGCTTTACGCGACCGAGAAATACCGCAGCGAGAACCCGAAGACCTACAAGGCCTTCGTCGCCGCGCTCGACGAGGCAGCGAAGTTCGTCACCGCGAACCCGGAAAAGGCGGCCGACATCTATATCAAGGTCGGCAACGCGAAGATCGATCGCGACCTGTTGCTGAAGCTCATCAAGAGCCCCGAAGTCCAGTTCAAGACCACGCCGCAAAACACCTACCCGTTGGCGGAATTCATGCACCGCGTCGGCGCGATCAAGAACAAGCCGGCCTCGACGAAGGATTACTTCTTCGACGATGCGCAGAACGCAGCGGGGAATTGAGGATGAACTTCGCCAAGGCGGCTGCTGGTCTCGACTCCTTCCCTCGCTGGGGGAAGGCTGGGATGGGAGAAGAGCCCGCGCAGGTGCTTGCCCCCACCCCGACCCTCCCCCGGAAGGAGCGGGAGCAAGAAGGGGCGGCTCTTTTGCAAGTCGACCGTGTCAGCCTCGAATACCGCACGCCCGACCGCGTGGTCCGCGCCACACACCGCGTGAGCTTCGACATGCACGAGGCCGATCGCTTCGTGTTGCTCGGTCCGTCGGGCTGCGGCAAGTCGACGTTGCTCAAAGCCATCGGCGGCTTCATCGCGCCGGTCGAGGGCGAGATACGTCTGGCCGGCGTGGCGGTGACCGCACCGGGCCCGGACCGCATCGTCGTGTTCCAGGAATTCGATCAGCTGCCGCCATGGAAGACGGTCAAGCAGAACGTGATGTTTCCGCTGTTGGCATCGCGCACGCTGGGTCGCAAGGAAGCTGAAGAGCGCGCGCTGCATTACCTGGCCAAGGTGGGGCTGGCGCCGTTCGCGGACGTGCATCCGCACCAGTTGTCGGGCGGCATGAAGCAGCGCGTCGCCATCGCGCGTGCGCTCGCCATGCAGCCCCGTGTGCTGCTGATGGATGAGCCTTTCGCGGCACTCGATGCACTGACGCGCCGCAAGATGCAGGAAGAGTTGCTCGAACTGTGGGACGAGGTGCGCTTCACGCTGCTGTTCGTCACGCACTCGATCGAAGAGGCGTTGGTGGTCGGCAATCGGGTGGCGCTGCTGTCGCCGCATCCCGGGCGCATGCGCGCCGAGATCAACAGCCACGCATTCGGGCTCGACAGCCTGGGCGGCGTCGAATTCCAGGCAACGGCGCAACGGATTCACCGGATGCTTTTCGACGAGGTGGCGCAATGAGCAGCCTGATGCCGCCGGTCAGGCCGGAATACGAGCTGTTGCTCGAACCGTTTACCGAGGTACCGGTCGAACGCAGGTTGTCGTTCACGACGCGGTTGTGGTCGCACGGCTGGCTGCGCAAGGGCCTGATCCTCGTCGCCATCGCCATCTTGTGGGAGCTCGCGGCACGCTGGCAAGACAACGATCTGCTGCTGCCGACGTTCACCGCCACGGCGCGCGCCTTGTACGAGGGGCTGGCGAGCGGTGAGCTGGTCGAGAAGGTCGGCATCTCGTTTTCGGTGCTGATCCAGGGCTACGTCGCCGGCGTCTTCCTGGCCTTCGCTTTGACCACGCTGGCGGTGTCGACGCAGATCGGCCGCGACCTGCTCGACACGCTGACTTCCATGTTCAACCCGTTGCCGGCCATCGCCTTGCTGCCGTTGGCGCTGTTGTGGTTCGGACTCGGCCGCGGCAGCCTGGTCTTCGTGCTCATCCATTCCGTTCTGTGGCCGATGGCGCTCAACACGTACGCGGGCTTTCAGGGCGTGCCGGAGACACTGCGCATGGCAGGCCGCAACTACGGGCTGCGCGGCATGCGCTACGTGCTGCAGATCCTGGTGCCCGCCGCGCTGCCTGCCATTCTTTCAGGGCTGAAGATCGGCTGGGCCTTTGCATGGCGCACGCTCATCGCGGCCGAGCTGGTGTTCGGTGCGTCGTCGGGCAAGGGCGGTCTGGGCTGGTACATCTTTCAGAACCGCAACGAGCTCTACACCGACCGTGTTTTCGCGGGGCTGGCGCTGGTCGTGCTGATCGGTTTGCTGGTCGAAACGCTGGGCTTCGCGACGCTCGAGCGCCTGACCGTGCGGCGCTGGGGTCAGCAGCGCTGAGGCGCGAGCGACGACAGAACCAGCGACGACGGAACCAGCGACGTCAACAAACGACGTCAACAAACGACAGCGACGGCGGCGTTGGCTAGCCCTCCGGCAACCCGGCCGCGCGCAGTCCGTCGACCATGCGATCACGCCGCTGACGATAACCGGCATCCTTCGTCGGATTGCTCGAGACGAATTGCCTGACCGTGCTGCTGGGCATCAGCCGCAAGTGCTCCTGCATGTTGCGACGGGCGTCGGCCGGCCGGTCGTGCAGGGCATCGATGGAGGCGAGTACGGCGCAGGCGGGACCGAAAGTCGGGCGCTCGACCAACGCGCGGCGTGCGAACTCGTAGGCCGCGTCTTCATCGCCCTTGGCGAACGCAGCCTGGGCCGACATATAGAACGCGGCCGCGAGGATGCGCTGGTCCTTGTAGCCATAGCGCAAGGCGCTGTCGATGCGTCCCTGCATGTCGTCTACCCGGCCGACCAGCATCAAGGCGTTGGCGTGGCGGAGATAGGCGTTGGCGTTCGACGGCATCCTCGCCACTGCCCGCGCATAGACCGGTTCCGCCAACTCGGGCTGCCCACGAAAGATCAGCACGTTGGCCCAGTTGATGAGCGACACCGAATCGTTGGGCGAGAGTTCGATGGCACGCGCCGCCACCCGTTCCGACAGTTCGACGTCTTTCATCGGCGCACTGCCGGAGTTGCCGAAGCGCTCCGACATCAACGCCGCGCCCAGGCCGTTGAGTGCGATCACGGAGTCGGGGTCGACGGCGAGCGCCTGTTCGAAGCGCTGCCGGCCGCGACGCACGTCTTCGGCATTCCTGCGCCGATTGATGTCTTCCCAGCCGGCCATCGTGAGGTCTGCGGGATCGAAGCGGTATCCCGGCGCGCTGGTGCGTGCCGTGTGCATCTCGTAGATGCGCAGCCGGAGGCTGTAGGCGGCGCGCAGCGAGACGTCGACATTGATCTGCGGGTCATCGGCTTCAGCATATTCGTAGTGGTCGGTCCACACCACATTGCCGCCAGGATTGGCCGACACCTGAAGGTCGACGACCACGCCCTTGCCGTGTCTCGCCATGGTTCCACGAAGCGTGAAAGGCGGAGCGGGCGCTGCTGCGGAGAACGTAGCTGCCGGCCGATACGTCGTCATGTGGCCTGCGGTCAGCTGTGCCGCGAGTTCGTCCACCATGCCTTCGCGTAATCGCAGTGGCGCAGGCGTGTCGCCGAGATCGCGAAACGGCATCACCATGAGCGACAGGCGCCGCGAGACTTCGTCGTCGATGCGAAAGTGCGGAGCACTGGAGCGTGCGTAGAGCGCGGCGCCGCCAACCGCGCAGAGTGCGAGAACGACACCGGCCGCGATGGCGGGCAGCGCGTGCAACCGTCGTCGCGTCTCGGGTCTTCCCGCGTTCTGCACGTTCGCGGAGTCTGGCAATGGCAA
>CAXTCC010000006.1:13208-54066 GCA_964242015.1 uncultured Variovorax sp.
GTCGACCCGGTGACTTCCACATCGAAGATGTAGCCACGGCGGGGAACGGTCTTGATGAAGGCTGCGCCGTTACTGCCGAGCTTGGCCCGCAGCTCGCCGACGCACTGCACCAGCGAATCGTCGGTGACCACGGTCCCGGCCCAGACCGCTTGCAGCAGCTCGTCCTTGTCCAACACCCGTTGCGGATGCCTCAGAAAGTAAATGAGCAATGCAGTCGGTTTGGGGCGCAGTGCAACAGTCTCGCCAGACCGCAGCAATCGCTCGCGACGAAGGTCGAACTCGAACAGATCGAATCTGAGCGCATCGTTCATTCGGCCGCTTTCAGCTTGCCGAAACGTCTGGCACGTCTGGTCGAGCTGCTCTCAGCTCACACGTCCCGGCGCGCTTATTTTGTCGCGATCCCAGGTGCGACGGAAGTCCCCTTATCGGACGGTGTAGGACCATCGATCACGGTCAATTCATCCAAGGTCATTCGGCCACCAAGCCGGGCGGCCCTCGAGACAAGCCAGGCGTCGATGGCCAGACATTCGGCTTCTTCTGCATTCATTGCGGGGCGATCGACGTCCCATGAATGGGCGACCGGTGTCGTCGGCATGCTCAATCCGCAGTGAAGCGCGTGGCAACCACCCGACCGGCGATGTGCTGGAGCAACGTCTTTTCGTCGACGCCATATTGATCGATCGTGAAATCACCCTCGTATCTGTTGAGCGAACGGCTGAGTGTCACGAACTGCTTGATGATGGCGGGGCCGACGAAGACTGCCGGAACAACAGGGCCCAGCGGTGGTGGCGTGTCGCCGCTGAGATACGAAAGGCCGATGTGCTTGAGCTCGTAGCTGGAGCGACCGGATTGTTTCCAGACGCCCATGCAGACATCGCTCGTACTGGGCGCGCGGCCGCCGGAGATAAGGAATTCGGTCTTGTCGGGATGCCATTGCGAAATGCCGAAGTCGACCATGACCCCTTTGGGAATTTGTGTGGGGTAGGCGGTGCCGTCGGAGTAGAAGCTCAGCCGCCACATGCCCACGATGCCGGCGTTGGAGCCATCGCTCGCGCGGCCGTCCTTGTCCCGGCCGCCGCTGTCCTTGACTTCGAAGTCGTTGTCCGTCGCCGTCGTCGACTGCGGGCTCCAACTCGGGGGTGCGCTTTGGGGTCCGGTGTACATCCCGCAGCCTGCCATCGCGAGGTTGCTGGCCGATGCGCAGGCGGCACCGACGCAGAGCGCCACGAATGCGCTTCGTGCCGACCGCGGCCAAAGGAAATTGCCATGCATGATTTCGACTCCTTGGTTGGTTGAAACGCTGCAATGTAGGCAGTTGCAAAGTCCGTGCGTGCCGTTCGGCAAAGCATCGGGAAACGTTCGGCGATCTCTCGTCGAATGCCTCGAGTCAGAGTCGCAGCAGCAGCCATACGAGCGCGGCGACGCTCGCCAGACAGCTGACGTAAGTCACTGTGAGGCTGGGTTCGACATCGTTCGGAGGGCGTGCGGTCGGCGTTGCTGCAGCTGCCGCCGTCGAAGGGTCGGCTTGGGCGGGCGTCGAGAACGGGCTGTAGAGCGCAGAGCCCGGCCCGTCGTCTGGAACACAGGCGCCGACGACTTCGCTCTGCACGGTCGTTGCCGCAATCGTGATGAGCGACGCCAGCGCGATCTGCTTGCACGTTCGCGATCTGTTCATCCCGTCATTGTTCGGGCGGCCCGGATGCGCAGGCCGATGAAACACCCATCGATCGCCGATCTTTCGCCGATGACGCCGTCGGGTCAGCGGGTCAGTCGGGTTGTGCAATGGCCCGCGCGAACTGCGCGGGGTGCGCGCCGGACAAAAGCGCGAAAGCGTCGCGGTCGCCGGCGGTCGGAAAGACGCCCACCAGACAAGGCCCGACTTCCATCGGGTCGCCTGCCGCAGGCCGGTAGACGTCGCCGGCGTAGCGCACGTAGCGACCTTCGACCAGCTCGCAACGCGACGCGCGAAGCATGGCGGCATGCGCGCGCTCGAGGTGATGGCCGATGAAGATCGCGACGTGATCGTAGATGTCGGTCTTCAATGCACGCGACTGGCAGTCGGCCTGGATCTTGTCGTCCACCGACAGGAATTGAAGGGTCAGCGCCATGGCGCAATGATGCTTTCTACTTGGATTTCAGCGCGCCCGTTCGTCGGCTCGCGGCATCCTCAAATCTGGTGATGCGCTTGTTCCGCATCGCTGTTAGGCGACTCGTGCGACTCACCAATCGCTGCTGGAATCGCCACCGCCGCCACCACCACTGTCCCATGAGCCTGCATCCGAGATACCGAAGTCGGAGCCGCCCATGTCTGCATTGGTGTCCGGTCCCAAATTGTTGTCGAAAGCAGGCTGATCGTGCCGTCTCTCGACTATGTCGTCCGGCCTATCGCGTTGGGTGAAGTGACGCACCGCCTGCTCGACGGCAACGGCACCGAGTCCGACCGCGGCGCCTGTCATCAATGCGCCGCCGAGTCCGGAAGTGGCCGATGGTGCAGCGGCGGCTGGAGGGGCGTACGGGTAGTTGGGCTGTGCCATCGAACCCGGTGCGTAACCGGCCGGCGCATTGCCATAAGCGGGGTATCCAGGACTGGCAGGATTCGAGTAACCCGCCTGCATGTTGGCGGGCCCGCCGGTCGCTCCGCCCGCGCCAGGCCGCGCACCGGAGATACGCTTGAAAAGGAAGAAGCCCACCACCAGCAACAGCGCCACGATGCCTGTCTTCGCCGGCATGCCGAGGCCAGCCGATTCGTGGGCTTCCGAGTCGGACGCTCGAGTGGCCGCATTGCGCGTGGGCGCCGGCCGCGCCGCAGTGCCATCGAGTCGCTGCAGCAATCCGGCGACAGCCTCGGGCTTGGCGAAAGGCAGGCCGGGCGCCAGTTCTTCTGCTTTGGCATAGGCCGTCTTTGCAGCGGCGAGCTTGCCTTCCTTGGCAAGCAGTTCGGCATGCACGAAGTGGGCTTTGGCGCTGGTCGGATGCGCCGTCAAAACCCTGGCGATCATGCTGTCGGCTTCAGAGAGTTTTCCGCTCTCTGCCGCTTTGTAGATGTCGTCGATCGACGGCTCACGGGTGCGGCCCGCGTTGGCGGCGTCGGCCTGTGCCAGCGCCAGAACCGGCACGGTCAGTGCGAGTGCAAGACTCAAATGGAGGGCGAGACGTTTGAACATGAAAGGCCTTTCGCTTGTTCGAAATTGTCCGGGCGACTAAACCACTTGCGGCTTAGGGCACGCTTAAACAAGGCCGGTCAGGGTGCTGGCGCCACGATCGACCGCAGCCAGTCGCCGTGATCTGTCGAACCAAGATGCCGACCCCGGCGATCGTTGCGATGACGATGGCTGAAATGGCAATGTCCCAACGGCTGCACTGTTGCCCCTGAGCGTGGGCAAAAAAAGGCCCGCGCGAGGCGGGCCTTTGGAAGTGTGGCCCTTGAAACCACCTTGGAGAACCAAGACTCGAGATTAGTCACGCCGGCGTCATCCGCCAAGTCCGCCAAAGGTATACCTGACGCGATTTTCCAGGAAATAGTTGGCAGTTGATTCCACTCATTGGAGTCGCCTGCCGCTAATCAAGAGCAATTCAGGCTTGGTATACCCTTTTGCATGGCCTGCCGATACGAATCGAATGTCGCGATGCGTTGCAGACGTACTGCGCGTGGTCGGGATGCGTCGACGCGAGCGTCCATCGCCCGGTTACTGCGGTTGCCGATGACGGCGTGGCATCGGAAGTTTGGTGGTGCGCTTTGAAACATGGTTTGTCCGCGTCTGCGCAGGTGATTCAGGGCTGTCATAGAGTCGGGTGATGGACACTCATCGACTTTTCCCGGTACTCGTCGCGGCCACGGTCTGGATGGGAGCGGCGAGCGAAGCATCAGCGCAAGCGACGCGCGGGGCGCCGGCCGGCACCACCGCGCAGTGCGCGGATGGCAGCTTCAGTTCCGACCCGAGGCGACCGTGCGTCGGACACAAGGGTGTGCGGTCGCAGGGCGGTGCGGGTTCGACGCCCGTGCAGCCGCAGGTGTCTCCTGCGTGGCCGGCCAGCACGCCGCCGCCGTCTTCCAATTCGCGGCCGCAAGGCTCATCGATACAAGGCCTGCCGGCAGGAACCAGTCAGATGAACTCGCCGAAACGTCGCTGATCGAAGCCGATCAGCGGCCCGCCGCGGAAACACGCACCAGCGTCGCGGCCCTCGACCCGGTCATTCGGCAGAACTCGTCGCGCTCCATGTCGGACGGAAAACAGTAGACGGTGCAGCGACCGATGGCGGCGGGCGGGGAAAGCGCCTCGGGTGCCGTTCGCCTCAGTTCGCCGTCCCATCGCTGCCACCCATCGGAAGCCTGCTCCGCAAAGGCTTGAGCGGCGTCACCGGCGAGCTGGGTCAAGGCCGCGTAGGGGTGGCATACCGTGTCCAGGGTGCGCAGCTCGCAGACGGCAGTGAGCCGCTTGTCGGAGGTCTGAAAATGAAGGTCGGCGCGGCTGCGGGGCATGCGTCAGCTTAACGCTGCAATCAACGATTGCGCTTGCGCTGTTGCGGTGCCAGCAGCGCCGGCTCGGTGTCCAGGTCGGCCGCCTGGCTCACGCGTCCGTCTTCGTCGTGCAGCACCGACAGCCGCCGCGCCTGCTGCCAGCCCGACAGCCGCTCGGCCGGCACGCCGGCGGATTCGGCGATCTTCGACATCGGGCTGTCGAGCGGCTGCATGCTGCTGTCTTCGTCTTCCACCACCTTGCGGCGCAGCGGTGCGAGAACCAGCATCACGACCAGGATCACGCCGACCAGCGCGGCGTACAGCGTGAGCAGCGCGGAGTCGTCGATCGAGCGCGAGGGCTCGAAGAAATGTCGCCAGCAATAGAACGCCACGCCGATCCAGAAAGCCACCAGCAGCAACGGGCGCACCACGTGCAGCCACAGGTACATGGCGTAGGCCTTGCGGCCCGGCTGGTTCTCTCGGAAGGCGCTCAGCGGCACGCGTGCGGCATCGATGATCGGCTCGTCGTCCTGCGCCTCGTCCTGTGGCTCCGACCAGTCGCGCACGCGCATGTCGGGGGGCGCACCGGCAGGCCGATCGCGCAGCGCCACGTTCATGGATTCACTTGGTGGTGGCATTGGCGTTGACATGGCGGATTCCTCGGTCGGGGCTGGTCCAGCGCGCGCGCTTGCCGCGGGTGCGCAGAAGCGTCCGCGGCAACGCCACCACCGTGGTCAGCATGTTGATCATCCAGAAGGCGACGGGGTACCAGCCGGTCCACAGGAAGTACCGCATGATCTTGTGGTCGTAGTGCCTGTCGATCCACAGGCTCACCAGCAGCTGCAACATGCAGGTGATGCCGAGCAGCACGCCGTGCCACTCGGGTATGAAGCCGACGTAGCGCCAGGTCGGCGGCAAGAAGTCCTTGAACAGCGCCAGCAACATGACGGTGAACATCGCATAGGCCCAGACCACGCTGGCGATGTACTCGATGAACACCGGCCACATCGGCCAGTTGCGCGGCTTGATGACCTTGCCGGTGTAGCGCAGCAGTGTCTGGATGCCGCCGATGGCCCAGCGTTGCCGCTGCCGATACAGGCCGCGCACGGTCTCCGGCATCAGGATCCAGCACAGCGCACGCGGCTCGAAGCGCACGCGCCAACCGTTCAGTTGCAGCTTCCAGCTGACGTCGATGTCTTCGGTCATCACGTCGGTGCTCCACAGGCCGACGTCGAGCAACGCGCTGCGGCGGAACATCGCCAGCACACCGGAGATGGTGAAGATGCGGCCCGACAACTGCTGCGTGCGTTTGATGAGCCCGATGGTCGAGGAGAACTCGCCCACTTGCATGCGACCGAGCAGGCTGGTGCGGGTGCGGATGCGTGGGTTGCCGGTGACGGCGCCGACCCGATCGGCCTGCAGCAGGTGGCGCAACAGCCAGCCGATGGCGTCGCGGTCGACCAGCGCGTCGCCATCGACGCCCAGGATGTATTCGCCCTGCGCCAGCACGGCCGCGGTGTTGAGCCCGACCGCTTTGCCCTGGTTCACTGCGTGGTGCACCACGCGCAGGGCCGGGTAGCGCTGGGCCAGCCGGTCGAGGATGGCGCCGGTCTCGTCGGTGCTGCCGTCGTCGACTGCGATCACTTCGAAGTTGGGGTAGCGCGTGCGCATCAGCTGTTCGATGACCTCGCGAATGCCCTTCGCTTCGTTGAAGCAGGGCACGATGACGCTCACCAGCGGGAACACGCTCAATTGCTCGAGCGGGTCCATCTTGATGTGCCGTCTCTGCTCGAAAGCCAGCGCGTGCGCGATGCCGCCCCCGATCCACACGTACGCCATGAGAAACGGAAAGTAGAAGACGTAGTCGAACACCGCCTGCACGAAGCCGGGGCCGAACAGGGAGAAGCTCATGGTGCGGTTTTCCCCGGAGCGGACGGTAAGTTGGTGGTGCCCGGCGCGGCCGCATCGGCCGGTGTGACCGGAGCGATCGGTGGCGTCGGCTTGGGCGATGCGAGCGCCGGCGGCGTATCGAGCGGCTCGCTTTTCTCTTCGAGGTTTTCGCGCACCGACAAGGCGCTGCGCACCACTGCGAGGCCGGGCTGGTCGTTGTGGAAATCGTCCGGGTAGTACGCCAGATGACGTGCGCCCAGGCGATGCAGCAACGACCATTGCGCGCGCAGCGTGGCATCGGGCACCGGCTGGTTGGTACGCCAGTCGCGCGCCTGCAATTCGAACACCGTGCGGTCCAGTCCATTGGGCGTGGCTGCGGCACGTTTGACCAGCGCGGTGAGCCAGCCGGTCGGGTCCGATTGTTCCTCCATGTACGGCATCGCCATGACCACGGTGTAGTCGTAGGCGGCCAGCGACTGCGCGTAGTTCTGCGCGAACTCGCTCTCGGCGGCCGGTTCCAGCAGCGGCCGTGCATAGACGTTGCGAGCGGTGAGGATGCGTGGCTGCCAGGCCCGTGTGCGCCCGGCCAGTTCCAGCGTGAAGTCGGTCAGGAACTTCGTCTTGGCCTCGCTCCAGCGCGTGGCCAGCGCCGGGTTGGCGCGGATTGCAGCGATGTCGCGCGGCAGGCCCCAGCGCGCATAGGTGTCGAGCGCCGCCGGGCCGGCGTCTTCGTCGTCGGCGAAGGCGGCATCGTCGTGAAAGAGGAGGCCGGTCACCGAGGCGTTGCGGCCCAGGTCTTCGTAGATGTCGCCGATCCATGTGCGCACCGCCGGATCGAAAGGCGACAGCCGCTCGTAGCGATCGCCGGTGGTCGGCCCCTTGCCGAGCTGCTCGACCCGTTTCGCGGCCAGCGGATCGCCGGTCGGCGCCTTGAACGCCATCACCGGCATCCACGCATAGACCTGCACGCCGGTGCGCGTGCGCAGCTGCCAGGCCACGCGATTGAACAGATCGGCCCGCATCGGCAGATGGCGATTCGGGAAGTACAGCGCGTCGGCGACGCCGTTGCCGTCGGGATCGGAATAGGCCTGCAGGTACACCACGCTCGGGCTGATGGCGCGCACGCGATCGAGCAACAGCGACAGATTGGCTTCCTGCTGCGCGGGGTCGGCGTCGTAGACATAGTCCAGGTCGACCTGCATCGCGCGGTTGAAGGCGAACGGCCCGGGCGCTGTCGGAGCGCGCAGCAATGCCAATGCCGGGATCTGCATGTCGTAGGTCGCGAGCGAGCGGCGGATTTCCTGCAACGGAACCTGCGCGGTGTTGGGGCCGTCGTCGAGCGTCAGCGTGATCGGCATGCCGGCCCGATCGGCCGCGCGCAACGCCTCGCGGTTGTACGCACCGTAGGGCCAGACCATGGCGCGCACGCGGCTGCCCGTGCGCTGCTCGATGAGCGTGCGCGAGCGGCGGAGATCAGCCTCGATGCGCGCCAGATAAGCAGCTTCGCGCTCGTAACGGCCCGTGGTCGCGTCGTAGGCGAAGGTGGTCGCGGCCGGCTGCAGGTTGCCTTGCGGATTGCCCGGAATGCCGGTGTGCATGGCGTCGCTGTGGCTGGCGAATTCGACGAGGCCCGACCCGGCCATTTCGCGGGCCTGCGCCCAGGTCAGAAACGATTCGCGCGGTGGCGGTGGTGCCGATGCAATCGATGTGCCGTAGGCCGAAACGGTCTGGCCGGGCGGCACTTCCATCCAGCCGGTGACCAGTGCCACCACGGCGGGATAACGGAAGCGCTTGAGCAGCGGATACGCCTTGGTGTAGACGCTCGCGTAGCCGTCGTCGAAGCTCAGCAGCACGGCGCGGGGCGGCAGCGGCGCACCGCCGGCACGGGCGTCGACGATCTGCTGAAGGCTGACCGGGCGATAGTCGGCCGTCTGCAGCCAGGCGAAGAATTCGGCCAGCGTGCGCTCGTCGAGCGCGGTGGGCTCGGGGTCGCGATCGAAGGTCTGGCGCACGTTCTCGCGAACATCGTGCAGCGCGATCGCGCGAAAGGTCTTGCCGTCGTCCGGGTCGGCTGCGGGCAGCGGCTGGGCTGCGACGTGCAAGGTGGCGGCGGCGAGCAAGAGCGCCGCGAGAGCACGGGTGAAGCCGCGCACCCGTCGTGACATGAAGAGGTACCTGGACAGCGAAAACAGCGGGCTCATTTCAGCGGCACCGAGACGTTGAAGAAGACGAACTTGCGCCGCTCGCGCACGCCGTCGTAAGGGTGGCTCGACACGCCGATGCCGTAACGGAACAGCAGCGAAGGACCGAGTTCCCATTCGTGCGAATAGCGCACCGACCACAACGGGTCGCTGCCGAAATTGGCCTGGTGGTAGCTGCCGCCGCTGACCTCGACCACCTGGGTGAATCGGCGGTCGTCGCGCTTCCATGTGAGGTAGCGAGCGGCCAGGCCGAGCTGTACCGCGCTCTCGCGCGACGGGCTGAAGTAGGCGACGTCCTGTCGGTCGCTGCGGCCGCTTTCTGCGCCGAGCGTGCTTTCGAGCTGGAAGCGTGGCGTGGCGATCCAGCGCTCGCGCCAGCTCACGCCGAGCGCGTCGCGCACGTTGCCATCGCTGAAATCCATGCGCTGCCAGCGGCCTTCGATGCTGCGCGATTCATTGGCGACGAAAGTGCTGGAGAGCGCCAGCGCATGCGCGCCGACGCCGGTCGCGCGCGCCTTCCAAGGCGTGTCGAGGCTGTTGGTGTCCAGCTCGGCCGCGAAGCGCCAGTAGTCGCTGGCGCGCCAGCGCGCACCGAGCGTCACGCCCGTGCGGTACGGGCCGTCGTTGGCCTGGTTGACTTCGCCGCTCAGCTGCCAGCGCTCGTTCTGCCATTGCACGCCGAGGCCGCCGCGCACCAGCTTCACATCGCCGATGTTGGTGTCGCCGCGCGCGAAGACCTGGTGATAGAAAACCCGCCAGTGGTCCTGCATCAAGCCCGAGCTGAGCCGGCTGTCGAGCCGCCACTCGTTGTTGGCGAGCGCGCCACCGTCGCGACCGGCGTCGCCTTCGATCTCCAGCCGCGGCGCGAGCACGGCGTCGCGCTGCTGCACCGCGTTGCGCACGGTGATCGACTCGGGCGCTTCGGCTTGCAACGAATCGATCAGCACCCGACCTTCGCCGATGCGGCCGGCTTCCAGCAAGGTGCTCGCGTAGCCGGCCCGGGTCGGCACGTCGGTCGGGTGGTCGGTCAGCGTTTCTTCATAGCGGGCCAGCGCGGCATCGGGATGACTGCGCAGGCGCGCGGTCTCCGCCTGGCCCGCACGAAAGCCCGCATTCAGCGGCGCCGTCGCGGCCAGCGCGTCGAAGCTGCGCTCGGCGCGGGCGGTGTCGTCGGTGTAGAGCTGGTACAGCGCGCGCAGGTTGCGGACCTCGCCGTACTGCGGATTGGCGCGGCCTTGTTCGGGCGTGAGCCGCAGCATGGGCGGCGTCGCTGCTTCGAGCTTCTGCAGCAGCGCATCGGCATCCTCGAAGCGCGCGGTGTCGAGGTAGGCATAGACGAGTCCGAAATGCGTGTCGCTCGGCAACGGCAGGCGACCACCGGCGTCGCGCAGTGCCGCTTCATAGAGCGGCACGGCGAGGTCGGAACGGCGCATCTGCTGGTACGCGCCAGCGGCCGACGAGAGCACGTAATAGGGCGGCGCAATGCCTTCCGCACGCAGGGCCTCGAAAGATTGAACGACGTCGGCGGCCCGCCCGCGTGCCGCCAGCGCCGTGATGCGGTCGTAGCTCAGCTGCAGCCGCACCGCGCGCCAGGTACCGGGGTCGGCGTTGCTGCCTGCGGTGCGAGCGATCGGCGGTGCCGGTTGCTGCGCCTCCTGCTGCTGCGCCTGCTTCAGCGCGTCGTCGTACAGCGGCAGCAGTGCGTCGAGCGCCTCGAAGCGCGCTGGCCCCTGGCCCACGCGCTGGTCGCGCTCGGCCTGCGCCCACCGCAAGCGCTGCCCGAGCGCCTGTTGCTGCAACCGTGCCATTTCCAGCGCGCCGAAGGTGCCCGGACGTGCGGCTTCGGCTGCCTGCGCCTGCGCGAAGGCGGCGGTCGGTGCGGCACGGTCGGACAAGAGAAACGCGTTCTCGCGCGTCGCGTAGCGCTGCGAAGGATCGAGTGCCGACAACTCCGCATAGGCTGCGATCGCCTGCAACCCGTCGCCGCGCGCTACCGCCACTGCCGCGCGCGCCTCGATCCAGGCGATGCGCCGGGCGGGTTCCTGCGCGCCGGTGGCCGGCGGCGCCAACGCATCGACCGCGCGCTGCGCGGCATCGATGTCGCCACGGTCGAGCTGCCACAGCACTTCGTACTGGCGCGGTCGCCAATCGGCGGGATTGCGCGTGCGCATCTGCGCCACGAACTCGGCTTCCGCTGCCCGATCGGGTGCGGTGCGTGCAGCCCGGAAAGCAGAGGGCAGCGCGTAGTCGGCGATGAGGCGTGTCGGCACGGTGCGCGACCACCGCAGCGCCTGTTGCACATCGTCGGCCTGCACGGCCCAGACGATGCCGTCGGACGCCACGCGCCGCAGTGCCGCCAGATCAGGCAACCGCTGGTCGTACCAGCGCTTCAGCGTGGCCAGCGCAGCGCCCGGGGGCGTGTTGCCCCCACGCACGGCCTCCACCAGCGCATCGTGCCGTGCCGCAGACCACGCGTCCGCCGCCACGGCGCTCGAATTCAGCTCGGCATTCGCTCCCTGTACCGTCGCTGCCTGCGCGTTTGACGTGGCTGCAATGGCATGCGGACAAGCCGCGTACCCGACGAGCAACACGAAGACGAAGCATCGCGCATTGGCTCGTGGGAAGAGAAGGGAGGGGCTCTCATGGCTAATCCGCAACGTCGAACTCTTGTCGTTTTGTAATCAAGAGCGCGAAGCGTAAGAGCCACTTCACAAAACACGTGTAGCAAAAACGTCTAATGCCCGAGCCGTTTCGTAAACAAAAGTAAACAGTCCGTGGTCTGGCGAAGTGCCCTTCAGGCCGCCTGAGGCCAGAAGCAGGCGGCCTTGTCCGGATGAGAAACAAAGCCGAGCAGGATGGACTCGACGTGCTCGCACAGCTGCGCGGACGGCACATTGGCCGGGCACAGGCGTGCGTGCGGCACCTCGTAAGGCAAACGCTGCCAACGCTCCCATTGGGCGGGCTCGACCAACGCATAGGGATCGAGTTCGCGGCCATCGAGAAAGATCGCGTAGCGCACCAGGGCGTCGTCGCCGATGGTCTCCGCGCTGCGGCGCAAAGTCCATTCACGGTCGGCGTAACGGAATCGGCACTCGGAGCCGCGGTTCCGGGATTTGAGCTTCGGCAATTGCAATGAGAAGGTCATGTCCTTCTTATCGGCGGCGCCGGCGGGAACTGAAGGTGATTTTTGCGGTGACGGACCGCGGCGCCAGGGCGATCAGCTGTCGTGCGCAGGTGCCGATGCGGGCGTGTCGCGCCTCAGGCGACGCATCAACGCCGGCCATTCGCGCTCGCCGGCGATCAGGATGTCGCCGTGCTGTTCCCAGAACTGGCGCGCTGCGCGTTCGCAGACCTCATGCGGTGGCACCACCATCGGCCCGGCGCTCGCGGCCGCGGACTGCATCTGCAGCTGGATGCGTGCCGCGCGCTCGAAGTAGTACAGCAACATGAAGGCTTCCGCCGTGGTCCGGCCGACCGTCAGCACGCCGTGGTTGCGCATCAGCATCACAGGGTGCGTGCCGAAGTCGCGCACCAGGCGGGTCTGTTCATCGAGGTCGATCGCCACGCCTTCGTAGTCGTGAAAGGCCTGACGCCGGTAAAAGCGCATCGCGAACTGCGACAGCGGCAGCAGGCCTTCACGCTGTGCCGACACCGCGACGCTCGCATCCGAATGGGTGTGCACCACGCACGCCGCGTCGTGCCGGCTCTCATGGATCGCGCCGTGGATCACGAATGCAGCAGCGTTCACCTCGTAAGGCGTGTCTTCGAGCTTGTTGCCGCGGATGTCGATGCGCACCAGGCTCGACGCGGTGATCTCCTCGAACAGCAGGCCGTACGGGTTGAGCAAAAACTCGCCCGGCCGACCCGGCACGCGCAGCGAGATGTGGTTGTAGATCATGTCGTCCAGTCCGAGCTGGGCGACCAGTCGGTAGCAAGCGGCAAGGGCGCAGCGCGCTTCCCACTCGGACGGATCGATGTGCGTGGGTTTCATGTTTCAGTGGGCTCGGTGCCTTCGATCAGTCGGCCGACTCAGCCGGCCAGCTCGGCCAGCAGATCGGCCAACACGCGCGCGCCTGCGGCCAGATCGGCAGGCTCGGCCGACTCGGCCTCGTTGTGCGTGATGCCCAGATGGCAGGGCACGAACAGCATGGCCGATGGCGTGATCGAGTGCAGGTAGCGCGCATCGTGGCCGGCAGCCGACGGCAGATCCCTGTGGGCGATGCCGAGGCGGTCGGCCACATCACGAGCCCGTGCGCGCAGCACCTCGGGGAAGTGCAGCGAATCGGCGGCGGAGAGCCGGTGCACGCGCACCTTGCATGCTCCTTGGTGCGCCTCGCAGATCGGCGCGATGCGCGCGCTCAATGTCTGCAGCGTGTCGGAATCGGGATGGCGCAGGTCGATGGAGAAAACCACCTTGCTCGCGACCACGGAAGGCGCGTTCGGCAGCACCTCGAAGCGGCCGACGGTGAACTTCACGATGTCTTCGGCGTCGTGCATTTCAGCCGCGAGGGCCTGCACCATGGCGGTGGCGGCCAGCAGCGCATCCTTGCGCTCGTGACGCTGCGACGTGCCGGCGTGCGCCGCCTCGCCTTCGACTTCGATGCGGTAGGTGTGCTTGCCCTGAATACCGGTGACGATGCCGACCGGAAAGCCTTCGCGCTCGAGCACCGGTCCTTGTTCGATGTGCGCCTCCACATAGGCGTGCACCGGTCCGCCGATCGGCCGCAGTGGGATGTGCGCGAGCCGCGCGGCCGTTTCTGCCAGAGCAGTACCGACGCTCGTGCCCGCCGCATCGACTTCGGCGGTCGTCTCTTCGAGCGTGCGATCGCCTGCGAACACGGCCGAGCCCATCATGCCGGGCGCGAAGCGCGAGCCTTCTTCGTTCATCCACGCGACGATGTCGATCGGGTGGTTGGGTACCACGCCGGCTTCGCGGATGGCTTGCACCGCCTCCAGTGCGGCGAGCACGCCATAGACGCCGTCGAAGCGTCCGCCGGTCGGCTGGCTGTCGAGATGCGATCCGCTCATCACCGGCGCCGCTTCGGCGTCGCGTCCTTCCAGGCGCAAGAAAAGATTGCCGACCGCGTCGCGCGTGGCGATCAGGCCGAGTGCTTCGCCCCAGCGCACGAGTTCTGCTTGCGCCTGCGCATCTTCGATGGAAAGAGCCTGCCGGTTCACGCCGCCATTCGGCGTCGCACCGAAGCGCGCCATTTCGACGTGGCGTTTCCAGAGCCGCTGCTCGTTGACGAAGGAGG
This sequence comes from uncultured Variovorax sp., assembly GCA_964242015.1. Taxonomy (GTDB): domain Bacteria; phylum Pseudomonadota; class Gammaproteobacteria; order Burkholderiales; family Burkholderiaceae_C; genus Variovorax. Next base: position 27,014 of record CAXTCC010000006.1, read on the forward strand.
ATGGAAGGGAAGAGGGAAGGGCAGACATCGGCACCGTCGAGTTCAAGACGTCTTCATGATTTCGGCCGGTGCCGAGCGCGGATCGCGCGGCAGGTATTTTCCCTGCTCGACCGTCGCGAGAAAGTCGGAGACGAACTGGTTGAACAGCGCCGGCTCGTCGATGTTCAGCGTGTGACCCGTCTTGGGCAACACCAGCAGACCGCTGGCGGGGATGGTCTTCTTCAGGAAGATGCCCGGCTGCAGGCAATGATCGTCTTCGTCGCCGACGATGACGAGTGTCGGCACCGTCATCGCCTTGAGCTCGGCTTCGAGGTCGTAGATCGATGGGCGACGCGCCTGCACGCGCTGCATGGTGCGCGCCGAGCCGATGGCGGAATGTTCGGCGAGTTGCGTCGCAAACTCCTGCCAGCCCCTCGGGTCCTTCACCTGAAACACGATGCGCGAAGCGGCCGTCGAATAGATCTTGGCGAACTCGACCGCACCCATTTCCTCGAACTTGCGCGCGACTTCGAGCGACACGTTGCGAAAGTATTCCTCGAGCGATTTCTCCGCACCGTAGCCTGCACCGGCCACCACCAGCGAGCGTGCACGCCCGGCATAACGCAGGCCGAAGTGCAGCGTCGAAAAGCCGCCCATCGACAGGCCGACGATGTGTGCCGAATCGATGCCCAGGCCGCTCATCACGTCGGCGATGTCGTCGGTCGCGATCGCTTGCGAATAGCGCTCGACGTCGTCGGGCACATCGGAAGGCGGATAGCCGCGAGCGCAAAAGCTGATGCAGCGGTAGCGCCGCGTGAAGTAGCGCATCTGCGGCTCCCAGCTGCGGCCGTCGCCGCCGAACTCGTGCACGAACACGATGGGCGTGCCGGTGCCGGCTTCTTCGTAGTAGAGGCGGGTGCCGTCGCGGGCGTTCAAATAAGGCATGGGCTTGTGGCTATGTTCGTGCTTGTCAGAAGAGGGTGGCGGAAACCGGCAGCGCGCGAGCGCGTTCGACCATGGCCGGCAGCAGTTCGCAGAAGCGGTTGGCCCAGGCTTCTGGCACGGTGAGGCTCACCTTGACGAAGCGCTCGCCGAAGCGCTTGGTGTGGTACGTGCCCTGGCGGATCATGATTCCTTCGGCCTGGTAGGCCTCGACCAACGCCTCGGGCCGGATGCCGGCATCGACCGTCTCGATCACCAGCAGGTTGGCTTGCGACGGGTACACCGGAATGTGCAGGCCGGGAATGCGATCGACCGCCTCTTTCACCGCAGCCTGATTGGCGCGCAACCTGCGCAGAATCTCCGGGAACCACTCAGCCTTGCTCTTCAGGCCGGCGATGGCCGCGCGTTGCGAGAGCACGTTGCTGCCCAGGTTGTTGGGCGGCGCGGTCGCGATGCGTTCGATGATGTCCGGGTTGGCGAGCACGGCACCCAGCCGCATGCCGGCCAGCCCGAGCCACTTGGAGAAGCTGTAGGTGACGATGGCCTTCTCCGGATAGAAGTTGAAGGCCGGCGTGAAGCCCTCCGCGAACTGCGAATACGTGGCGTCGTGAATGAGGTACGCGTCGACCGAGCGGGCGATGTCGCAAAACGCGCGGATCTCCTCCTCGGTGTGGCAAGTGCCGAGCGGATTGTTCGGATCGACCAGGTAGATCACCTGCGTCTTGGGCCCGACGGCCGCCTGCAACTGTTCCGGCGTGAGCTTGTAGCCCTGCGCCGCGTTGTAGATCGGCAGCTCGATGACGTTGGAGCCGGCCTTGCGCGCGAAGTGCATCGGCCAGGCCCAGCTCGGGTCGGTCGTGACGAAGTCGGTGCCCGGCTCGCAGATGTTGCTGCACACGTTGTAGAGCGCCTCGACCGCACCGTCGGTAACGAAGGCCGACGCACCCGGCACGCCCGCGTCTTCGACGATGAGGCGCCGCAGTTCTTCGAACCCTGCCGGCGGCGCATAGGCGTGGTAGCTGCCGTCCTTCAACGCGGCCACGACTGCATCGATCACTGAGGGATGCGGCTCGAAGTGGTTGGTGTTCTGGCCCAGCCACATCAGGCCGGGCGTGTTGCACAAGCGGTCGAAGTAGGCGTTGCGTTGTTCGAACGGGCGCAACGTGCGGGTGCTGTCTGGAGTGGAGGAAGAAGAGGTCATCTGCAGGGTCAAAGCAGAAGCCGTGCCATGCAAAAAGCGGCATGCTGCACGTGGTCCTGTGTGTTTTGGATGCGTGAATCACGTTCGCGGTGCGTGTCGAACGCCATTGGTGCATACAAAAAGTGCAAATCTGTATTTACCTGATTTCGCTGTCTGGCCGATCTCTTATATGTACCGCCCCGCGAGCACTCCTTGCAAAGAGGAGCGCCGGGCGCGCCGCACAAGCAGTTGTATGCGCTCATCGGGCCTCGGCCAAATATTCCAAATCGCCTGGCATGGATACTGCATTCGGCTCGGCGCATAACAGCATGCGAACACGCGAAACGCCCAGCCACTCCATGAAGAATTTCGATGACACGCCGATCCCCGAGCCGACGACCGCGCGAGACAGAGCGCGTGAAAAGTCCGTCACGCTGGCCGAAGAGTTGCGCGAGACGCTCGAGGGCCTGATCGTCAGCGGAGCCCTCAAGCCAGGCACCCGGCTCGACGAAGCGGAACTCGTCGCGCGCTTTCAAGTGTCTCGCACGCCGCTGCGTGAAGCACTCAAGGCCCTTGCCGGCAACGGCCTGGTCGACATGCGCGGCAACCAGGGCGTGTGCGTCGCGACGATCTCGCTGCCCGTGCTGATCGAGATGTTCCAGATGATGTCGGTCATGGAAGGCTTGTGCGCCCGCTACGCCGCGCGCCGTGCCACGCCCGTGCAACGTGCCGCGATGAAGCGCATTCATGAGCGTCTCAGCGAGTTGCTCGTGGTCGCCGATCACGAGAGCTTCTATGAGGTGAACCGCGAGTTCCACGATGCGCTGTACGACGCATCGAACACGCACTACCTGGCCGAGCAAACGCGCACCTTGCGCAAGCGCGTCGGCGTTTATCGCAGGCACGTCACCTTCCAGCCGGGCCGCATGGCCGCGACCATCGGCGAACACATGGCCATCATCGAAGCCATCGAGCGCAACGATGCCGAAGCGGCCTTCGCCGCGGCTGCCGCCCATGTCACCTTGCTGCAGGACGACATGGTCGACCTGATCTCCGCCATCACCGCCACGCACTGAATCACCCGATCGACGCGGCCAGAGCACTCACCTTTCTACCTACGACCAAACCACATGATCACTCTCGACATGAAGGGACAGACCGTCCTCATCACCGGTGCCTCGAAAGGCATCGGCCTCGCTGCCGCACACGTGTTCGCCGAAGCCGGTTGCCATCTTCATCTGGCGGCCCGCGACGGCGCCGCGCTCAACGCTGCGCGCGCAGAGATTTCCGAGAAGCACGGCGTGCGCGTGGCGGTGCATCCGATGGACCTCGCTGCGCCAGGCGCCATGCAGGCGCTCGATGCCGCCGTGGGCGATGTCGATGTCCTCATCAACAATGCCGGAGACATCCCCGCTGGCCCGATCGAGTCGCTCGACTTCGAGGTGGTGCGTCGCGGCTTCGCGCTCAAGGTGCTGGGCTACATGGAGTTGACGCAGCTGGTGTATGCGCGAATGAAGCGCATGGGCCACGGCGTGATCGTCAACGACATCGGCAACTCCGGCGAGAACTGGGACGCCAACTACATCGCCGGCTCGACCGGCAATGCGGCTGTCATGGCTTTCACCAAGGCGCTGGGTGGCGTCAGCCTCGACGACGGCATCCGCGTGGTCGGCGTCAACCCCGGCCCGGTGTCGACCGACCGCATGGTGAAGCTCATGAAGCGCCGCGCACTCGACATGCACGGCGATGAGAGCCGCTGGAAAGAGCTTTTCGTGCAGTACCCCGGCGGGCGTCCAGCCGAGGCGGTCGAGGTCGCGGAACTGATGCTGTTCCTCGCGTCGCCGCATGCGGCCTACATCACGGGCACGGTGGTCACCATCGACGGTGGCATCGCCTCGCGCGGCTCGATCATCAAGACCAGCAAGAAGGCGCTTCAGCAGCAACTCGAGACGTCCGCCGGATGAACACGCAGCTGACCTCGGCCGGGACGGACAACGCCGTCGATTCTCGAACCGAGCCCTTGCTCGACTTGCGAAACCTGAACAAGACGTTCGGCTCGGTCGCGGCGCTCAACGGCCTGAATGTGCAGATCAATCCGGGCGAGCTTGTCACGGTGGTGGGGCCCAGCGGCTGCGGCAAGAGCACGCTGTTCAACATCGTGGCCGGACTCGACGAGCCCGATGTGGGCGGCACGGTTCGCTTCGAAGGCCGCTCGTGTCAAGCCAGCGAGCTGCTGGGCCGCGTGTCCTTCATGCCGCAGCGCGACTTGCTGCTGCCATGGCGGACGGTGATCGACAACGCCATCCTGGCGATCGAGATCGAAGGCACGCCGCGCGCAGAGGCCCGTGCGCAAGCGCTGCGCATGCTGCCGGAGTTCGGCCTCGCGGGCTTCGAGAACCAGTACCCGCACCAACTCTCCGGTGGCATGCGGCAACGCGTCGCGCTGATGCGGACCTTCATGTTCAAGCGCAACATGATGCTGCTGGACGAGCCGTTCGGCGCACTCGATGCACTGACACGCACGCTCATGCAGCGCTGGCTGCTCGACGTCTGGCAAAAGCACCGTCGCACCATTCTCTTCATCACGCACGACGTCGACGAAGCCATCTTTCTCGGCGACCGCGTGCTGGTGATGACCGCGCGGCCCGGCGCGGTGAAGCTGGTGCAGCCGGTCGACCTGCCGCGGCCGCGGCGCCCGGAACTCCTGACCGATCCCGAGTTCATTCGCCTCAAGCGCGTGCTGCTCGAAGCGATCGAAGAAGAGAGCATGAAGTCGTTCCAGGCCGCGGATGCGCGGCCGGCCACCGCATGAGTGCGGCCCCATCGATCGCGGTGAGAAAGCCCATGCCGTCATCGACGCCCACCGTCGGACCGTTCGCTGGTCTCGGTGCTTTCGGCTCGTTCCTGCGCCTGATTCTCGTACTGATCGCTGTCGGCGTGGCGTGGGAGGCGGTTGTCGTGGCGCTGTCGGTCAAGCCGTACTACCTGCCGCGGCTGAGCGTCGTTCTGCAGGCCATCGCCGCGACACCACACGCATACATCGATGGCTTCGTCCGAACGTTCACCGAGGCCTTCATCGGATTTTCATTGGGCAGCGCCTTCGGCATCGGCGTGGGCGTGCTTTTCTTTCGGGTGCCGGCGCTGCGCGACATGGTGTTCCCGATCTTCATCGTCTCGCAGACGATCCCGGTGATCGCCTTCGGCGCGCTGGTCGTGCTGTGGTTCGGCAACACGCTCATGGCCAAAGCCATCATCGCGTTCTACGTGACCTTCTTTCCGGTGACGGTGAACATGCTGCTCGGGCTGCGCTCGGTCGACCCGCGGCAGGAGTCGCTGATGCGCAGCTTCGGCGCGACGAGCGGCCAGCTGATGCGCAAGCTGCAGTTTCCGACCGCGCTGCCGCAGCTCTTCGTGGCGTTGCGGCTCGGCGCGTCGCTGAGCCTGGTCGGTGCCATCGTCGGCGAATGGTTCGGCGACACCACGGGTCTCGGCGTGTTGCTGCTCCAGGCCATGTACAACGAGAGCGCCTCTGGGCTCTGGGCTGCCTTGCTCATGTGCGCGCTGCTGGGAACACTCTTCTATGGCGCGGTCGCATGGGTCGAACGCCGCCTGGTCTTCTGGAGCGCCGAGCAATGACGGCCATCGCATCCAGCGTGGCGCGCGGTTCCCCGCGCTTCTCGTTCCTGCCGCAACTGCCAATGTCGGCACAACGCGGACTGCTCGGTGCCGTGTTGCTGATCGCCGCATGGGAAGGCGTGGCGAGGGGCTTTGCCTTGCCCGACTACACACTGCCACCGATCAGCCGGATCTTCGTCAGCATCTGGACGCAGCGCAGCACGCTGGTCGGTGCGGCGACGACGACGTTGGCCGAAGCATTGACGGGCTACGTCCTCGGCGCACTCATCGGCATCGGTGGCGCCGTGCTCGTCACCATGCTGCCGCGCGTGCGTCGCGTGGTGGTGCCGGCTGCCACCGCCTTCAATTCGATTCCGGTGATCGCCTGGTCGCCGCTGGTGCTGCTGTGGTTCGGCATGGGCATGAGCTCCAAGGTCGTGATGGTGGCGATGGCGATCGCTTTCACCTTGTTCCTGAGCGCGCTGTCGGGGCTCGATCGGGTCGACCAGAGGACGGTCGATCTGATGCGCAGCTTTGGCGCGGGTCGCTTCGCGATCCTGTGGCGACTGCGGCTGCCGACGGCCTTGCCTTTGATGTTCGCCGGGCTGCGCGTGGCCACGGCACGCAGCGTGCTCGTTGCTGTCATCACCGAGATGCTCGGCGCCAATTCCGGCCTGGGTCTGTTGATCTACCAGGCCGTCGTGCAGATCGATTTCGTGCAGGTTTGGGGTGCCGTGTTCGTGGCTTCCGCTGCCAGTCTCGTGTTCTTCGGACTGGTCAGCTGGGCCGAGCGCCGGCTGGTGTTCTGGAAGTAGGAATTCGATGAAAAGACAGATGCACCTCGGGCTCTTTTTGCTCGGCACCGGCAGCCATTCGGCAGGTTGGCGTTACCCCGGCGCGGTCGACAGCTTCACGGACTTTGCCGCGATCAAGCAGATCGGCGAGACCGCCGAGCGCGGTTGCTTCGACCTGATCTTCATGGGCGACAACCTGAACGCCGACCTGACGGCGCACCCGTCGTACACCTTGAGGCTGGAACCGCTGACGATGCTCGCCGCGCTGTCGACATCGACGCGCCACATCGGCCTGGGCGCCACCGTTTCGACGACCTACAACGACCCCTTCAGCGTGGCGCGCATGTTCGCGTCGCTCGACCACATCAGCGGCGGCCGTGCGGCGTGGAACGCGGTCACGACATCGAATGCAGCCGTCGGTGCGAACTTCGGCACGGTGCATCCGGACCATGCGCGCCGCTACGACATGGCGGGCGAATTCCTCGATGTGGTGAAGGGCTTGTGGGACTGCTGGGACGACAACGCACTGGTCGCGGACAAGGCGACAGGCTTGTACATCGACCCGGCCCGCGTGCGTTCGCTCGATCACGAAGGCACCTTCTTCAAGGTCAAGGGGCCGGTCAACATCGGGCGTGCACCACAAGGCCATCCGGTGGTGCTGCAGGCCGGTGGCTCCGAGCCCGGCGTGAACCTCGCGGCGCGCACCGCCGACGTCGTCTTCTCCGTGGTGCAGGACATGGACGAAGCGAAGGCGGCCTATGCGTCGCTGAAGAACCGCTTGCCACTTTTCGGCCGCACCGCCGATCAGGTGACCGTGTTGCCCGGCGTGATGCCGGTCGTCGGCCGCACCGACCGCGAAGCACGCGACAAGCTGAATGCACTGCAGGCCTTCATCGGCGGCGGCAACGCGCTGGGCGTGCTCTCCGAGCGTTTCGGCTTCGACTTTTCGACTTGCGATCTCGATGGTCCGATACCGGAACTGCCCGTCGCCGACACGTACCACAGCTTCACGCGGGTGCTGTTGGCCAAGGCGCGCCGCGAGCAGATGAGCCTGCGCGACCTCTACAGCCTGACCGCCGCGGCGCGCGGTCACTGGGTGTTGTGCGGCTCACCCGAAACGATTGCAGACACGCTGCAGCAGTGGTTCGAAGAGGGCGCTGCCGACGGATTCAACATCATGCCGCCGTACTTTCACGAAGGCTTCGACGACTTCGTCGACATGGTGGTGCCGATCTTGCAAGAGCGCGGACTGTTCCGGCGCGAATACGCGGGCAGCACGCTGCGGGACCACTTCGGCCTGCAGAGGCCGGAACGCACGGCGCACTAGGTGCGAGCTACGCAAACACGATTCTTCTCACTTCAACCGGCTCTCCAAACCCATTCCCTTTGAAAGTTCGACCATGAAAACCCGTCACTTCCTCGGTACCCTGGCCCTCGCGGTCGCCTTCGCCACGTTGAGCCCTGCGCTGCAAGCGCAGACCAAGGAGCCGGTCAAGGCCAGTCTTCGCTTGAAGTGGCTGACCCAGACGCAGTTCGCCGGCTTCTACTACGCACAGGCCAAGGGCTACTACAAGGACGAAGGCATCGACCTCACCATCAACCCCGGCGGCCCCAATCTGCTGACCGAGAACCTGGTTGCCACCGGCGCCGACACCTTCGGTCTTTCGGGCGGCACCGACAGCGTGATGGCGGGTGTCGACAAGGGCCTGCCGATCGTCTCCATCGGCGTGGCGCACCAGATCACGCCGTTCGTTTTCGTGACGCGCAAGGACGGCCCGATCAAGAGCTTGAAGGACTTCGAAGGCAAGAAGGTCACGACCTGGTTCACTGGCGCGAACTACGTGCTCTTCGGCATGCTCGCCAAGGCGAACATCGACAAGAGCAAGGTCGATATCCAGCCGCAGCAGGTCAGCATGACGCCGTTCATCAATGGGGATACCGATGTGGCCACCGCCACCCTCTACAACGAGCTGTGGACGGTGCGCGACCGCATGGGCAACGACAACCTGCGCTTCTTCACCGCGGAAGAAAGCGGCATCACCTTTCCGCGTGACACGCTGATCGTCTCGAAGGACACCGCCAAGGACAAGCCCGAACTGGTGAAGGCCTTTTTGCGCGCTTCGATCAAGGGCTGGCGCGAAGCGGCGGCGCATCCGCAAGAGGCCGTCGACATCGTGATGAAGATCGCCCCGACGCTCAATCGCGCGCAGCAGGAGTCGATGCTGACCGAAGCCTACAAGCTGATGACGTCCGGCAAGGCCAAGACCGAAGGTTTGTTCTACATCGACCCGCCGGCGATCAAGAGCGCGCAGGACTTCCTGCTGGCCAACAAGGTGTTGACCAAGCCGATCGACACGCAAGTGGCCTTCGACGGCAGCTTCCTGGCGTCGATCCCTGCAGCGGACCGTCGCCCTTGACCGTCCTTCGCATGGCCGAAATGGGGCCGCAACGCCAGGCTGTGCCGGCGACGCCGGCACAGGCGCGCGGCCGCTATTTCAACTCGGCCAACGCCTTCAACATCCGCTTGGCAGCGGTGCCTGCGCAGAGTTTCGGCGACGCGATGGCGCGCGCCATGGCGCCGGGCGCGCGCACCGGCACGATCGATTGCGATCAGTCCGCAGCGCTCGGGTGTGAAGGTCCGGCGACCACGCCGCTGATGCTGGCGCGCTATGTGCGCATCGCGGCAGGGGAGTCGCTGGGCGCGCGCCTGAGCGGAAGCGGGGCGATCTGCTATGTGATCGCAGGTGCCGGCACAACCGAGATCAAGGTCGATGAAGAAGGCATGCCCGGCGACGACAAAATCGAGCGCATCGAATGGGCTGCCGGTGACGTCATCCTGTTTCCGGGTGCGTGCGAAGTCGTGCATCGCGCCGATGGCGAAGACGCCGTGCTCTGGCTGGTCGACGACGAGCCGCTGATGGCTTTCGGTGGGCTGCGCGCCGCACCACAGAGGCGCTTGGCCGCTGTTCACTATCCCGCCGCTGAAATTCGCCATCAGCTCGGGCAGCTGTACGACGCCGAACCCGAGGCGACCACTTCCGGACGCGCCCTGATCTTCTCGAACGAGACGCTGGAGCACACGCACAACCTCCATCCCTTCATGACGTTGTCGCTCAACACGTTGCCGCCCGGCGAGAGCCAGGCTGCGCACCTGCACAACTCCGCCGCGGTGACACTGATCGTCGACGGCGACGACTGCCACTCGATGGTCGACGGGCAGCTCGTACCGTGGCAGCGCTGGACCACGATGGTCACGCCGCCCGGTGCGCCGCATTCGCATCACAACGGAGGAAGCCACCGGGCGTTGTTCTTGATCGTGCAGGACGGTGGCCTGCACTACCGCGCGCGCACGATGGGATTCACCAGCTTGCCTGCGTCCTGAACGGCCGTATCAAACGGCTGCTTCAGCGAGCGCCGCTTGCTCGCGCGCGTATTGCGTCGGCGGGCAGCCCACGTGGCGGGCAAAGGCAACGCTGAACGTGCTGGCCGAGCTGTAGCCGATGCGCGCCGCGATCTCCGCGACACCGCTGTCATGGCGACGAAGCAGGTCTTTGGCAAGGGCCATCCGCCAGGCGAGCAGGTACGCCATCGGCGTCATGCCGACGGTCTGGTTGAATCGTTCGAAGAACGCAGAGCGCGAGAGGGCGGCTTGCCTTGCCAGTTCAACGACCGTCCACGTGCGGGTCGGCTGCTCGTGCAATGCGCGGAGCGCGGCGGCGATGCGCACATCGCCCAGCCCACGGAGCAAGCCCGGTGATGCGGCCGGCCCGTCCATCGACCGCAACGCCTCGATGAGCAACAGCTCCAGAAGGTGCGCAAGCACGACCTCGCGCCCCGGCCGCTGCGCGCGCGACTCGTCGCCGAGCAACTTGACGAACGTCGCCAATCGATGTTCTCCGCGAACGTGAACGAGCTGCGGCAAGAGTGACACCAGCAAGGCGGCGTCCGGCGAGCCGAAGCTGCAATGGCCCGCCAGCATGCGCAAGTCGGTCGGGCCCTCTTGCTCGCCGATACTGAAGATCCCCGGCGCCAGGGCAACGGGCATCGAGTCGGGTCCAGGGTCAGGCAGTTCGAGGCTGGACATGGCGACGCCGAAAGCTGCGGGTACGAGGATGAAATCGCCGGCCTGCAACGCGACGGGCTCCATGCCTTCGAGCGTCAAGCGACATCCGCCTTCCAGCACAGCGCAGTAAAAGGGCTGCCCGGCATCGGTGCGGCGAATTTTCCAGCGGCCTGCGCCGAAGATGTGCTTCGAGAAGCGTGCCGTGGGCTGCAGCAGTGTCACGACTTCGGTCAGCGGATCGACCATGACTGGACTCTCGAACATGAAAGATGGACGCTTGATTGTAGCGAGTACGGCTTTGAGCGCTTACCGTCGAGGCGTCGCAACCCAATCGAAGAATTCCTATGAAAACAGTTCTGATCACCGGCGCTTCCTCGGGCTTTGGCCTTGAAACCGCGCGCTATTTCCTGGAACGCGACTGGCGTGTCGTTGCCACGATGCGCAGCCCGCGCGAGGACGTGCTGCCGCCGTCCCATCGCCTCCGCGTGATGCAGCTCGACGTCACCGACGCGCAAAGTATCCGCAATGCCATTCAGGACGCCGGCCCCATCGATGTGTTGGTCAACAACGCTGGCTTTGGCGCGCCCGCGCCTTTCGAGCTCACGCGCATGGAGACCGTTCGGGCGCTGTTCGAGACCAACACCTTCGGCACCATCGCCATGACGCAAGCGGTGCTGCCGCAGATGCGCGAGCGCCAATCCGGAACCATCGTCAACGTGACTTCGAGCGTGACGCTCAAACCGCTGCCGCTGGTCGGTCTATACCGGGCGTCGAAGGCGGCAGTCAACGCGTTCACCGAGTCGATGGCAAGTGAGGTAGAACCTTTTGGCGTGCGAGTGCGTATCGTGTTGCCCGGTTCGTCGGGCGAGACGAACTTCCGCGCCACTGCGCAAAGCCACCTGCACGGCGCCGACGACGAGACCTATGGCGAATTCATGCGGCAGACCATCGCACGCATGCGCGCGATGACCGGCCCCGGAACGCATTCGGAGGACGTCGCAAAGGCGGTGTGGCGCGCAGTGACCGATCCGTCGGCACCGATGCACCTGCCTGCAGGTGCCGACGCCGAGCAGTGGGCTGCGGAAGCGCGCGCGTCGTAGCAGCAATCAAGGGCAACAGCATGAGAACGGACCTGGCTTTCGAGAACCATATGTGGGCAGCGTTGCGACAGAGCGCCGATACGCTGCCGGACGAGGCCAGGCCTTACGCAGCGCTGCTCGTCGAAGCGGAGACCGGACTGCACCCCGACTTTCGACGGCGGCTCAAAGCCGAGTTGTTGCGACACGGCCAGCACCCGCTGGCGGATCGGCATGGCGCCCCCTTGCGTGCGCTGGCAGCCAACCGGGGCGGCGATGCCGGCGAGGCCGCCCGACACTGGGGTGATGTCGACGCCTGGGATGAACGCAGCGATGCGTTGATTGCAATGTCGTGGATGGCCGGACTGCCGGACCTGCTGAAGCGGTCTGCCGAGAGTGCGCCCGAGCGCTGACGGTTGCGCTGGTTCGGCGCCCCGTCCACCGCCATTCGACCCGGATGCCGACCACCATGGTGTGGCCATACGGAACGTATATGATTCATGCATGTTTCATATAGGTGTCGCCAATGGGTATCGTCAAGATTTCTGACCTGATGCACGAGAACCTGCGCGTGGCGGGCAACGCACTCAGCCGGTCGATCAATTCGCAGGCGGAGCACTGGATGCGGGTCGGCATGCTGACCGAGATGCACCCGGAGCTGGACTATCGGGAGGTCTGCCAGTTGTTGATACAGGCTGAACTCTCGGGCGGCCTGGACATCGTCGCGGCGGCCGCTGTTGCGCGACCGGTCAGCAGCCAATCCAGCAAAGCCCGCGCACCTTCGACCGGGAAGCACTGATGGCGCACGGCGTTGCCATCAGGTCCGCCGAAGAGCTGGAGATGTCGCGAAGGGCAGCCCGGCTCGCTGCAGAAGTGCTCGCCATGATCGAGCCCCACGTCGTCGCTGGCGTGAGCACCGAAGCGCTCGACCGCATCTGCCACGACCACATCGTGAATGTCCAGGGCGCTGTTCCGGCCAACCTGGGCTATCAGGACTATCCGAAGACCATCCTGACTTCGGTCAACCAGGTCGTTTGCCACGGCATCCCGTCGCCCGACAAGATTCTGAAGAAGGGCGACATCGTCAACATCGATGTCGCCGTCATCAAGGACGGCTGGTTCGGCGATACCAGTCGCATGTTCTTCGTCGGAGCGCCCAGTGTGCTGGCGCGGCGCCTGGTGGAGACGACCTACGAAGCCATGCTGGCCGGCATCCGCCAGGTCAAGCCAGGCGCGACGCTCGGTGATGTGGGCCACGCGATCCAGTCTGTCGCGCAGCGCGACCATTTCAGCGTGGTGCGCGAATACTGTGGGCACGGCATCGGACAGGTCTACCACGATGATCCGCAAGTGCTGCACTACGGGCAGCGTGGTGCAGGGCTCAAGCTGGAAGCGGGAATGGTCTTCACCATCGAGCCGATGCTCAACGCGGGCCAACGCGACACCAGGCAATTGCCCGACGGCTGGACCGTCGTGACCAAGGACAGGTCGCTGTCTGCCCAATGGGAACACATGGTCGCCGTCACGGCTGAGGGGTACGAGGTACTCACGGCCTGGCCAGGCGGCACGGGTGCCTACGCGCCGGTGTGAATGCCGATAGAGTGACCCCATGCCCTCTATACACACCATCATCCAGACCCGCGACGGCAACTGCTCCGCGCAACTCATGACGCCGGCCGGAGAAGGTCGCTGGCCCGCAATCATCTTCTATGCAGACGCCGGTGGCATCCGTCCTGCCGTGGTCGAGATGGCGCAACGCCTTGCGGACTCGGGCTACGCCGTGTTGCTGCCCGATCTTTTCTATCGCTATGGTCCTTACGGACCTTTGGTGCCCAAGGATGTGTTCAAGGGCGACTTCATGGCGATCATCGGGCCGCTGATGGCGACCACCGGGAACGACAAGGCAGCACAGGACACGGAAGCGTTCATCGCGTACCTGGACGGCTGTGATGCGGTAGAAGGTCGCAAGCTGGGTGCGGTCGGTTTCTGCATGGGGGGTGGCATGGCGATCACGGCCGCAGGCACGTTCGCCGATCGCTTCGCGGCAGTCGCCAGCTTCCACGGCGGCAATCTCGCGACCGATGCACCGACCAGCCCGCACCTGCTCGCAAGCAAGATCGAGGCAGAGGTCTACGTGGCCGGCGCAGACAACGACGGCAGCTATCCACTGGCGATGGCCGAGCGCCTCGAAAAGGCCTTCAGCGATGCCGGCGTGAAGCACTCAGCCGAGATCTACGCCGGCGCTGCGCACGGCTGGATGGTGACGGACTTTCCTGTCTACGACGCTGCCTTGGCGGAGCGGGGCTGGAATGCGATGCTGGCACTCTTCGGAAGCAAGCTGCGCGGGTCGTAGACGTCGTACAGATCGACCGGATCGACACTCGAATCGCTGGCAGACTCGCCGCTGGATGAGCAGCAAAGTCAACAACGTCAGAGGCCAGGACATCGGCAGCGGAATCATGCTGATCCTGTTGACCGCGTGCCTGTTCGCGGGCAGCGATGCCACGGTAAAGCATCTTGGCGCGACGTTGCCGGTGCTCGTTCTGATGTGGACGCGCTACATGTTCCAGACGGGCACGTTGGCGGTTTGGCATTACGTTCGCGGGCGAACCTTCAAGGTCAAGAGCCGCGTACCCGGGCTTCAGCTCATCAGGGGTTTTCTTCTGCTCGCGAACTCGACGGCAGCCTTCTACGGAGTCCAGCACGTGCCGCTGGCCGAGTACACGGCGCTGGTGTTGCTCGCGCCGGTCGCGACGACGGTGCTCGGCGCCTTCGTGCTGAAGGAGCGGGTGTCGCCGGGTCGCTGGGCCATGGTCTTCCTCGGCGTTGCCGGCATGCTGACCGTGGTGCGTCCCGGCAGTGCGAGCGCCTTGGGTTGGGGCGCGCTGCTGCCCATCTGCAGTGCGCTGTGCTATGCCGTCTTCCAGCTGGTCACGCGGCGCATCGCCACTGCCGACGACCTGGTCGTGACCAACTTCATTTCTGCGTTGATCGTGACCTTGTCGCTCGGCGTGATCCTCTGGATCGCGCCGCTGGACATTGCTCCGACATTGGCCAAGGCGACTCCCGGTCAATGGGCTTTGCTGTTCGTGCTGGGCGCCCTGGCGACTGCAGGCCATGTCAGCATGGCGTCGGCCGTCCGGGCAGCGCCTTTGACGGTGCTCATGCCTTTTGCCTATGCACAGATCGCATTCGCCGCGCTGATCGGCTGGCTGGTGTTCGGTCACGCACCCGATGCATGGTCGATCGCCGGGATCTGCCTGATCGGCTTGGGCGGGATCGGGACGGTCTGGCTGAACGGTCGGCGCTAACGCTTGGCGGTAACGGCCGGCGGTAGCTTCAGTCCAGCAACCGCAGCGCCGACTCCCACGCCATCTGCGAATGCGACAGGTTGTCTTCGCGGTTGAACTGCGCCGCAGTGCGCTCGCAGACTGCAACGGGCGGCAGATTCAACGGGCGTCCACCACTCAACGCTTTCACCTGCGCCTGGCATGCACGTTCCAGAAAGTAGATATTCAGGAAGGCTTCGGCGATGGTGCGGCCGGCGGCCAACAGGCCGTGGTTGCGCAGGATCATCACGCGATGCTGGCCAAGGCTGGCGACAAGTCGCTCGCGTTCTTCGAGGTCGAGCGCGATGCCTTCGTAGTCGTGATAGCCCAGGTGCCCGTAGAACTTGAGCGCATGCTGGCTGATGGGCAGCAGTCCCTCTTGCATGCACGACACCGCGATGCCGTCTGCCGTGTGCGTATGGATGACGCAGTCCAGGTCGTGCCGCGCCATGTGCACGGCGGAGTGGATGGTGAAGCCTGCGGCGTTGACGCGCTTCGATGCATCGGCCCTGTCGACGGCATGGCCGGTCGGGTCGATCTTGACCAGGTCTTCCGGGCGCATCTCGTGGAACAGCACGCCGTAGCGGTTGATCAAGAAGTGGTCGGGCGTTCCGGGAATGCGCGCGCTGATGTGCGTGTCGACCAGATCGGTCATCTTGAAGTGCGCGATCAGCCGATAGAGCGCGGCCAGGTCTTTGCGCGTGCGGGCTTCGGCATCATGTGCGGACTCAGCGAAGTCGGCGGACTCGGTGACAGGGGAGGCGAGGGGGGCGAGTGTCTCTGCGGTGGTCATGGTTGTAGTGTGTTGCGTTCAGGTGACTTGTTCAAGCGGCGTGTTCGAGGGTGCCGATGTCGGGTTGCCGCCGGATGAGTTCGGCGACTGCCAGACTCTGCGCATCGCCCTGGCGTTCCAGCGCGGCGATGACGCCGAGGCGGTCGGCCACGGGCTTGTCCTGGTTCAGTTTCATCTTGCCCTCGATGCGCGCGATGGGAATGCGCACCGCGGCAATGGCCCTGAGGCGCAGTGCGGTGTAGTCGGCGGGCACGCCCTCGAAGGACCAGTCGCCGCCCAGTGGCGTGTCGTACTTAGCGACCGTGCGCTGCAGCACCGCATGGACCGCGGCGGTGTCGTCCACCACTTCCGGCGTGCCGTGCACATGGATGGCGGTGTAGTTCCAGGTCGGGAAGGTCAGCCGGTTCTCGTACCAGCTCGGTGAAATAAAGGCGTGCGGGCCTTGAAAGATCACCAGTGCCGCGGCGCCGGCCTTCAAGTCGCGGTACTGGGCGTTGCCGCGCGCGAGGTGCGTGGTCAGCAAACCGTGCGGGCCGTGCGGGCCGTGTCGGTCATGCACCGTGTCGGGATCGTCGACCAGAAACGGCAAGTGCGTCGCGTTGAGTCCGTTTTCGCCGTGCGTGATCAGCGTCGCGAAGCTCCACTCGCGCATGCGCTGACGCAGCAGTGCTTCGTCGGTTTCTGCATAGGCCGGGGGCGTGTACATCGGTTGCTTCAGAGCCGTGTTTTCAGGCGTGCTTCTGCAGCCAGCGCACCGTGTCGTCGAACGCCACGCTGGCGACATCGGCGACCGACACCGCCTCGAGAAAACTGTGCACCGTGCCCGCGTAGATCTTCGACTCCACATCGACGCCCGCGGCCTTCATCTTGTCGACCATCTCAATGTTGCCGTCGTACAGCGGATCGCATTCGGTGATGACGAGGAACGCCGGCGGAATCTCGTGCAGGTCGGCGTCGAGCAGGTTCATGCGCGGGTCGGTGTAGTCCTCCTTGCGGCCGAGGTAGTTTCGATAGAACCAGACCATCATGTGCAGCGACAAGCCATAGTCGCCGGCGCCGTACTTCACGACCGAGTCCTGGTACAGGTCGGTGCTGAAGCCGGTGTAGTTGAGCACCATGCCGCGGATCGGGCTGTCGCCCAGGTCGCGGAAGTGCATCGACGTGCACAGAGACAGATTGCCGCCGGCCGAGTCGCCGCCGATGAAGAACTGCTCGGGGTCGAAACCGATCGTCGCTGCGTTGGCGATGAGCCAACTCACGGTGTCGATGCACTCTTCGATCGGCTGCGGGAACCTGGCTTCCGGCGCGCGCGTGTAGTTGATGCCGACGACCACGATGCCGGTACGGGCTGCGTATTCGCGCATCAGTCGGTCGTGCGTGTCGATGCTGAACAGCACGAAGCCGCCGCCGTGGATGTAGAAGAACGCGCCGGGCATGCGGCGCTCTTTCGGGTAGTAGGTGCGGATCAGTACCTCGCCGTGGCGCGTCGGCACCCGCTGCTCCTCGGTGCGTTCCATCACCGGGCCACCGGCGGTCCAGGGCGCACGCACCTGCTCGGCGATCTCGCGGCCTTCGGCGATCGACACGGTGTCGCGGCGCGGAAACTTGGATGCGTCGGCCGACATGCGCTGCACGAACAGCCGCACCTGCGGATCGAGCGGTGCAGGCTTCGCGCCGTTGGTGGAGGCGGCGAAGGCGGGGTCGAGGTTGGTCATGTCTTTGGTGGTTCGGGTGTTTGTTGTCAGGGTGGAGGCGGCCGTCTCAATAGCCGCGCGCGGTGTCGACGGCGTTGAAGAAAGGCGCGCCTGAGCGGAGCTGGCCGATGTTGCGAGCGACCTGCCGCGCGACCACATCGAAGGTCGCCATCGTCGCCATGTGCGGCGTCACGACCACGCCGGGCGTTGACCACAACGGATGCTCCGGCGGCAGCGGCTCCTGCTCGAAGACGTCGACGATCGCGCCGCGCAACTGGCCGCTGTCGAGAGCGGTGATCAGGTCGCCTTCGACGAGGTGTTCGCCGCGGCCGCAATGGATGAGCGTGGCGCCCTTGGGCAGCGCGTCGAAGGTGCGGCGGCCGAGGATGCCGCGCGTTTGTTCCGTCAGCGGCAGAAGGCACACCAGCACGTCGGTCTGTGCGAGGAAGGCGTCGTAGCCGCGGTCGCCATCCCCATCGGTCGGGCCGCTGAACATGTTGACGCCCGCAGCATCACGCGGCGTGCGCGACCAGCCGTTCACCGTGTAGCCGAGCGCAGGCAGGCGTGATGCGATGAGCCCGCCCAGTTCGCCCAAGCCCATCAAGCCGACGCGGCAACTCGATGCCGGCGTTTGCAGCGGCCGCTTCCATTCGTTGGCGCGCTGGCTCGCCATCGCCGCATCGAGTTTGCGATGGAAGTACAGCACGCCCCACAGCACGAACTGAAGCATGCCTTCGGCCAGCATCGGATCGACCACGCGGCAGACGGGCAGGTCGCGCAGGTCTTGCTCGGCGATCACGTTGTCGACGCCGGCGGCAATGCTGTGCACCAGCTTCAGGTTGGGCATCTGCGCATAGAGGCCGGCAGGTGTCTGCCAGCACACGGCGACTTCGGCTTCGAGACAGGCCGGATCGGGCCAGGTGCGGATGTCGAGCGTCGGGTCTGCCGCCAGCAACAGCGGACGCAGAAAGTCGAGGTTGGCCGAGCGGCTCAGCAGGGCGACGGTCGTCATGCGGCCACCTTGTGTTCGAAGAAGTCCAGTCCCGGCATCGCCGCCAGCAGCGTCCGCGTGTACGGATGCTGCGGGTCGCTGAAGAGCTGCCCCGGCGCGCCGCGCTCGACGATCTGGCCCTTCTGCATCACGACCACGGAGTTGGAAATTTCGGCCGCGACGCGCAGGTCGTGCGTGATGAACATCATGGTCAGACCGAGCTCCGCCTTGAGCTCCGCCAGCAGCGCCAGCACCTGTGCCTGGATCGACACGTCGAGGGCCGACACCGCTTCGTCGGCGATGAGCAGACGCGGCTTGAGTGCCAATGCACGCGCGATCGAGATTCGCTGCCGTTGGCCGCCTGAGAATTCGTGCGGGAAGCGGTTGACTGCCGATGCCCCGAGCCCGACGCGGTCGAGCAACGCAGCCGCCATCTTCAGAGCATCGCTGCGCGACGTGCCGTAGATCATCGGCCCACGAGCGATCGCATCACCGACCTTCTGCCGCGGATTGAGCGACGCGAACGGGTCCTGAAAAATGATCTGCACCTGGCGCCGATAGTCGCGCAGCGCTGCGGCGTCTTGCCCCAGCACCGGCTGGCCGGCGAAGGTGATGGTGCCGCTGTCGGGCTCGATCAGGCGCATCACCATGCGACCGAGCGTAGACTTGCCCGAGCCCGATTCACCGACCACCGACACCGTCTCGCCGTCCTGAATCGCGAGATCGATGCTGTCTGCAGCAACCACGGTGCGCGGCGGCGAGAACATGCCCGACTTCGAGACGAAGGTCTTGCGCAACTGCTCGATTTTCAGCAAGGGCTCGGCCACTGTCGCAGCGCGCGGCGTGCTGCGCGCCTGCCGTCCCGGCACTGCGGCGATCAGCGCCTTGGTGTACTCGTGCTGCGGATCGCGCAGCACCGCGTCGCGCGTGCCCTGCTCGACCACGCGGCCATGGCGCATGACGACCACACGGTCGGCAATGTCCGCCACCACACCGAAGTCGTGCGTGATGAACAGCACGCCCATCTTGCGATCGGCTTGCAGCGTCTGGATCAGGTCGAGGATCTGGCGCTGCGTCGTCACGTCGAGCGCGGTGGTCGGCTCGTCGGCCAGCAGCAGGCGCGGGTTGTTGAGCAGCGCCATCGCGATCATCACGCGCTGACGTTGTCCGCCCGACAGCTGAAACGGATAGCTGCGAACGATCTGCCGCGGCGAGGGCAGGCCGACCGCATCGATGATCGCGATGCAACGCTCTTCGATGGCCGATGCCGACTGGTCCGCCGTGTTGTGCAGCTGCAGCGCTTCGGCCACTTGGGCACCGACGCGCTGCAACGGGTTCAGCGCGCTCATCGGCTCCTGGAACACCATCGAGATACGGTCGCCGCGCAGCTTGCGCATCGCGGCAGCATCCAGCTCGGTGAGCTCGGAGCCTTCGAGCAGGATGCGGCTCTTGGCGTCGATCGACACGCGCGGCGGCAGCAGGCCGAGGATGGCGTGCGCCGTCATCGACTTGCCCGAACCGGACTCGCCGACCAGGCAGACGATTTCGTTCTCGGCGATGTCGAGCGACAGGCGGTCGACGGCATAGCTGCGGTCGCCGGAGCTCGGCAACACGATCGAAAGATCCTGGATCGACAGCAGCGGCCCGGAAGTGCCGCTATGGGTGGGCGCCGTCATTTGCGGGAGATCCTCGGGTTAAGCACGTCGTTGAGGCCTTCGCCGACGAGGTTGATGGCAAGCACGGTCAGCAGAATGGCGGCGCCCGGAAAGAAGCTCATCCACCAGGCTTGCCGCAGCATCGTGCGGGCGGCGCCGATCATGAAGCCCCAGCTCATCAGGTTGGGATCGCCCAATCCCATGAAGCTCAGGGCGCTCTCGATCAGGATGGCGCTGGCGATGCTCAGCGAGCCCGCGACGATGATGGGCGACAGCGCGTTGGGAAGGATGTAGCGCACGATCAGCGACAGCGGCGATTCGCCCTGGCAGCGCGCCGCCAGCACGAACTCGCGGTCTTTGAGTGCGAGGAACTCACCGCGTGTGAGACGTGCCACCTGCGGCCAGCTCACCAGCGCGATCGCGACCACGATGTTGCGAATCGACGGCTGCAGGATCGCCACCAGCAAGATGCACAGCATGAACGCCGGGATGGTCTGGAACAGCTCGGTGAAGCGCATCAGCCATTCGCCGACGCGGCCACCGACGTAGCCCGACAGGGCACCCACCACGATGCCGATGATCAGCGCGACCAGCGTCGATGTGATGCCGATCATCAGCGAGACGCGGGTGCCGTGCGCGATGCCCGCGGCGATGTCGCGGCCCAGGCTGTCGCTGCCGAACAGCATCCCGTCGGTTTGCGGTGGCGTGAACGGTGCAGCCACCGTGTCCCACGGGTCGCCGGGGTAGAGCAGCGGTGCGGTGATCGCGAGCACGACCACGGCCAGCAGGATGATCAGCCCGAGCATGCCGCTCGGATGACGCAGGAATGATTTGAGGATCTGCTTCATGTCATGAAGCCTTGATCCGGGGATCGATCACGCGATAGAGCAAATCGGTCAGCCAGTTGAAGAAGATGACCAGCACCGACAGCACGAGGAACACGCCCAGCATCACCTGGTAGTCGCGCTGCAGCACCGCGTCGTAAGTGAGGCGGCCGAGCCCCGGCCACGCGAACACGGTCTCGATGACGACCGAGCCGCCGATCAGCGTGCCGGCCTGCACACCGGCCATGGTGACGACCGGCAGCAGCGCATTGCGCAGCATGTGGCGCCAGAGAATGCGGCTCTCCGATGCGCCCTTGGCACGCGCGGTCTTCACGTAGTCTTGATGGCTCACTTCGATGATCGACGAGCGCATGAGCCGCGCATAGATCGCGAGGTACAACATGCCCAGTGTGAAGGCGGGCAGCGCGAGATGCTGGAGCTTGTCGACGATGGCGCCCCAGGTCGACATGGTCACGCCGATGGTCTCGTAGCCGAAGGCTGGCAGCCAGCCGAGCTGCACTGAAAAAAGCAGTACCAGCATCAGCCCGAGCCAGAACACCGGCGTGGCATAGATGACCAGTGCGAGCAGGCTGATGAGCGTGTCGGAGATCTTGCCCGCGCGCACGCCGGCCAGACTGCCGAGCACGACACCGCCGACCAGCGAAATGGCGAATGCGGAGAGGGTAAGAAGCAGCGTCGCAGGCAGGCGCTCCAGGATGGCACTGACGACGGTGCGTTGCTGGCGATGCGAATAGCCGAGGTCGAGCCGCACCACTTTGCCGAGATAGGTGGCGAGTTGCGTGGGCAGCGGCTGGTCGAGTCCGTAGTCCTTGCGCACGCGCGCCAGAAAGGCCTCGTCGGTCGCGCCGGACTGGCCGGCGAGCACGAGCGCGGGATCGCCGGGCGCTGCGCGCACCAGCATGAAATTGAAGATGGCGATGAGCAGGACGACCGCCACCATCTTGCCCAGCCGCACACCGAGTGCAGCCAGGCCTTTGAGCCATTGAAGATTCATGAATCGCTATGTTGGCGAGGCAAGGCGCGCCCATCACCTTTCGGCTTAGAGAGCGCCCTGCACTCGGCTTCAGCCCTTGAAGTAGACCGTGTCGAAGCTCTCGTGGATGCCAATGGCCGAGGTCACCAGGTTCTGCAGGCGCTTGTCGTAGATGGTCGGGAATTCCATCTCGACCAGCCAGGCGATCGGCACCTCGTCGACGATGATCTTCTGCATCTGGCTGTACAAGGCCTGGCGCTTCGAATCCTCGACTGCGACTGCCGCTTCGTCGGCCAGCTTGTCGACTTCCGCGTTCGAATAACCGACCGTGTTGGTGAACAGGATCTTGCGGATGTTCGAGGTGACGTAGTTGCGCGTCACGCCCAATGCCGGGTCCCCGAACTGATAGAGCCACGACAGATTGAGTTCGTAGTCCCAGTTGCTGATGCGTTGCGTGTAGCTGCCGGGGTCGGTCGACTCCAGCGTGACCGCGATGCCGACCTTGGCCAGCGATTGGCGGATGTATTCGCACGTGCGCTGCACCATCTCGCCGTAAGGCGACACGGGCAAACGGACCGTCACGCGCACACCTTTGGAATCGGGCTTCAGGCCCATCTCGTCGAGCAGCGCCTTGGCCTTTTCGATCGAGAAGTCGTACTTGGTGACGTTGGGCTCGTAGAACTTGGTCTTGGAGTTGACCGGGCCGGTCGCGACCTTGCCGAAACCGTAGAGGATCTTGTCCTTGATGAAGTTGCGGTCGATCGCGTGCATCACCGCCTTGCGGAAGCGCTTGTCGTTGAGCGGTGCGGTGCGGTTGTTGATCTCCAGCCACATGATGGGCGCGAAGTATTCGTAGCCCTTGGTGGTGGTGGCCAAATTGGCCTTCTTGCTCAGGCGCTGCGCATCGAACAGTTCGAGGTCGGTCCACTGCGTCAATTGCACGGTGCCGTTTTCAAGCGCGAGGGCACGCGAGGCACCGTCGGGAATCACGCGGTAGATGATGGCGTCAAGGTACGGCAGGCCAGGCTTGAAGTACTCCTCGTTGCGCACGAGGTGAATGTGCGAGCCGCGCACCCATTCCTTCAGTTTGTACGGCCCCGAGCCGATGGGGTTCAGATTGGCCGGGTTCTTGACCACGTCGGTGCCGGCATAGATGTGCTTGGGCATCACAGGCAGGTTCGAGATGTCGAACGCACCGATGAAGGGGCCGAAAGGCTCCTTCAGCTTGAAGACCACCGTGGTGGCGTTGGGCGCGGTGATCGATTCGCAACGGCCGAACAGCGCCTTGGCGCGCGGGTGCGTGACCGGCAGGAACTCCATTGCCGTGTAGACCACGTCGTCGGCCGTCAGCGGCTTGCCGTCGTGCCACTTGATGTTGGGCTCGAGGGTGAAGGTGTAGGTCTTGCCGTCCGGCGAAATCGTCCAGCTCTTGGCCAGGCTCGGCATCGGCTTCAGGTTGACGTCGTACGTCAACAGGCTCAAGAAGATCTTGCCCGACACCATCTGGGTAGGCGTCAGCTGGCTCACGGCCAAGTTCAAAATCGGCGGCTCGGGCTGCACGATGGAATTGAGCGTTCCGCCCCTGACGCCGCCGGTTCCCTGGGCGTGCGCCTGGGTGATGCCGAGCGGAATTTCGAGCAAGCCCAATGCGCTGGCCGAAAGCAGGAACTTGTGAAACTCGCGTTTCTTCATGGTGATCCTAGAAGTGGAAGAGGGATGCGCCGTACAGAAACCTGCGGTGTCTATCGGGTGGCGAGTCAGTGTATGAAGCCGTGGCACCATGCATTGCGCGGTTCGAGCCGACTTCTGTTTCGCGTGGGCCATCCGTGACGGCACGATGACCCTTCGAGCGCTTCGCGAGGTTTTTTCGGCGTCGATGGCTCGTTTCTTGCGACGGAAAATCACCAATGAACAGCATGAACCCCGCTCGCAGCCAGCTCGCCACCGACTACCAGGACATCCCCCGTCCGGTGTCCATGATCATCGTGGAGCACGACCCGGAACCCTCGCTGATCGTGCCGCGCCATTCGCATCCGCGCGCGCAGCTGGCCTATGCGGTCAAGGGCATGTTCACCCTGCACACCGAAGACGGCGCCTGGCTGGTGCCGCCGAACCGCGCCGTGTGGGTGCCGGGAGGCGTCCCGCATGAAATGCACGCCCGTGGCCAGACCGTGTCGAATCGCTCTCTCTACATCCAGCCCGACGCGTCACCCAATTTGCCCGACGAATGCTGCGTGATCGAAGTGTCACCCCTGATGCGCCAGCTCATCATCGAAGCCATCGACATCCCGTTGCTCTACGACGAAGCGGGGCGTGATGGCCGCGTGATGCGCCTGATCCTCGACGAGATCTGCGCCGCGCCCAAGGTGCCGTTGCATGTGCCGATGCCGACCGACCCACGCCTCTTGCGCATCTGCAAGGCGCTGCTGGCGGACCCCGGTCGTGAAGGCGATCTCGAAGACTGGGCTCGCTTCGGCGCACTGGGGCGCCGCACACTGACACGCCTGTTTCGCGACGAGACCGGCATCACCTTCACGCTGTGGCGACAGCAGGTGCGGCTGATGGAGGCGCTGCGACGACTGTCGATGGGGACTGCGGTCACCACCGTGGCGATGGACCTGGGCTACGAGAGCCCGAGTGCCTTCACTGCGATGTTCCGGCGGGTGATGGGGAAGACGCCGAAGCACTACCTGGGGCGCAGCGACATCGAAGCGGATTGAAGCAGCGGGCCGGAAAAAACGGATTACTTGCCCGACAGATACGGCGCCGGATTGGTCGCAACGCCGTCCTTCCGCACTTCGAAATGCAGCTTGACGCGATCGGTGCCCGTGTTGCCCATGTCGCCGATCTTCTGTCCTTGCTTCACCTGATCGTCCTCTTTGACCAGCGCACGGTCCAGATGGGCATATGCCGTGATCAGCCTGGCGTTGTGCTTGATGATGATCATCGTGCCGTACGAGCGCAGCGAGTTGCTGACCAGCATGACGCGCCCCGACGCAGCCGCGACAACCGGGTCTCCGCGGCTGCCGCCGATGTCGATGCCCTTGTTGCGCACGCCGTCGTAGCCAGCAATCGTGTTGCCTGCCGCCGGGCGAACGAAGCTGCTGTTGCCTGTTGAAGGCCCCGCTGGCGCTGCCTGGTCGGACGGTCCCGGCCTTGCGGGCGCCGGCCGGGTTGCACCCGGTTTGCTTGCGGCACCTTTGACACTCGCCGGCTGGTCCTTCGCACATCCCACCAGCACTACTGTGACCACAGCCGTCATCACGACACCGGCTGCACGTACCCAAATTTTCTGCACCATATCTCTTTGGTTTCCCTGACTGCTTTGCAACAGCGAATGCTACAGGGCACCCGCGCTCGAACCGAACACGCCCGAGAATCCAGCATGCCCCATGCCGTCTCCCGCCTGCGCGCAGCGCGACTCGCCCGCAGCGCCAAACCCTTTCTCGCCCGCGGCGGTTTCAAGCGCGAGCGTTGTGGCGGTTGCCGTCTGGTATCCAGCCACTGCATGTGTTCTCTGCGGCCATCGGTCGTCACGCGCGCGGGCGTGTGCCTGCTCATGGCCGATATCGAACCGCTCAAGCCGAGCAACACCGGCTGGCTGATCGCCGATGTGGTGGTCGATACCTTCGCCTTCGGATGGTCGCGCACCGAGACCGACCCCGCGCTCGTGGCGTTGTTGAGCGACCCGCAGTGGCAGCCTTATGTGGTGTTCCCGGGCCAGTACGCGGCGCCGGAGCGCGTGATGCATACCGTGGTGCCGCCCGACGCCGTTGATGGCGAGCCCGCCAAGCGCCCGCTGTTCATCCTCCTCGACGGCACCTGGGCCGAGGCGCGCAAGATGTTCAGCAGAAGCCCCTACCTGGATGCGTTCCCCGTGCTCAGCCTGCAGCCCAACCGACTACCGCACTACAAGCTGCGCCGCTCCGGCCGCGACGATCATTTCTGTACGAGCGAAGTGGCTGCGCTGTGCATGCAGCTGGCGGGCGAAGACGCTGCTGAGCGCACGCTCGATGCTTACCTGGCGGTGTTCATGCATCACTATCTGCAGGCGAAGAACCAGTTGCCTGTGGATTGGGATGGTGATGCGCATCGATCGTTGCGGGGGGTGTCGGTCGTGCAGCCAACGCGCGCCGTGCTTGATGTTTGAATTCAATAGCGGACGTACGACTTCTTCACCTGACCGGCAGGAAAGGGCAAGGACAACAAGAAGGCGGGTTGAAGATGCGCTCGTGCGGGGCTCATGCCGGCGCGGTGCACTGCTCCGCTCATGTCTCCCGGCTGCGCCTCCTCTTTTACTTTGCTGCGCAGTACACCCCACCGGTCTGAGCCTTTGAGGGCCGTGGTTGAGAGGGGCATGACGGTCAGCTTTGGGCTCGAAGCCGACATTCGGGCTAACGCGTCGAGTGTCCGCTACTTTGATGCGGAAACGGCGCAGGCCGACTTGGTCGCCAAGCAAGCGGCGGTCGACATCGCCGCGCACGCCCGACACCGCGCAGCAGCGCCGGTCGGACCGCAAGGGCGTCGAAGGCGACGTGCTGCAGGCCGAGACCCGGCGGGCGAATGCGCGGCTCCACGTCAGCCGTGCGATGGGCCGGCTCGACAAGTTCAGGGCGGTGCTGGCCTTCACGCTCGGGCCGGCGCCGGGAACGCCACTCGCGCTCAAGCCGCTGGAAGCGCCGCGCACGCGCGAGCTCGACCGCTCGCTCACCGCCTGGCTCGAGATGGAGCAGGCGCGGCATCCCTTCATTGCCGCGGCGCGCGCCGAGGTCGCCGTGGCCGAGGCACGCGTGCGCGTGGCGCGGTCGGAGAGCCTGCCGACCCTGAGCGTGGGCGCCTCGTTCTACGAGAACGGACGTCCCGGCCAGAACCTGCGTCAGAGCCGGGAGGCGGTGCTCGGCGTGACGCTGAACGTGCCTCTTTTTTTCCGGCTTCGCCAACACCTACAAGCAGCAGGGCGCCTTTGCGCAGGTCGAACCGCGCGAAGCGGACCTGCGTCTGGCGCAGTTGTGTGTCGGGCGCGACGTAGTCGAAGCGTATTCCGATGCAACCGCCGCGCTCCAAGTCCTGGACGCGTCAGACGCGCTGTTGCGGGCCGCGTCGGCCGCGCTCGAAAACGCGCAG
>CAXTCC010000007.1:0-18788 GCA_964242015.1 uncultured Variovorax sp.
GTGCCCTGCCCCAGCTCGCTGTAGACCTTGATGTGGCCGCCGCTCTGCTTGACGAAGCCGTACACCATCGACAGGCCGAGGCCGGTGCCATGCCCTTCTGGCTTGGTCGTGAAGAACGGCTCGAAGACCTTTTGCACGACGTCGTCGGTCATGCCGCAACCGGTATCGGACACGGCGATCATCACGTACTGGCCCGGCGTGACTTCAGCATGGCCCAGGGAGTAAGCATCGTCCAGGCTGGCGTTGCCGGCCTCGATGGTGAGGCGCCCCTGGCCCTGCATCGCGTCGCGCGCGTTGATCGCCAGATTGAGCAAGGCGTTCTCGAGAAAGTTGCGGTCGACCAGCGTGTTCCAGATACCGCCGGCGACGATGGTCTCCATCTCGATGGTCTCGCCCAACGCGCGGCGCAGCATGTCGTCGAGGTCGCGCAGCAGCCGCCCGCTGTTCAGCACGACCGGCGCCAGCGGTTGCTTTCGCGCAAAGGCCAGCAGGTGCGAGGCCAGCTTGGCGCCGCGCTCGACACCGCCTAGCGCACCGTTCAATCGGCGTTGCGTCGGCTCGTCGTCCGGCATCGTGCGGCGCAGCAGGTGCAGGTTGCCCGAGATGATCTGCAGCGCGTTGTTGAAATCGTGCGCGACGCCACCGGTCAGCTTGCCGAGCGCTTCCATTTTTTGCGACTGCAGCAACGCTGCCTGCATGGTGAGGCGCTCCTCGTCGCTCCGGCGCAGCGCCTCGGTCCTCAGCTCGACGAGTTTTTCGAGCTCGTCGCGATGCTTGAGCAGCTCGATCTCGGCCCGCCGCTGATCGGTGATGTCCATGCCCTGGATGAAGATGCCGGAGACGGTGCCGTCGGCCTCGCGCACCGGCTGATAGACGACATCGATGCAACGTTCGTCGAGCGCGCCACCCGCCGTGCGGCGCAAGCGGATGGAATGCCCGTGCAAGCGCTGCGGACTGCCGGTCGAATAGACCCTGTCCAGCAGTTCGAAGAGCCCTTGGCCCTCGACCTCCGGCAGCAATTCCCGCGCCGTGCGGCCCACGACATCGGCGCGGCCGATCAATTGGCAGAAGGCCTCGTTCGCCATCTCGAAGACATGGCGCGGCCCGCGCACGACGCTGATGAAGCCGGGCGCCTGGGCGAACAGCTGACGGAGCTGGCCGGCCTCGGCACGCAGCGCATCGTTGCGCGCCTGTACCGACTCGGCTCGCTTCAGGATGCGGTTGTGCACCACGCCCTCGGGCCCTTCGAGCGCACTCTCCTGAACCCGGTTGCGGGCGCGCAAGTTCTGCAGTTCGGTGACGTCTTCAGTGTGCTGGAGAACGTATTTCAGCTCGCCTGCCTCATCGAACAGCGGCGTGTGCGTGGCGCTCCAGAAGCGCTCTTCGAGCACGCGGCCTTCAGGGGTTTCACGGTAGAGGCCGTAGCGGATGAGCGGCAGCTCGTCGGGGGTCTGTTTGCGAACCACCCGCTCCAGCGATTCGCGAAGCGCCAGCGTGCTCTCTGCGTCTTCGCTCGGGAAGGCATCGAAAATCGAGCGGTCGACGATGTCGCCGAGCGTTCGACCGGTCACTTCCAGGTAAGCCGCGTTGGCCCCCAGGATCACGAAAGTCGGCGTCAGAACCAGATAGGGGTTCGGAGACGCGTCGAAGAGTTTGGCGAAATTGAGCTTGTCCAAAACGGCCCCTGGAAGATGCCGCAATTTTAAGCATCGAGGCCCGGCCGCGTCGGCGCGCTCACAAGCCGACCGAGCTTGCGCCTCAACTACCTGCGCGTGCCGGCGCCACACTGGCGCCTTCGATGGCGTGCCGCTTCAACGCCGCCGCGACGAACCCGGACGCCTTCATCTCTTCGATGTAGCCGCTCAACCACGCCTGTGCTGCGGTTCGACCCTTGGGCACGCCCATGGCCTGCTCGATGACCATGAAGCGTCCCGGCAGCATGCGCACACCGGGTCCACCGTTGCTGCCGAGCCGCTTCGCGTCGGCTTCGAGCTGCTGCCGAACGCCGGCGGCCACGTCGAGCTTTTGTGCGAGGAACTGGTTCGTGACCTCGGGCGAGGTCGGCACGCGCACCAGCGTGGCGGACTGGATCGCGCGCGTCAGGTGGAGGTCGTAGGCGCTGCCGCGGCCGACGACGATGCGCGTGCCGGCGCGGTCGACCTCTTCGTTGCGCTGCAGCGGCGACTCGTTGCGCACCAGGTAGGCGCCTTCGATGACGACGTAGGGCGCGGTGTAGTCGGTGTCGGCTGCGCGCACCGGATCGATCGCCACGAAAGCCAGGTCGACCTGCTTCGCCTTGACGGCCTCGACCACGTTGCCGGCCGAGTTGAAAGCCACGAGTTCGATGGGCAGGCCGAGGCGGCGGGCCGCCTCGCGCGCGAGATCCACCGAGACGCCTTGTGGCTCGCCCGAAGGTCCGCGGCTCGCTAGGATCGGGTTGCCCAGGTTGATCGCGGCGCGCAGCTTACCGGTGCTGCCGAGTTCGGCGATGGCTGCGGCACGCGCATCGGGTCGTATGCCGGCGCAGCCGGCCAGCAGCACGCCCCCGGCCGCGATGCCGAAGGCGCGGCGGCCGATGGCCGTCACTGGTGGAACCTCGGGTTCACGACTGCGCCCGCTGCCAAGTTCTGCATTCCGATATCCGTCATTCGTCGACCTTCGTGATGCGGACCGTCAAGCCCGCAGGTTGCGCAGCACCGACTGCGTGAAGGCTGCAGTGTCGCCGGTCCCGCGGATGTCGCCGGTGCGCGCCGTCGGATCGCCCAGTGCCGCCGTCGTTGCCCGCGACATCGAAGCCGCCATGCGCACCGCCCCGTCGTTGCCGCGGCTGTGGCCCAGCCAGTCGAACATCATGCGGGTCGATTCGATCATCGCGTAGGGGTTGGCGATGCCGCGACCGGCGATGTCGGGTGCCGAGCCGTGCGTGGCCTGTGCCATCACCACGTCGCCGTCGCCGATGCACAAACCCGGCGCCATGCCGAGACCGCCGACCAGCCCGGCCGCTTCGTCGGACAGGATGTCGCCGAACATGTTGGTCGTCACCACCACGTCGAAGCTCTGCGGATCGCGCACCAGCCGCATCGCGAAGGTGTCGACGATCACGTCGTCGACCCGCACGTCGGGGTACTCGGGTGCCAGCTTCTGGCACTCCTCGACGAACATGCCGCAGCTGAGCTTGAAGACGGTGTCCTTGTGGACATAGGTGAGGTGCTTGCGGCGCTGGCGAGCGAGCTCGAAGGCCGCCCGCGCCACCCGGCGGCTGCCGACACGCGTGATGACGCGCACCGACAGCGTGACGTCGTCCGTCGGCCTGAACTCGCCCGAGCCCATCAGCATGTTGCGGTCCGGCTGAAAGCCCTCGTTGTTCTCGCGCACGATCACCAGATCGACATCGTCGTGCAGGCAGCCGATGTCAGGATACGAACGCGTCGGCCGGACGTTGGCGAACAGGTTGAACTGCTTGCGCAGGATCGGATGCGGGTTGATCGCGTTCGGCCCTTTGGGATAAGCGCGATGCCCGATGGGCCCGAGGATCCAGCCATCGAGCGTCTTCAGCGCCTCCATGGTTTCGGGCGGCAGCGTGTGGCCATGCGTTTCGAGCGCACGTGCGCCGATGGCGAGCGGCTGCCAGTCGATCGCCACGCCGTGCAGTTCCGCGGCGGCGCGGGCGATGTCGACCGAGGCCGGCACGATCTCGTGGCCGATGTCGTCGCCGTTCAGTACGCCGATACGAAGGGGGGTCATGGATGTTGCGTTCACGGAGGTCTCGTTCATGCGCTGCACAGTGCGGTCAGGTCGCGCAAGTCGGCCAGCGTGGCCAGCGTGCGGCAGCTTCGGGTGATGGCATCGGAAGACGCCTGGCCCAGCACCGGCACGACCAGCGCCGCGAACTTGGCCTCCAATTGGTCGTCAGTGAGCGGGTTCTGCAGCGAGCCGATCGCGTGCTCGACGTGAACCTCCACGCGGCGGCCGTCTTTCAGCAGCGCCGTCACATGCACCTCGGCCTCGTCGATGCCATCGTCGACGCTGGCCTCCACCTTGTCGCGCAACGCCACGACCTGCGGGTCGTTCACGATCGCATCCGAGAACTCTTCTTCGCCGGCGCGGCCGAACATCAGCCCGACCGCGCAGCCGTGGTACACGCTGAACTTGCCCTGCAAGCCGTCCTTCGGCGTCTTCTTGCCGGTGAGTTCGAGCACCAGCGAATGCACGCGCAGCTCGATGCGCTCGACCTGTTCCGGTGTAACCCCCCGCCCGCGCAACTGCGCGCAGGCATCGATGCTCGGATGGATCACGATGCCGCAGGCGAAGGGCTTGTAGGTGTTAAAGGAGATCTCGAAGCGCTCGCCCAGTTCATCGGTCGCCTCGTGCCACGCGCGCTTGTCCGACGCCACCTGCACGAAGCCGCGCGGTGCCTCCAGCGCACGTTCGCTGGCGGTGAAGCCGCGGCTCGCCAGCAGTGCCGACATCAATCCCGCGCGCGCCGCGCCGCCGGGATGAAACGGCTTGGTCATGGTGCCGAACTGCTCCCTGAAACCGACCGGCTGCGACGCGGCGATGCCGATCGCCATGGCCGTCTGCTTCTCGTCGAGCTTCAACACGCGCGCGCAACCTGCCGCGGCGCCGAGCATGCCGGTCGAGCCGGTGATGTGCCAGCCGCGGTCGTAGTGATCGGGGTACATCACGTTGCCGATGCGGCACGACACGTCGATGCCCAGCACCAGGGCGTCGATCACGTCGCGGCCGGACGCACCCTGCCGCTCGGCCAGCGCCAGCACCGCGGATGCGACCGGCCCGGCCGGATGGATGATCGTCTTCAGGTGGGTGTCGTCGAAGTCGAAGGTGTGCGAGGTGATGCCGTTGATGAGCGCGGCGTTCGCCATGTCGACCCTGTCGGCACGGCCGAGCACCGTCGCTTGCGGTGCCGGCTCCAGCAGTCGTACGGCCTGCACCGCGGCCTCGGCTGCCTCGTGGTTCGCGGCGCCGATCGCGCAGCCGAGCCAGTTGTAGAAAGTGCGATGCGCTTCATGCTCGACCGCATCGTTCCAGCCGCGCGACGGATGCCCGGCGACGAACTTCGCGAGGATGGCGGTGATCGGAGGGGCCGCCAGGTCGGCGGGGACTTGCGTGTTACGGGCCACAGGATTCTTCGGTTGCGGTTGATTTGAGGTGCGGTGCGGTGCGAGCAGCGCGGGCTATTCGTCGAGCTGGATGTTCCGGGCCTTCGCCAGCACGGTCCAGCGCTTGATCTCCGACGCGATGTACTGGCCGAACTGCTCCGGCGTCATCGGCCACGGCTCGACCGCTTCGCTCGACAGCTTCTCGGCCAGGTCGGGCGCCTTCAGCACCGCGACCTGCGTTTCGTTCAGCCGCTTCACCACGTCCGCCGGCATGCCGGCCGGGCCGACGGAGCCGTACCACTGCATGGCGTCGAAGCCCTTGAAGCCGATCTCTTCCATCGTCGGCACGTCTTTCAATTGCACGCTGCGCTGCTTGCCGGTGACGGCCAGCGCACGCATGCGGCCCGATCGCAGATGCGG
This sequence comes from uncultured Variovorax sp., assembly GCA_964242015.1. Classification (GTDB taxonomy): domain Bacteria; phylum Pseudomonadota; class Gammaproteobacteria; order Burkholderiales; family Burkholderiaceae_C; genus Variovorax. The sequence goes on from CAXTCC010000007.1 coordinate 5,541, forward strand.
CAGCGCCGCAGCGAGGCCGGGGAACATCGCCTGCGTCTGGCCGCCGAGCAGATCGTTGATGGCCGGCGCGATCCCGCGGTACGGGATGTGGACCATGAAGGCGCCGGTCTCCTGCTTGAAGAGTTCCATCGTCAGGTGCGTGAGCGACCCGGCACCGGCCGAGCCGTAGCTCACCTTGCCCGGACTGCGCTTCACGAAGTCGATGAACTCCTTGACGTTCTTCGCAGGCACCTCCGAGTTGATGGCGAGTACGTTGGGCGTGGCGCCGATCATGCCGATCGGCGTGAAGTCCTTGATGGCGTCGTAGGCGACATGGCGCGTCGCGGGCGTCGTGCCGTGCGTCGCCACGTAGCCTTGCATGAGCGTGTAGCCGTCCGGCGCAGCGCGCGCGGTCGCGAGGCTGGCGAGCACGCCGCCACCGCCGCTCTGGTTGTCGACGACGAAGCTCTGACCCAGCGCCCGCCCCCATCGCTCGGCGACCACGCGGGCGATCATGTCGTTGCCACCGCCGGCTGCCACCGGAACGATGTAGCGGATCGGCTTGGTCGGGTAGCCCTGTGCCATCGCCAGATGCGGCGCGGCGACGACGGCTGAACCTGCCTGCAAAAGTAGGCGGCGTTTCATGGGATTTGTCTCCTTCGACTGTCTCTCGTCTTTGGTTATCTCTGTCTTCTGTCTGTCTTCTGCAATGCATCTTCAGCGTTCAGCGCCTTGCAGTAAATTGCATTCTTCTTGTGCTTTATTGCATTCACCGCATGAATGGGCCGCCATGATCAAGCCTTCGCTCGCCGACCTCCGCGCCTTCGTCACGGTCGGGGAACTGCAGAGTTTTGCTGCGGCCGCGCGCGCCTTGCACCTCTCGCAACCCGCGCTGTCGCGCCGCATTTCGCATCTGGAAAGTCTGCTCAGCGTGCGGCTGTTCGACCGCACCACGCGCAGTGTCGAGCTGACGCTTCTCGGTCGACACTTCCTGGCGCAGGTGCGGGGCCTGGTCGAAGGCCTCGATCACTCGGTGCTCAACCTGCGCGACGCGGCCGAACTCGAAGCCGGCGACGTGACCATCGGCGTGGTGCTCTCCACCGTCCACCATTTCCTGCCGCCAGTGATCCGCGCCTTCAGAGACCTGCATCCGCGCGTGCTGGTGCGCATCGTCGAAGAAGGGGCCGACGAAGTGCTGGAAAGCGTGAAGCAGGGGGAGGCGGACTTCGGCCTCAACTACATCGGCATGCAGGACCCCGATGTCGAGTTCACGCCGCTGCTGAAAGAGCCCTATGTGCTGGCATGCCAGGTCGGTCATCCGCTGGCAAAGCGACGCTTCGTGCGTTGGGACGAGCTCGCGGCCTATCCGCTGGCGCGCGTGTCGCATGCGAGCCGCAACCGCCTCTTCATCGACCAGGCGTTGGCCGAGGTGCCGCCGCTGCCGCGCCCGATCTGCGAAGTGCGCCACGTCTCGACGCTGATCGGACTGGTCGAGAACGGACTGGCGGTCGCCGTGGTACCGCAGCTGACCTTGCCGCGCAGTCGCACCGCCGTGGTCGGCGTGCGGCTGGAGAGCCCGGCCATCAGCCGCACGCTGGGAATTATTCGCCGCGCGGGGAGCAGCCTTTCGCCTGCGGCGGAGGCGTTTGCTGGAGTGCTCTCGCGGGCGGGACAGACAGCAGTGAAGCGAGGGCGCAATTGAGCGCCTGAATGGTCGAGACCGGGCGCTTTGCTATTGCACCGCGCCGTCGCTCTGCAGCGCATCGATGCGAGCAGCGTCATAACCCAGCACCCCGCCAAGCACCGAAACCGTATCCCGCCCCAAGGTGGGAGGCGCATTGAAGCTCGGCGTCCCCGAGTCCGAAAACTTCATCGGGATGCCGGGCATGCGCACGCTGCCGCCGCCTGACAGCGGCACTTCGACCACCATGTCGCGGGCCACCACCTGCGTGTCGGTGAGTGCCTGGGCGAAATCGTTGACGGGGCCGCAAGGTATGCGCGCCGCACGCAGCTTGTCGAGCCAGTAAGCCGAAGAATGCTGGATCAGCTCTTCGTTGATAACGTTCTCGATGAGTTCGCGGTCTGCGTAGCGGGCCGGCTGGTCGAGGTACGCAGGCTTCTTCAGTTCGGGCCGATCGACCACCGACAGGAAGCGCTCGAAGAACGCATCGCCGATGCAGGCGATGACGATGTAGCCGTCCTCCGTCGGGTAGGTGTTGTAGGGCACGTGCACGAAATGCGCGTTGCCAAGCCGCTCGGGCACGTGGCCCGACATCAGGTGCATCGTCGCCATGTACGTGAGCAAGGAAATCTGCACGTCGAGCATCGAGACATCGACATGCTGCCCGACGCCGGTGGTGGCGCGCGCCAGCAATGCCGCCAGCACGCCCATCGCGCCGAAGATGCCGCCGCCCAGGTCGCCGATCGGGATACCGGCACGCACCGGGGCGTGGTCGCCCATGCCGGTGATGCTCATACCGCCACCAAGGCCCTGCACCACCTGGTCGAACGCCGGCCGCTGCGTGTCGGGGCCGGTCTCGCCGAAGCCGGTCACCGAACACGTCACGATGCGCGGGTTGATGGCCGCGAGCGTCTCGTGATCGATCTGCAGACGCTTGGGCACGCCAGCGCCGAAGTTGTCGAACACCACGTCGGCCTTGCGCACCAGGTCGTAGAACACCGCCCTGCCCGCTTCGGATTTCAGGTCGATGCACACGCTCTCCTTGCTGCGGTTGAGCGTCATGAAATAGGCGCCCATGCCATGCAACGAATAGTCGGGGTGCTTGGCCAGAAGCTCGCGGGTGCCTTCGCCGCGGCCCGGTGGCTCGACCTTGATGGTGCGCGCCCCGAGGTCGGTCAGCGTCATCGTCCCGTAAGGGCCAGACAGCATGTGGGTGAGGTCGAGAACGGTGATGCCTTCGAGGGGTCGCATGGTGTCGTTCCGTTCAGATCTTGTGGCGTTCGATCAGCTGCTTGGCGATCACTTGCCGCAGGATCTCGTTGCTGCCTTCGCCGATGACCATCAGCATGCAGTCGCGGTAGAAGCGTTCGATTTCGTACTCGACCGAATAGCTGTAGCCGCCAAAGATGCGCATCGCTTCCTGCGCGCAGTACACGCCGGCTTCGGAGCCCGCGAGCTTGGCGATGGCGGCTTCGAGGTCGCAACGCTCGCCCTTGTCGTACTTGCGTGCCGCCGTCTCGATCAGGTGCTTGGCGCCTTCGACCTGCGTCACCATTTCGGCCAGCTTCAACTGGATGGCCTGGTGCTGGCAGATCGGCTTGCCGAAAGCGCTGCGCTCTTGCGCATAACGCAGCGAATGCTTCATGGCGCCTTCGGCGATGCCGGCGCCGCGTGCCGCCACGTTGATGCGCCCCAGTTCGAGACCGCCCGCGGTTTGCGCGAAGCCCTTGCCTTCGACGCCGCCGAGCAGGTTCGCGACCGGCACGTGGTAGTCGTCGAAGTTGAGCTCGCAGGTGTCGATGGCGCGGTAGCCCATCTTCTTCAGTTTGCCGACCACGTTGTAGCCCGGACCGCGCTCGGCAATCAGCATGCTCATGCCCTTGTGGCGCGGCTCGGCTTGCGGATCGGTCTTGACCAGCAGCAGCGTGAAGTTGCCGTGCATGCTGTTGGTGATCCAGGTCTTGTTGCCGTTGACGACGTAGTGGTCGCCATCGCGCTTGGCCGTGGTGCGAATCGCCTGCAGGTCGGACCCGGCGTTGGGCTCGGTCAGGCCGAGACTGCCGCGGAAGTCGCCGGTCGCCATCATCGGCAGGTATTTTTGTTTTTGCTCGGTGGTGCCCGAGCGCTCGATGGCCGACGCGACGATCAGGTGCGAGTTGAAGATGCCCGACGGCGCCATCCACACCGACGACACCTTGATGACGATCTGTGCATAGGTCCAGGCCGAAAGCCCGAGGCCGCCGTATTCTTCGCCGATGGTGGCGCCAAACAGGCCCAGTTCCTTCATCTGGTCGACGATGTCTTGCGGATACTCGTCGGCCAGGTCGTACTTGCGCGCAACGGGGCGCAGCTCTTTCTCGACCCAATGCTCTACCGCGTCGACGAACTCCTGCTGGTCGTTGCCGGCGTCTGCTGTCTTCATGTCCATGTCGTCTCTCCCGCGCTTCAGTAGTTGATCTTGTCTTCGACGCTGTGGCCACGCTTGGCGATCAGCATCGTGCGATTGAAGGTGCCGACGACCTTGCCGTCCTGGTTGATGCCGGTGGTCTTGATGGTCACCAGCCCCGCCCCCTCGCGCGACTTCGATTCACGCTTGTCGAGCACTTCCGATTCGGAGTACAGCGTGTCGCCGGCGAACAGCGGATAGGTCAGCTTGATGTCGGTCCAGCCCAGGTTGGCGATGGCCTTCTGGCTGGTGTCGGTCACGCTCATGCCGACCATCAGCGCAACGGTGAACGGACTTGCGATGACGCAACGGCCGAACTCGCTCGCCTTGGCGTACTCCGCATCGAAATGCAGCGGATGCGTGTTCATGGTGAGCAGCGTGAACCAGGTGTTCTCGGTCTCGGTCACGGTGCGACCGGGGCGGTGCTCGTAGGTGTCGCCGACCTTGAAGTCTTCGTAGTAACGACCGAAGGTTTCGCGATAGCGGTTCTCACCGACCTGTTTGACGTTCTGGACCATGACGTTTGTCTCCGTTGGATGCAAAGGGTTAGAAAAGGAAGGATTCAGGTGCGCGCCGCGACTTCGACGATGCGACGCGCCTTGCGCACCAGCGGCGCATCGACCATGCGGCCCTGATAAAGGAAAGCGCCGCTGTGCTCGCCGGCCGGGACGGCCTCGACCAGCAAGCGCGCCCATTCGAGTTCGGCCGGTGTCGGCAGGAAGGCGGCGTGAATGCGTTCGATCTGCTGTGGATGGATCGCGGTCTTGCAGTCGAAGCCGAGCCCGAGCACGCGCCGCGTTTCCTCGGACAGGCCTTCCGGGTTGCCGAGGTCGACGTGCGGTACGTCCCACGCCTGCAAGCCCGCAGCGCGCGCCGAATTGACGAGGCGTCCGCGCGCATGGAGCAAGCCGTCCCAGCCAAACTGCGCGCCGAGTTCGGCCGCCAGATCGGCGCCACCGAGCATCAGGGCGCCGAGCTTGCCGCCGGCCACTGCGACCTTCGGCAACGCCGCGATACCGCGCGGTGTTTCGAACAGGGCACAGAGCGCTCCGAACTGCGAGCCCGCCCAACTTTCGACGCACTGCAAGTCGGCTGCGTCTTCGACCTTGGGAAGCAGCAGCCAGTCGACTTTCACACCGCTGGCAATCAGCGCGCTGATGTCATGGAGGCCATCGACCGTCCGCAGTGCGTTGATGCGCAGCGCGACGGGGCTGCCGGTTTGTGGTCGATCGGCCAGCCAGTGGATGACGGCAGCACGCGCCTCGGCCTTGCGGTCGGGATGCACGGCATCCTCGAGGTCGATACAGACCAGATCTGCGCCCGCCGCCATGGCCTTGGGAAAGCGTTCCGGCTTCTCCGCAGAGACAAAAAGCATGGAGCGCGGAACAGCGGTTTTTCTGAACATATGGACAATTAGCTTTTAAATGTCCGTGCATTATTATTGTCTGGTCCAGATAAAGTCAACAAATTCGGATGCAGAATCAAAACCATGAACACATCCGCCGCCGCCGAGAGTCCCAGCTCCGAAAAAGCAGTCGCCACCGACAAGGCCGAAGACGGCCAGCCGCGCTATCTGCAAGTCGCACAGGAACTCAAGCGCGCAATCGCAACCGGCGTCTATCCGGTCGGCGCCCACCTTCCCACCGAGCACCAGTTGTGCGAGCAGTACCAGATCAGCCGCTTCACTGCGCGGGAAGCCGTCCGCATCCTGGCGGCCGCCGGACTGGTGACGCGTCGTCAGCGCGTCGGCACCGTCGTCACCGCCACCACAGACGCGGCACGCTACACGCACGACGTCGCTTCGGTGCAAGACCTGCTGCAGTACGCCGAAGACACCGAACTGCGCCTTGTCTATATCGGCAAGGTGGCGCTCGCCAAGGCGCAAGCACAGGAGTTCGGCGTGACAGCCGGCGAGGAATGGGTCTACGGAATGGGCATTCGCGTGCCCGGCGGCGCGGCGACGGCCGATCACAACAGCGCTGCGGCGCGGCCGATCTGCGTTACGCGGATCTATCTGAACCCGATTCTCACCGGCATCGAAAGCAAGCTGCGCGGCCGTCGCGGTGCGGTGCACGCGATGATCGAAGCCGACTACGGCGCCACCATCGAACGGGTCGAACAGGAACTGCAGGGCGTACTGCTCGACGCGGACGACGCAGCCAACCTCGACGCCCTGCCCGGCGCCGCGGGCCTGCGCATCGTGCGGCGCTACTACAGCGACAAGGGCGAGTTGCTGGAAATCGCCGACAACATCCACGCCAGTGACCGCTACAGCTACCGCATGCAAATGCGCAAATAAACGCCGGCGTTTTTGGGGGTAAACCCTTAAGGCTCTCTTATTGACAGGACAATTATCTAGCAACTAGAATTTAATTGTCCTTACAAATATGGAGCTACCGATGCGTGACCTTTCCCGCCTTCTTCGCGTAACGGTGGCTGCCGTTAGTGCTTGCCTGCCCTTCGGCGTGACCCTGTTCGCAGCGCCCGCCGCTGCTGCAGATGCCGACTTCCCCAGCAAGCCGATTCGAATCATCGTCGGCTTCCCGGCCGGTCAGGGCACCGACACCATCGCCCGTTCCATGACACCCAAGCTCGCCGCGGCGCTAGGGCAACCGCTGATCGTCGAGAACAAGGCCGGTGCCGGCGGCATCCTCGGGCAGCAGACCGCAGCCCAATCGCCGGCCGACGGCTACACCATCCTCTTCACCTCGGCCGGCCCGATGGCCGTGAACCCGGGCGTCTACGAAAAGCTGCCGTACGACCCGGTCAAGGACTACGCGCCGGTGGCAGGCGTCATCAACGTGCCGTTGGTCCTGGTGGCAAGCCCCGACCTGCCCGCCAAGAACGTCAAGGAACTGCTGGCGCTGGCCAAGGCCAAGCCCGGTGAGATCAACTTCGCCTCGAGTGGCAACGGCGTGACCAACCACTTGGCGATGGAAATGCTGTCGCAGGCCGGCGGCGTGAAAATGACTCACGTGCCGTACAAGGGCTCGCCGCCCGCGCTCACCGACCTCATGGGAGGGCGCGTCAGCGTCATGTTCGACACGCCGGTGTCGGTGCTGCCCTTCATCAAGAGCGGCAAGCTCAAGGCGCTGGCCGTCAGCGGCACGACGCGCATCGCGGCACTGCCCGATGTACCGACCGTCGCTGAGTCCGGCGTTCCTGGCTTCTCCGCCGTGTCGTGGATGGCTTTCGTGGCACCCGCCAAGACGCCCGCACCCATCGTCGCCAAGCTGAGCGATGCGATTCGCTCGGTGGTCGCCACGCCGGACATGCAGAGTTACTTTCTGGCGCAAGGCGTCGAGCCGATGCCTTTGACCTCCGCGCAGCTGAGCACTTTCATCAAGGCCGAAGTCGACAAGTGGGGCAAGGCGGCACACGCCGCCGGCGCCAAGGTCGACTGACACGCTGAATCTTCTTCATTGCCTGGACCGCTTCCGATGACCGCGCCCGATCCCATCGCCCCGACACTGGCCGGTTTCACCGCGCATCTGCGGGCGGACGACATTCCAGCCGAGGTGTCGCTGCGCGCACGCCATCTGATGCTCGATGCCATTGGCTGTGCTATGGCGTCGCGACGTGAGGATTTCGCGCTGAAGTTCTCGGCATCGGTGCATGCGCTGGCGGGTGATACGACCGCCATGGCTGCAAGCTTGCGCCGTGTCGTCGGCTTCGGCGACGGTCTGCCGCTGCGCGACGCGGCCATGCTCAACGCCATACTGATGCACGGGCTGGACTACGACGACACGCACATGGCAGGCGTGGTCCACCTGACTGTCAGCATCCTGCCGACCGTGCTGGCGATCGCATCGCAGCGCGGCGCCAGCGGCAGCGACATGCTGACCGCCTACATCGCCGGGGTCGAAGCCGGCGCGCGCATCGCCACGGCGGCGCGGGGTGGTTTTCACACCCAGGGCTTTCACCCGACCGGCCTGGTCGGCGCCTTCGCCAGTTCGCTCGCAGCGGGTCGCCTGATGGGACTCGACGCCGCGCAACTTGTCCACGCCCAAGGGGCGGCGTTGTCGATGGCGAGCGGCAGCCTGCAGTTCATCGAAGACGGCGCCTGGACCAAGCGCATTCATCCCGGCTGGGCTGCTCAGGCCGGCATCTCGGCGGCCACGTTCGCGCAGCACGGCATCGTGGCGCCGCAAGCGCCGTACACCGGGCGCTACGGGCTGTATGCGAGCCATCTCGGTACAGCGTCGGCCTCAAAGACAGACTTTGCTTCAGCGACTGCAGGCCTCGACACCGAGGGCGGCATCAGCGATTGGGAACTGCCGAAGATCGCCATCAAGCCGTTTGCCATGTGCCACTTCGTGCATGCCGCGACCGACGCCGCAATCACGTTGCACGGACAGGGCATCGACATCGGCGCGATCGAAGCCATCGAGGTGCTGGTGCCGGGCGCCGCGGTCGAACTGGTGTGCGAACCGGCCGACCGCAAGCGCCGGCCGCAGAACGAATACGACGCCAAGTTCAGCCTGCCCTATGCGGTGGTGAGCGGCCTCATGCGCGGTCGACTGGGCTTGAAGGAGCTTCAGCCGGCTGCCTACCTCGACGAGACCGCACGCGCCCTGATGGACAAGGTGCGCTACCGCGTCGATCCTGATTCGACCTTTCCCAAACACTACTCGGGCGAAGTTCGCGTCACCCTGCAAGACGGCAGCGAGCGGCGTCAGCGCGAGGCAGTGAACCGCGGCCATGCCGACCGACCCGTCACCAACGCGGACGTCTGCGTCAAGTTCATGGAGAACGCGACGCTGCATTTTTCAAGGTCGCATGCGGAGGCCGTGTGCGACCAGGTGCTCGCACTGCATTACTTGAAAAACGCGGCCGTACTCGAACGGTTGTTGGCGCAAGAACCCTGATTGCGCGCCGATGTAGCACCTCCGTTTACATAGGGAAACCCCTGAACCGCACCAGGGCCGCCGCACATAGGATGGATGGTTACATTTATTCACAAGTACCTCCATGCACTCCGCTTCAACCTGGTCACGGCGTTCTTTTCTGGCTGCCGTGGGTGCGGGAGCCTGTGCTCAGGCCGTGAGCGCGGTGGAGACGCCGGCACCTGGCGCGATGAAGTGGATCGTGGGTTATCCGGCCGGTGGCGGAGCCGATTTCGTGACGCGCGTGCTGGCCACGCAGCTCGGCTCGCAGATGAAGCAGGACATCGAGGTGGTGAACATGCCGGGCAAGGGCGGCACGGTGGCCGCGGGCGCCGCAGCGCATGCTACTGCGGATGGCCGCAACCTCTTCACCGCCGACAACGGCATCCTGGTCTACAACGCTTCGCTCTTCAAGACGCTGCCCTACGACCCGGACAAGGACTTCGCACTGATCGGCTTCATGGCGCGCACGCCGCTGGTGCTGGTGGTGTCACCCAAGTCGGGCTTCACGAGCTTCGAACAAATCCTCAAGGCATCGAAGGCCGGCCGTACGCCGCAGCTGCAATATGCATCGCCCGGCGAAGGATCGCCGCACCATCTGGCGATGGAGCTGCTCAAGAGCCAGACCGGGCTGGTGGCCACCCACGTGCCCTATCGAGGCACCGGCATGGCCCTCCCCGATGTCGTATCGGGCAAGGTGCCGATGCTGGTGGTCGACCTCGCGGGCGGGCTGGCGCCGATCAAGAGCGCGGCTGTCTTGCCCGTGCTTTCGATGTCGGGGCGCCGGGTGACGCAACTGCCCGACATGCCATCGGTGCCGTACACCGTGACCGGCCCGTTGAATGCCTACGCGACCGTCGGTCTGGTGGCCCCGGCCGCCACGCCGATGCCGATGCAGGAGCGACTCAATGCGGAGTTGCAAAGCGCCATGCGCGTGCCCGAGGTGTCACGCAAACTCAACGATGCGGGATGGGAAACGGCAGCGGCCGATGCCACCCTGCTGCGTGCCTACATGGCCGCCGAACGCGCCATCTGGCCAGCGCTGATTCGCGATCGCAACATCACCGTGACGCAGTAACAGAACGACCCTCTCCGCTCACGCGGCAGGCACCGCATCCGCTTTGTCCTTGTCCTTGCTTTCGAGCACGAAGGCTTCTGCTTCCGAATACGAGTGCAGCACCAGGTCGATCAAGTCGCCGACCTGCGTTTCCTCGACGGAAGAATCGTCGAGTGCCAGCTTGATGGTGGCGAGAATCGCGTCCGGCAACGCGGCGCGCAATTCGACCGCCGTCTGCCGCCACTGCGCCAGTCCGTCCGCGCGCGGATAGACCAGAAAAACGGTGCCTACCAGACTGGCCTTGTCGGCCATCTCCGGGTCTTGCGGTTCGTTGGCCGACACGCTGCGCGCATCGACGCCCTCCTCTCGCAGCGCCCTGACCAGCAACTCCATCAGGAGATCGTCGCGGTTGGTGCCAAAGCCCATGCACAGCACGATCGAATGCGAAGGCACATCCAACCGCCCTTGCCAGCGGCCGAGACGCGCCTCGCGCATGTGGCGCAGGTGGGCGCCCATGTTGGCATTGACCAGCGAGACCGGTGCACGGTGCCGGGCCGTTCGCCGCCTGGGCTGTTCCTTCGACAACGATTCGGCCAGCGCCACGATGTTGGCGCCGATGCGCTCGCGCTGCTGCTGATCGATGCGCCCGATGCGGAAGTCCGCCGCGCCGAGCGCCATGCCGGGAAACAGCACGTGATCGCAATACCGGGCGAAGCTGCTGCGCCGCAGAAAGGCCCGCGCCTCCTGCAAATTGACGGACGCATTGCCCGACAACGCGCGCTGATAGAAGCGTTGTCCCGCCGACAGACCCGGTGCGTCGCTCAGCAGAATCGTGATCGGCGCCAATGCTTTGACATGCCGGCCCATGACGACCAGGCACAGCGTGAGCGGCGTCGACAGCAAGAGTCCGACGGGCCCCCACAGCGCGCCCCAGAACAGCGCGGACACGATGACCGCCAACGGCGCCAATCCCGTGCTGTGGCCATAGACCTGCGGCTCCAGCACATTGGCGAAAACCAGTTCGAGCACGCCGAAGAATCCCAGGCTGGCCAGCACGAGCGTCCAACCCGGATCGACCGCGGCCGCGAACACCGCGATAGCGGCGGCCGCGCCCAGCACACCCACGTACGGGATGAACCGCAGCAGCGCTGCGACGCAGCCCCAGAGCGCGGCGTGCGGCAGCCCGATCGCCCAAAGCCCGACGCCGACGACCGTGCCGAAGATCGCGTTGACGATCGATTGCGACAGGAAGAAGCGCGACACGCCCTGGGCCGCGGCGCTCAGCGCCTGCACCGTCGTACCGAGTTCCGCCTCGCCGACCAGCCGGATGAAGCGGTCGCTCAGCGACTCGTGCTCCAGCAGGATGAAGACCAGCAGCACGAACACGATGCCGGCCTGGCCGACCGGTCCCCAAAGTGTGGACAGCAGCTTGGTGACCCGCTCGCCGGTGGACTGTGGCGCGGGAACCGCCGGCGCGGGCAGCGGCGCAGCGGCCGTTGCCCGATTGCCTTGGCGACGCGATGCGGTCGTGTCGGGCGGAGCAGCCTGCGGCAACATGCCCTTCAGCTCCGACTCGATGCGTTCGAACGGCCGCACGGTGAACTCGCGGATCGCGTCGACCTTGCCGCTGATGGCCGCGGTGTACTTGGGCAGATCGCCCGCGACCGCGACGAGCTGGATCGCGAGCACCGCGCTGATCCAGGCCACGCACGCTGCCGCCAGCACCACCGACACCAGCGTGGCCACGGTCCGACCCAAGCCCGCCACCGCGAGTCGTCGCACCAACGGCGCCAGCACCAGGCTCAAGACACCCGCGATGACGATCGGCTTCAGGAAATCCTGGCCGAAGTGCAGCAACAGCAGCACGCAGGTGGCCGGGACGATCAGGCCGAACTGGAAATTCTTGAGGGTAGGCAATGGGCTCAGACAGCGTTGTGGCGAGTCAGCTTCAGGGCGATCAGCCTTTGGCGAACACTTCTTCAGCCTGCACCAGCGTCACCTCGCCATCGAGCATGGGCTTGGCGATGCCGAAGAATGTCGCGACGACCTCCGAGCCGTTGTGGCGGTCCATCGCCGCCTGGTCGGTGAAGCGTTCATAGGTCGTGAACAGGCAAGGATCAGCGGCGTCCTGGCTCACGAAGAAGCCGATGGTGTCGGGCTCGTTGAGCGCCACGTTGCGTGCCACGGTCAGCAACGCATCGCGCATCGCCTGTTCGCTGCCTTGTTTGACCCGGATGATGGCGCTGATGGTGAGCATGGCGTGGTCCTCTGCTTGAATTCTGAATTGAAGATGCTTTCGGAAAGCGAGATCTATGCCGCCTCAGGCATCGCCAGCACCGCTGTCAAGGCGAAGTCCACCAGCAGCAGCCAGGTCATCTCGAGATCGACGATGCTGTGGTGGTCCGAGCCCGCAACCGTCTTCACGGACACCGGAGTCGGCCATGCCGCGATGAGCTTGGCGGAGCGCTCCGGCAACACGACGTCGTCGCGCTCGGCCAGCAGCACTTGCGTCTTGGCCGCGACGCCGATGCAGTGCGCGAGCGAGTTGAACTGGTGCCGCAGCAGCAGCGACAACGGCACCAGCGGAAAGCGCTTCTTGGCGACCTCCAGCATGGAGTCGTAAGGCGTGATGAGCTGCAGACTGGAGAACGTCTGCTGTGCCACCAATTGGATCGCCACGCCGGAGCCGAGGCTGCGGCCGACGACATGCAGGCGCGCATGCGGAAAGGCCTCGCGCAGATGATTCGCCAACTGCACCGCATCCGCGACCGAGGCGATCTCCGACGGATGCCCTTCCGAGTCCGCCATCCCCCGGTAGTTGACCGCGGCAAAGCCGAAGCCTTCAGGCAGCCAGTGCAGTGCCTTGGCCGTCGCGCGAACATCTTCGCCGCGGCCCGCGAAGTAGATGAACAGATCCCGCAGCGCCGCCTCGCCGTGCGGGTGATAGACGTAGCCCCGCACCATGCCGCCCGGCACGGTGTGCGAGTAGGTGGAGAAGTCGTCGGACAGGGCGACCACCGGCAGCTTGCGGGTGTCGAACAGGATGTGGCCCTGCCGGGCGGCGAGCAACGCCCAGTAGGCAGCGATTGCACCGAGCGCGGCGCCCGATGCAGACAAGGCGACGCGATAGGCTTTGGATGACAAAGGTGGGTTCCGGAGACGCATGACGGTATGCGTGTCCGAGTATGCATGGCGCTGG
>CAXTCC010000007.1:18888-33949 GCA_964242015.1 uncultured Variovorax sp.
TAGGCGTAGTCGCAGACCGACAGCGCGATCTCGGCGTTCTGCTCGACCAGCAGGATCGACTGGCCCTCGCGATGCAGCGTGACGATCGCCTGAAACACCAGGTCCACGATCGACGGCGCCAGTCCCATCGACGGTTCGTCGAGCACCAGCATGCTGGGCTCGGTCATGAGGGCGCGGCCGATGGCGAGCATCTGCTGCTCGCCGCCGCTCATCAGGCCCGCGATCTGGCCGCGCCTTTCCTTGAGCCGGGGAAAAAGGTCGTAGACACGCGCCATCAAGTCGTCGGCGTTGCCGCGCCCGGCGTAGCTGCTCAGCTTCAGGTTCTCTTCGACCGTGAGCGGCGCGACGACCATGCGCCCTTCGGGCACCAGCGCGAGCCCACGCCGCACGACACGGTGCACCGGCATCGCCGAGATCTCTTCGCCGTCGAGTTTGATCGAGCCTTTGACCGGCCGATGCAAGCCGGCGATGCTGCGCAACGTGGTGGATTTGCCCGCGCCGTTGGCACCGAGGATGGCGACCATGCTGCGCGGCTTGACCTCGAAACTGAGGTCGGTGACGGCGCGGATGGCGCCGTAGCTAGCGCAGAGCGCGGATACGGTCAGCATCGGCAGAGTTTCCAAAATAGGCAGCCTGCACATCGGGATGCGCCATGCAGTCTGCGGGGGTTCCATGGGCCAGCAGTCGGCCGAAATTCATCACCGTGACGTGGTCGCAGAACTCTTTGACCAGCCGCACGTTGTGTTCCACCATCAACACCGTCAGTCCGCCATCGCGCAGGCTGTGCACGAGATTTCCGATCTCGTTCGACTCCTGCACGTTCATTCCGGCGGTGGGCTCGTCGAGCAGCAAGAGCCGCGGGCCGGTGCCCAGGGCGCGGGCGATCTCGACGCGGCGCTGTTCGCCGTACGACAGCGTTTCCGCGAGCAGATGCGCCTGTGCGCCCAGTTGCACGCGCTCCAGCAATTCGAAGGCATGCAGCTCGACCGCCTTGCGTGCCGCACGGGCCTTCGGCAGGCCGAGGAACGACGCCCACAACGATGCGCCACGCCGCAGATAGCAGCCGGCCATCACCTGCTCCAGCACCGTCATGCCGCTGAAGAGGCGCACGTTTTGATAGGTGCGGGCGATGCCCTGCGAGGCGATGTCGTACGCCGGGCTGCGCTGGATCTCGACGCCGCCGAAGCGGATGGTGCCGGTGTCCGATGGCAGCAGGCCGCTGATGAGATTCACCAGCGTGGTTTTGCCGGCGCCGTTCGGGCCCATGACACCTGCCACGCTGCCGGCCTTGACCGTCATCGACAAGCCGGAGACGGCAGCGACACCGCCGAAGTTCTTGCCGATGGTCTCGACCACCAGCAGCGGCGCATCGGATGCATAGCTTGCTGCAGTCACAGTGCCGCTCCGGCAGCGGACGTTACTTTGGCTGGCGCGGCGTCTGCATTCGAGTCTGCGTTGCGTGCAGCACGGCGCAAGCGAATGGCGCGCGGATCGACCAGCCCGCGCGGCAGGAAGATCATGATGAGCAGCAGCACGACCCCGTTCGCCACTTCCTGGAAGTGCGGGACGAAGGCCTGCGCGATCACCGGCAATGCGGTGAACACGGCCGCCCCGATGATCGATCCGATCCAGTGATACGACCCACCCAGCACCACGGCCGCGATCATGGTGAAAGCGATGTTGACGAAGTAGGTGTCGGGCGAAAGGAACTGCAGCACCAGGGCTAGCAGCATGCCGCCCAGCCCGCCGACGGCCCCGGAAATCACGAAGGCGATCGTCTGGATGCGGCGCGGTGCGATGCCCAGGCTCGATGCGACGGCCGGGTCTTCGCGCACCGCCTGCGCCGCGATGCCGTACCACGACACAGAGAGCCGATAGAACACGATCATGGCCAGCGCCAGAAGCAGGCCCAGAATGCCGATCGGCAGAGTCACCGGCACGCTCAGTCCGTTGACGCCGCCGGTCACGCTCGGCACGTTGATGACGGCCACGCGGACGATCAGGATGAGTGCCAAGGTCGCCAGCGCCATCCAGTGACTCTCCAGCCGGAGAAAGATCAGGGCGACGACATAGGCCAGCAGCGCGCCGGCCGCCATGGCCGCAGGCAGGAGGATCAGCGGATCGAGACCCGTCTGCAGGATCAACCGCGCACCCACGAAGCCGCCGATGGCCGCATAGGTCACGGTGGCGAAGCTCAGGATGCCGGCCGACAGAACCGAATAGGTGCTGAGTGCGAAGAAGGCATTGACGATCGCGAATGCGACCGTGCTTTGGTAGGTGCGCCAGAAATCGGCTAGTGCTTGCATGGTGATTCGAATGAAGTCAGGCGCGCGAGAAGCCGAGACTGCCGAACAGGCCGCGCGGTCTCACCAGCAGGAAGGTCAGCAACAGCGCATAGGTGATGCCGTCACGCAGACCCGACGACAGGTACTGCGCCGACATCACTTCCAGCACACCGAGGCCGACACCGGCGACCGCCGTGCCGCGAACGTCGTCGTAGCCGCCGACCACCACCGCAGCGAACCCCTTCAGCAGCAACCCCTCGCCCAGCAGGAACGAAACGTTGTGCGTGGTGATGCCACCAAGCACACCGGCCAGGCCGGAAGTCGCACCCGCGATGAAGGCGGTGACGATCACGACGTAACGCGGATTGACGCCGCCCAGCGAAGCTGCCGTCTGGTTCCAGCCGACCGCGCGCATGGCAGCGCCGAAGCGGCTGCGGCGAATGAGCATGTGCAAGCCGAAGGTCACGACCAGCATGACCGCCACGGTGATGAGCTGCATTGCCGGAATCGGAATGTCGCCGATGCGGAACATGGTCCCCGGATAGCTGCCGCGCGGAAAGCTCAAGCTCTGTTGCCCGGTGGCGGTGCCGGCGAGGTTGTCGAGAATGATCCAGAACGCGATGCTGGTGATGAGCGCCCCCAGCATGCCGCTGCCGCGCTTGCGCAGCGGCTGGAAGGCGATCTGGTCGACGATGACCGCCAGCAGCCCGCCTCCGACGACACCGATTACAAGCGCCGGGAGAAAAGGCATCTTCAGTTGTTCGACCGCCGCCAGCGCGGCGATCGCGGCCCAGCTCGCATAGCTGCCGTGCGCCGCGTTCAGAATGCCGAGCGTCGAAAAAACGATCCCGAAGCCGAGCCCGAAAAGCGCGTACAGCGCACCGAGCGCGCAACCGTTGATCAGTTGCTCGATGAAGAGTTGCATGACCCCGCGCCTACTTGGGTGCGACCCAGGGCACGATCTTGCCGTCGGCAGACCACGACACCACCAGCGTTCCGGCCGTCTCTGCCTGGCCGTTGTTCATGGTCTCGCCGCCATAGACCTGGTGATCGATCTTGGTCACCTTCGACAAGGCTTGCGCCAGCCCTTCGCGGGTCGGCTTGCCGGAGATCGACTTCAAGCCCTGCGCGATGAACCACACCACCTGATAGCCCTGCGCCGAATAGATGTCGGGCGCCGCATTGAACTTCTTCTGGTAGGCCGCGACGAAGGCCTTGGCCTCCGGCGTCTCGACGATGGAGTCGGAGAAGCTGACCGGGAACGGCACGCCGACGACCGAGTCGCCCATCTTCTTGAAGATGGAGGCCGGCGACAGCACGTCGTTGCCGACGATGGTCTTGGTGTAGCCGCGGTCCTTCAATGCGGTGATGGCGCCGGCGGCGGCACCTTGCGTCGCATAGACCAGGATGATGTCGGCCTTCAGACCCATGGCTTGCGTCGCGGCCGCGGTGAAGTCGGTGTCCTTGGTCAGCACGCTGACCACGCCGGCGGTGGTCACGCCCTTGGCCTCGAGCGCTTCGCGTGTCGCGTTCATGCGGCCCTTGAAAGCATCGTTGTCGGCCGCGAGGATGTAGGCGGCGGTCTTCGGCTTGACCGCGTCGGCGACCTTGAGCGCCGTGGCCTTGTCCTTCGGCCCGGGCAGGATCGTCATGCTGTAGACGAATGGCAGTTGCGGCAACCCGGCCGCCGTCGCGCCGAAGATCACGAGCGGTGTCTTCGCCTCGGTCACGATGGGCTTCAAAGAGCCGGCAACGGGCGACAGGATGCAGCAACTGATCGCTAGCAGTGAAGGGTCGGCCACGAACTGGTTGGTCGCCTGGATGGCGCGAGCGGCATCGCTGCCGCTCTCCTTCGGGTCCAGCACGATCGAAGCGGCACCGAGGTACTTGCCGGCCTTGACCTCTTCCGCCGCCAGCTGCGCGCCGTTCCAGTAGGACTGCCCGGCCGAGGCGATGGCACCGGTGTTCTCGGTGACGAAGCCGACCTTGTAGTCGCCCGGCGCCAGGCCTTGCGCGGACGCCTGGCCGACATGAACGAACAGTGCAGCCAACGCTGCACCGACCAATGAAGCACTCTTCAAGTTCCAGCTTTTCATCTCTTGTCTCCTCGGGGTGGTTGTCTTGGTTGTCTTGATCTGCCGTTCAAGGTTGCGCATGTTGCACAGTCCGCGTCGCATCGGCGAGAAATCGCTTCTTCAAATAGGTCTCGAGTCCGCCGGCTTCCAGCATGTCGAGGTCGGCACGGGGCAGCGGCTCGAAAGCGATCTGTGTGCCCTGTGTCAGGTTGCGCACGCATTGGCCCGCCCAGTCGACTTCCAGCTCGTCCCAGCGTTCGGCGAACTGGAGGATGCCGGGGCACGGCACTTGTGGAAAGCCCATGCTGATCTCGCCCCGCCAGTAGCCCGGAGAAAACGACTCTGCGATGACGCCCGCGATGCCCATGTGGCGCATGGCCTTCATCGGCGGATAGTGGGGATGGCCGTAGCCGAAGTTGTGATTGCCCAGGATCAGATCGCCGGGCTTCACCAGGCTGGCGAAGGCGGGGTCGTACTCCTGCATCGCGGCCTTGCACAGGTCGTCGATGTTGGTGGTCTTGATGTTCTTGACGCCGACGATCTGATCGACGTCGAAGTCGATCTCGTCGAACTTGAAGGCCACGCGGCCGCGCAGGTTGATGAGGGCCATGTCCGATCCTTAGCCGTTGACCAGTGGCCGTTGACCGGCGAGGTACGGGCGCGGGTCGGCGATCTTGCCTTCGACCGCCGAGGCCGCGAGCACCGCCGCGTTGCACAGGTAGATCTCGGAGTCCGGACTGCCCATGCGACCGCGCACGTTGAGCGTGCCTGTGGACACGGCGCGCTGGCCGGGTGCCATCGTCGCGATGCGGCCGAAACAGTAGTCGCACGATGGCGACGACACGAACGCGCCGGCCTCGACGAACACCGACAACAGACCTTCGCGCGATGCGGCGGCCATGATCTCCTGGCTGGTCGGCACCACATGCAAGGCGAAACCCGGCGCGACCTGTCGGCCTGCCAGCACTTGCGCTGCGGCGCGCAAGTCTTCGATGCGGCCCGACGCGCAAGACCCGAGGTAGCCGGTGTGCACCGGCAGGTCGATGTAGTCGCTCAGGTCGCGCGTGTTGGCCGGGCTCGGCGGGATCACGATGATGGGCTCGAGCTTGGACAGGTCGATCTCGTGGCGTGCGGCGTAGTGCGCGTCTTCGTCGCTGTAGACCGGGTCGAGCTTCTTGCGCGCACGGGGCAAGGCGTATTCGAGTCGCTTCGCATCGGGGTTCACGATCGCGGTGACGGCGCCGGTGAACATCGCCAGGCCGGTGATGGTTTGCAGGGCGTCGTTCGACATGTCGGCCACCGCCGGGCCGCCGATCTCGAGCACCTGGAAGCGGCAAGACGCCGCGCCCAGCACGCGCACAAGGTGATGAAACACATCGCGCGCCATCACGCCCGGCTGCAGCGTGCCGACCAGGTCGACACGCGTCGTGTGCGGCACGCGGATCGACACCCGCTCCAGCGCGAAGGCCTCGAGCACGTTGCGACGCAACCCCATCGCCAGCGTGCCGAAGGTGCCCAGCTGACTCACATGGCCGTCGAAGTGAACGACGAACGCGCCGGGCGTGGCGTAGCCCACTTCGGACGACACCTGGTGCCCGATGCCCTTGCGCTCGTAGAGCTTGACGTCGTTGACCGTGGTCCAGTCACGCGTGCCCTTGTGCAGCTCTTCTTCGGCCGGCGAGATGGCCGGAACCATGTGGTCGATGAAGATGCCGAAGCGATCGGGCTCGGCCATCTTGGTGATGCCGAAGTCGTTCTTCAATTGCTTGAAGATCACATCGGTGTAGCCCGGGAAGTCGTAGGCCAGCACGAAGTCGGGCTTGGCCATGACCTCGTCGCCGGCCTTGACGGAGTCCAGGCCCGACACGCGTGCGAGGATTTTTTCTGTGATCGTGGAACCCATGGATTCGTCTCCAGTTCGAGTGTGTTTTGCAGCGCCCGAGAACGCTGGTTTCAAGCCGCGTTGCGCAATCCGAGCGAGCCGGGATTCATGAGCCCCTTGGGGTCCAGTGCGCTCTTGATGGCGGTCAGCATGGCCCAGGTCGCCGGTTGCATCACCTGCTGCAGCGGGTAGTCGCGGCCGATCTGCCAGTTGACGCCGCCCAGTTCCAGGTAGACCTGCTGCACGCCCTTGCGCAAGGCAATGACGGCTTCGCGCGCCGGCAGGTTGGCGGGACGGTCGAGCCACGGGCCGACGACATCGTCGCCCAGGCTCTGACGGTGCAGCGGTGTGATCTCGTCCTGCCAATAGAAGGCCGGCTCGAGAAAGAACTCGTTGCCCACCGTCATGGTGAGGTGCGACAGGATGATCCCGTGCTCTTTCATCATCGCGGCCTGGCTCTTGAAGTAAGCCGCACTCGCTTCCACCACGCGAGCGGTCTCGCTCATCGGGAACACCGCATGGATCGGCACCCAGCGTTGGCCGTCGGCGCCGAGCATGCCGCGCACCGGATTGAAGGGACGCGAGCGCATCACGCGCGCGGCCGCGTTCTCGATCTCGATGCCGTGCTTCTTGCCGATGGCGCGCAGCGCCGCCAGATTGGCGGCCAGTGCGTCGGCCGTCTTGCCCTCGACGACGAGGTGCAAAGAGCACTCATGGTCGGCCAGGTAATTGGCGCCGGTGGTCGCCACGTTCACCGCATCCTTGATGCCCTGCAACAGACCTTTGGACGAGCGCGCGACGCTGCCGAGAATCTTCACGCCGTCCGACAACTTGTTGACGCTGGCCGAGTTCAATGCCTTGGCGCGGTCGATGCCGAAGCCTTCGGAGATCGCCTGCACGGCGCTCATCTCGGCCTGGGCCAATGCCATCGACTTCATGTCTTCGAAACCGAAGCCCAGGTAGTCCAGATGCTGAGGTGCCGCGTCGAGCTTGAGCGTGGCACCGAGCTTCAGACCGAAGGCGCCGGTGTCGCCGAGGAACAGGCCCGTCATGTCCGGCCCCGCGTAGCGCGTGAAGGGCTTGGTGCCGATGCGCCCGCCCGAACCGGTGGTCACGACCTCGCCGCTGGCCAGCAGCACGGTCACGCCCAGCACGCTGGCCGCGACGGTCCCGTGCAGGGTCGATCCGAAGAAGGCGCTGTTCTGCGACAAGGCACCGCCGACCGTGGCGTTGATGCCCGACAGCGGGCCCCAGTAGCCGGTGTTCATGCCAGTGGCCTTCAACGCCTCGTGCACTTGCGCCCAGGTGCAGCCGGCCTCGACCGTGATGTACCGGTCGGGCACATTGATCTCGAGCACCTTGTTCAGTTTGCGCGTGTCGATGACGATCGTTTGCGTGCTCTCCGGCAGATAGCCCTTGGTATAGGACATGCCGCCACCCCGCGGCACGATGGCGATCTCGTGCGCCGCCGCGGCCTTGACCGCGGCCACGGCCTGCGCCTGCGTTTGCGGCAACACGACGCACAGCGGCACGATGCCGGGCTGCCAGAAGATGTCGTTCGCGTAGTACTCGCAGGTGACGCTGTCCGACAGCACCTGGGCAGAGCCCACGGCGTCGCGCAGCGCAGAGAGGAAGGATTCGTTTTGCATCGGGAATGTGGTGGTGACTGGCGATGTGAGAAGACTTGGCCTCAGCCGGCCACGACGAGATCGTCGGCCGGCCTGAAGTCGTAGCCGGCCGCATGGCGTTTGACGTAGCCGCCGTGCGGGGCGCCGAAGTGCGCCGGAAGCAGCAACGCGTTGCGGTCGTGGCAGTAGTCGAGGATCGAGCGGCGCGTGGCACGGGCCTCGGTCGCCATCTCGCAGAAGCGGCTGTTCCAGTCGGGGCGAAACACCTGCATCGGCTGATGCAGCGAGTCGCCGGGAAAGATCGCCGCGTCGTTGCCGGATTCGAGCTTCAGCAGGCCGTGCCCGGCGGTATGACCGATGGCGTCCTGGAAGAACAGGCCTTCGATGATCTTCGAGCCGTCGTCGATGAATTCGGCTTGCCCGGCTTCGATGATCGGCATCACGCTGTCTTCGATGACCGCGATGTTCTCCGGCATCGTGACGTGGCCTCCGGTGGGCGACTGCCAATGCTCGAACTCACGCCGCGAGAAGATGTACTTGGCGTTGGGAAAGGTCGGCACCCATTGGCCGTCGACCAGCCGCGTGTTCCAGCCGACGTGATCGATGTGCAGGTGCGTGCAGATCACGAGCGTCACGTCCTCGGGGCGCACACCGGACTCGGCGAGCCGGTCGAGGTACGGCAAGTGCAACTGGTGAAAGCGCTCGAACAACGGCAAAGCACGGTTCTTGTCGTTGCCGCAGCCGGTGTCGATCAGGATGGTGTGCTTGTCGTTGCGGATCATCCACGAGTGCATGCTCGACATGACCTTCTGGCTCGGCTCGTCCCAGAACCTCGGCGCCGACAGCACCTTGTGCTCTTCGAAGATCTCCGGCGAGTAGTCCGGAAAGAGAAACTCCGGCTTGAAGCCCGGCGTCAGCATCTCTTCGATGCGCGTCACGTGATACGAGCCGATCTGGAATGTCTTCATCTGTTTTCGCCGTGGTCTCTTTGTGCGTCGATGTTAGGCAGGCCCGTATCGGTCGCTTCACAGGGTAAACGTCCATGTCTCCACAATGTGGCGAGAGAATCCTGGCGTGCCAGCCTATGAATGACTGCAAATGAACCAACTCGAGGGCGCGCTCGCTTCTCCACAATGTAGAGCCTGATTCGTCTCATTCGGCGCTGAGGAATTCGTCGTACAAGGCGATCGTCTCGCGCACCGCTTCCGGAGACTGGCCGGGGTACCAGACGGTCGCCGGTGTGGCCGAGACTCGCGTGCCTGCCGGCGCGAGCTGCCTTGCTTCTTCCAGGCCTTCGACCAGCATGTCGGCCGGGCCGGCGCAGATCAGCGCGGGGCGCGGCAGCAATGGCAGCCGCGCCCGCGTGTCGTAGACGAAGGCGGCGCGGTACGAGAGGTGATAGGTCGTGCCGCTCTTCAGGAGTCCGACGGTCCAGTCGTGCAACACATCGAGCGGCGGCGTGCCGAGCGAGCGTGCGGCCTCCCGCGCTTGCCGGTACCAGGGCCAGAACAGGAACATGTCGCGTCGCATGTTCCACGCGCGCAGCAGGTGCGTACCCCATCGGTCGGGCACCAGCGGCGGAAGGTAGTGCGCGAGGATGTCCGCAGCAAAAGCAGGATCGATCAGCACGGGCGCCTCAAGGATCATGCGGCCGACGCGTTCGGGCCAATGGATCGCGAACTCCATTGCGACCATCGCGCCGGTGTGGGTGCCGAACAGGTCGACCTGCGCCAGGCCCAGCGCATCGGCAACTTCGCGGCCATGGCGCGCCAGTGTCGCGATATCGATGTCTGTTGCGAGGTCTGTTGCGATGTCTGCGTCGATTCCGATAGCAGCCTTGTCCGAGTCGCCATTGCCCAGGTAGTCGCACGCGATGACTTCGCGACCGTGCGCGAGACCCTTCATCAGCGTCTCGAGGGGTTCGGCAGATCCGGGCGCGGAATGGAACATCAACAGCGCGCGGCGTCCACCGCCGTTGCTGCTTTCGCTTTCGCTTCCGCCTTGGCTTGTGTTGCCGACGCGGCGAACATGCACCCGCCCGGACGGCAGTTGCAGATAGCCGTAGCGCATGGTCGTTGCGGCAAGAGCTACTGCAGCATCGGACGGAGCCGACGCTTCGGCACTTGCACTTGCACTTGCACTCGCACTTGCACTCGCACTCGCAGCAGGCACTTCCGAGAGCCAACGCGCCAACAACGCTTCCAGGCCGGCAGCCTCGACTTGGTTGTCGAGGCCCGTGCGGCTGTCGCCGTCCGCGCTCCGATCGAAGGCCTCGGCGCAGCACGCCCACAACGCCGCATAGCCTTCGGGCTTGACCGCCGCAGCGACCACCGCGGCGTCCAGATCCGCCACGTCGGCCAGTGCGCTGCCGGACTTCGACACACGCGTCGGATTCACCGCGTCGAGCATTCCGCAGTCGCGGATGTGCGTCCACAGAGCGGCCAGGTGCGTGCCGTCTGCGCGGAGTGCCAGCGAGGGCGGCGAGACCTTGCGCGCGACCCATTGCCTGGCGGACTCGGTGTCGACGAGCAGCAGTCGCGCTGTCGGATGACGCGTGGCGATCACCTGCGCAATCGGTGCAGTCAAGTCGTGTGCCAGTACGGCAGCGATGTCGATGTGCAAAAGCGCTGCGGCCTCCTCGATCACTGCGGCGATGTGCGCCGCACTTCGCGGCTCAATGCGCGCCGAGCCGCCGATGCCTGGCAATTCGATCACCGTGATCGCCCAGCCCGGGCAGGTCTCACTCAGCATCCGAGCGACCGCGCGCGTCGACCGCAAGAGTCCGGGCAGCACCAGCAGCGATGGTCCTGCACCTGCACGCCAGAGTCGCAACGGACCCGCGCTCGTCTCGACATAGTGGGCCGCGATCTTCGACATGCTGAGCGTCTTCATGCACTCGATGCTAGAAGTCGCCACCATGCGGTGCCCTCAGGGTTACTAGTTAGCTCGCCACAATGTGGACTCCATATGATGTGTTGATGGTCGCAAGAACACGAATAGCAGCAGATCAAACGAACATTCCTCCACAAGGTGGAGAGTCCAGATCCGGCACGCAGAGCATCGAGCGAGTGGTCGACGTGCTCCGTGTGATCGCCTCGCGAGGACGGCGCGGCATGCGTGTCGGCGAAGTCGTCGCGACATCGGGACTCGCGGAAGCGACCTGCTTTCGCATGCTTCGGCGACTGGAACTGGAAGGGATGCTCGACCGCGATCCCCATAGCAAAAAGTACTTTCTGGGTCCACTTCTGCATGAGCTGGGCTTGCTTGCGCGCCCTCGCTACCGGCTGGCCGAACTCTGCGACGCGACACTGCAGCGACTCGCCGAATTCACGCAAGACACCGTCTATCTGAGCGAGCGCAGCGGACTCGAAGCGGTCTGCGCCAACCGTGCACTGGGCGACTTCCCGATCAAGTCGCTGTCGCTCGACATCGGAGTGAGAAGGCCATTGGGCGTCGGTGCGGGCGGGCTGGCAATCCTCTGTGCATTGCCCGTCTCAGAAGCCCACGCACTGGTCGAGGCCAACTCCCATCGCTATGAAAAGTTCGCGTCCTTCACCGCCGACTTTCTCTACGGCGCCATTGCCGAAGGCCGAAAGCGCGGCTACTCTTTTCTGGAAGGCGCGGTCACGCCCGGCACGGCTTCGATCGGTGTGGCGTTTCCGCCCGGCAATCCGGTGGCGGCCATCAGCGTGGCCGCGATCGCCGGCCGCCTGCTGCCGGAGCGCAGGCAGGAGATTGCGCGGCAGATGCACCGGGAGGTGGACAAGCTGGTCATTGCGATGGAAGCGGCAAGGTCGACCGGCGACATGAGCGCGATAGACGCAGCACAGAAGTAGCGATCCGATCCGGCGCCTCGAACTGCGATTCGGTCCGGCGACTCGCTACGTATTTCGCGAAGCCGCCTTCAGACCATCGTCTCGTAGTGCGTCTGCCGTTCCTCGATGGCCTTCCAGCCGATCACCTCCTTGAATGCAGCCATCGTCGTCTGACCGCAGGGAAGATTGCCGATGTCTCCGCCACGACGCCCCGCCATCACGCGCAGGTTCTCTTGCAGCGCATGGACCGTGCTCATCAGCGTGATCAATGGATAGGTCGCAAAGGCCGCGACCGACTCGACCTGTTCGCGCGTGAGGTCGGCCATCCACAGGCCCTCCATCAGCTGCAGCGAAAGGCGACGACCCGAGACTTCCTTGAGTTTGACCAGGTCCTCATAGCGACTGAAGGTGCGAGAGATCGGCTGGATCAGATCGGCGCCCGCCTCCGCATACTGGGCGCATCGGTCGATGGCCTCGGACGGGTCGAGCACGTCGGTGCGCGCAACGATCAGAAGGTCCGGATCGATGCGCGCGTCGACCGCCGCCTTGATCTTCGCGACGGCATCGCGCACCGGAATCACCGGCATGGTCGAAGCCGCTGCGGGACAGCGCTTGGGACTGAACTGGTCTTCGATCTGAATGGCGACCACCCCTGTCTTCTCGAACTCGCGCACGGTGCGGGCCATGTTGATGACATTGCCGTAGCCTGTGTCGGCGTCGGCGAAGATGGGCTTGTTCACCAGATTGGCGATGCGATCGACAACGGCCACGTTCTCCGTGAGCGTGTAGATCTCTACATCGGGCTGGCCCAGCAGCGCCGCCGAGATACCGAATCCGGTCGTGAAGATGCCGTCGAAATCAGACTGGTCGACCAGCAGTGCAGACAGTGCGTCTTGCGCTCCTGCCATCCAGAGAGTGGGTCCGGACTGGATGCGCTGGCGCACCGCCTTGCGATGGTTTTTCATGGGGGCTCCTTGTGAGTTGAACGACATCGGCACGCCGACAAATCTCCACATTGTGGAGACACCCAGGGCGCCGTTGAGGCATTAATTACATTGCCTGCAAGAGTGCTGCTCTACAAGGTTTACCCTCAACTCTCCACATCGTGGACATGATCTGAGCAATGAAGCCGGTGGTGGCAGCGCTATGCTGCGATCGCGGACGGCACCACAGTGGCGGCGATTCGCCGGGCACACGCCTCGGCTTGCCCGGCGTCGCGCGCTTCCACCATCACGCGCAGCACCGGCTCGGTGCCGCTGGCCCGCACCAGCACGCGCCCTTCGGCGCCGAGTTCCGCCTCCACCCTCGCGCTCTCTTCGGACAACCTGCGGTTGGCCATCCAGTTCTGCCCTGGTGACAGACGCACATTGAGCAGCGTCTGCGGAAAGAGCGTCAGGTCTTGCAGCAACTCGGCGATCGTTCGGCCCCTGCGCACGCAAGCTTGCAGCACCTGCAGCGCGCTCACCAGGCCATCGCCGGTGGTCTGTCTGTCCAGGGTGAGCAAATGGCCCGAGCTTTCGCCACCCAACAACCAGCCGCGCCGGTCCATCTCCTCGAGCACGTAGCGGTCGCCGACCCGGGTGCGCACGAAGTCGATGCCGACGTTGCGCAGTGCGAGTTCGACCGCCATGTTCGTCATCTGGGTGCCCACCACGCCTGCGGGCTTGATGCCGCTCGCGAGGCGGTCGGCCGCGAGCAGCCACAACAGTTCGTCACCGTTGAAGACACGGCCGGCGCCGTCGACCATCTGCAGCCGGTCGGCATCGCCGTCGAGCGCGATGCCGTAGTCGGCCCCCTGCGCCTGCACGGCGGCCATCACCGCCTCGGGATGGGTGGCGCCGATGTTCTCGTTGATGTTGAGCCCGTCGGGCTGCACGCCGATCCCGTGAACCTCCGCGCCCAGTTCGTGAAAGACCGCCGGAGCGACCTGGTAGGCCGCACCATGGGCGGCATCGACCACCAGCCGGAGTCCGCGCAGGCTCAGGTCGTGCGCGACGGTGCTCTTGCAGAATTCGATGTACCTTCCGGCCGCATCGTCCAGCCGCCGCGCGCGACCGAGTCCGGCGGAGTCGACCCATTGCGGCGGCCCGGCGAGCGCGGCTTCGACCGCCTCTTCCCACTCGTCGTTGAGCTTGGTGCCTTGCGCGCTGAAGAACTTGAGGCCGTTGTCCGGAAAAGGGTTGTGGCTCGCGCTGATCACCACGCCCAGACTGGCGCGCTGTGCCCGCGTGAGATAGGCCACGCCCGGCGTGGGCAACGGCCCGAGCAGGACCACGTCCACCCCCGCGGAGCTGAAGCCGGACTGCAATGCGGATTCGAGCATGTAGCCTGAGATGCGCGTGTCCTTGCCGATGAGGACGGTCGGCCGCTCCTCGCTCTGCTTGAGCACCTTGCCCAGCGCGTGGGCCAGCCGCAGCATGAAGTCGGGCGTGATGGGCGGCGTACCCACGGTGCCGCGGATGCCGTCGGTGCCGAAATAGCGGGGCCTGTCGTTCATCTTCATGGCTGTCTCCTGCGTGCTGGTGTGAGAGATCAACGCGACGCGATAGCGTCGCTCAGGGTGCTCCAAAGCGGGAGCGTCGACGGCACCATGTCCTGGCGGAAGTACCACCAGAAATAGCCGCCGACATAGTTCGGCGCCTTGATCGACAGGGTGTAGTAGCGGGTGATGTATTCGGCCTTGCGGGAGGCGATGCTGGTACCGACCTCGCCGAAGCCGAGGCGGGAGGTCGGGAACATCACCGACAACCTCTGGAAGACGGATTCCCAGTCGGGCTTGAGTCCGTTGCAATCGTCTTCGTAGTAACTGATCAGCACATAGTCGAGCCCCGACTTCATCCGCGCCGGGACGTTGGCCTGCGCCCAGGTAAACATCTCGTTCGACGCATTCGACCAGCAGCCCTGGTTGTAGTAGAGCGTCAGCGCTGCGACCTTGCCCTGCGCCTTGACCAGGTCGTAGGCGCCGCTCATCTTGGCGACGACGTCGCTGGTGGTGCCGAGCCATTCGCCGTTGATCTCGTTGCCCACCTCCCATATATCGACGGCGGAGCCGAGGGCGTTCAGGTACTCGGACGTGCGATCTCTGTAGGCCTGCACCGTGTAGCGGGGCACGTAGAGCGAATCCAGGATCTCGCCCATCACGTAGCTGACCTGGCTGATCGCCACCGTCGCCGCACGGTAAGCAGACGCTGGCTGGAACTCGTCGAACACGATGCGCGTGGTCGGCATCTTCGGCAGGCTCGACAGCGATTGCGTGATGGCTGGCAGGCTGGTGACGTCGTCCACCGTGACGCCGTACAGGGGCGTGGCGATCTGCCGACCTGCGGGCACAGGCGCGGGTGGCGGCGGTGATGGAGACGGTGGCGGTGGCGGTGGC
>CAXTCC010000007.1:34049-52444 GCA_964242015.1 uncultured Variovorax sp.
GGTGCCGGTGCCGGTGCAGGTTCCGCTCCGGAGCCGGTCGCAGGTGTCTGCGCGATGTCCGTCGGGGCGATGCCCGACACACCACCTCCCCCGCCACCCCCGCATCCGGTGACCAGCAACAGGCACGCCGACAAGGCGCACAGGCAGCGCTCGCACGGGATAGCGGCTGCGATTCGCATCATCGGTTCAGCAATCGGCCTCGACGCAGCTGCGTCGGTATTGGTCGAACAGACTCGCGGCCGGCGGCGAGCCTCCGGCGTTCATGTAGTCGGTGACAGTGAACGCGAGCAGGCTCGATGAAAACGGCCGAGCGATATCCATCTGGCGGCGGATGCGGCCAAGCGGCGCGGGCTGGGCTGCGAACGGCTTCTGATCGATCGGCGGGCCCGCTGTCTGCTGAAACACTTCGACGATGACCCGCAATTCGCCCGACCGACCGTTCACCGCGCGTTGAATGGCACCCAGCACCGGAGGCAATTCGTCGAGCTTCAACTTGCCGACGCCGACGCCGTCCTGGAAAAGCACGATGCCGAGCTCCGGCGCGCTCCCCAGCACGCTGCGCCAGAAGTCCTCCAGCGACGCCGGATCGATGCCCGCGTTGGCGAATCCGGAGACCGCCATGCGCGCACGCGGGTGCAGCGTGCGCAACTCCGTCGTGACCGCTTTCAGATGCGCTCCCAGGATCGCGCGGCGCTGCGGATCGCGCCAGTTGACATCGTCGATCTCCTCGCTGAGATACCAGCCCTCGAAGGACCGGTGCTGCGCGACGAGTGGCGCCAGCTCCCTGGCTGCCTGCAGGGATCTTGTGCGCAAATCGCCCAGATAACGTTCGACCTGTTCTGGGTCTCCGCCGATCCGGGTCCAGAAGCCGTTGTCGTGCGCAAGACCGACCAGCACGCGCATGTTGGCTTCGTCGGCCAGATCGAGCAGCGGGCCGAGCGGCGGCATCGGGCCGGAACGGAATTGCCGTGAGCGGTAGTACGCCGCTGCATCCGCCACCGACCATTGCACGACGATCTGCGTCATGCCCAGCGCACGCAATGACCGGACAAGCTTCGCCCAGTCGCTGCGCGTCCACAGTTCATGCGCGGGGTTGAACTGAATCACCGTACCCTGCAAGCGCGCGGCCGGCGCCGAGCCGGTCGCAGCGCAGCCGGCAAGCAGGCACGAACAGACCATGGCACACACCCATGGCCTCATCAGAACCTCAGGACGGTCGTGACGAGCCAGCCGCTCTTTGCTGCGGCAAAGCCCTTCTTGTACTGGAGCAACACCTCGGCGCTCGAACGCGGTGTCGCGTAGGCCGTCTCGTTGAACAGGTAGCGGACGGACACACCGGCGCCGGCTTCGGCGTAGTTGCCGCGCCCGGGGTCCGGCCATTGCCGGCGTCCGTTGGCCACCACGTGCGGCGTCACGATCCATCGGTCGCCGAAGCGATAGCTGCGTCCCTGGCGCGCTTCCACATAGAGCGCACGGGTATGCAACGGATCGGTAAAGGCGCCCACATCGGCGAACAAGGAGGTGTAGTTCCATGAGTCCTGGTTCACCCGCATCTCGTAGCCGTCGACCCAGCCGTACGACGCCCGAAGCAGCCAGTCGTTCTGCGCGTTGTCGCCGATCTTGATGAGTCGTTCGATCGAAAGGTAGAGCGACTGATCCCGCAACGGCTTGAAGCGCAGCCCGACGCCAGCCTGTCTGCTGGCGCTCTGGATGTTCAGCGAGCCAGGCTCGTTGGACCAAAGCATTCGCGCGAAAACGTCGAGCGTGCGCTCGTCGCGCAGTCCGATGACGGGCGGGCGCCAGGAAAGCTCGAGGCCGCCTTGCGACGGGATAAGCCCACTCGAATCGATACCCGACACGGTACTGGGCCGGTCGCCGCGACTCGACCGCAGCGATTGGTAAGCGCTCAGGCTCCAGGTCTCCGACAGCTTGCGCACCTCGTCGCGCATCGCGCGGATATCTTCGTCTTCACGCGGGCGCTCGATGGCAGGCAACGGTGCACCCGGCGCCTGCGCCAGCTGGACCCCGGAAGTGCGTTCACGCCGCTTGTCGATGGCGCGCTTGAACCAGTCGAGGGCGCGCTCGTTGTCGCTCATGCGCATGTAGGTGTAGGCCAGGTCGGCATACAGCGCGTTGCGCTGCGGATCGCGTTGCAGCAGCGTCTCGAAGGTGCGGGCGGCCTCTTCGTATGAACCGGCGGCGCGGTGGCTGTAGGCCAAAGCGTCGAGATATTCGGTCTTCGCATCCTCGGCCACTGCCTGCTTGAGGTGCGTGATGGCTTGCGGCAAATGGCCGAGCTGGCGCTCCGACTGTGCCGCCTGGAACCGACGCTGCGGGGTCGGCTGCACTGCCAGCGCCTGCTCGGCGGCGTCGAGTGCAGGCGCGTGACGGCCATCGGCGGTCTCGATCGTCCACAGCATGTCGAGACGTACTGCCTGCACATTCGGCTGCTGCACATCCGCAAGCGCCTGGAGCGTGCCGCGCGCCGCTCCGCGTTCTCCGGCGCGCAGTTGCACCGCGGCGAGCGCCAACGCGATGCGCGCGTCTTTCTCGATGGCAAGCGAGTCGCTCCACGCAGTCGCGGCGCGGGCAAGGTCGGCATTGCTCTCATGCAGATAGCCGAGTTCGTCCAGCATCTGTTTGCGCTGGCGGGGCGTGGCGTTCGTCGCCTCGGCCAGCAGCGGTTCGGCCTCTTCCCGCCGGCCCTGGTTTCGCATCAGGATGCCGAGGTCGAGCCGCACCTGCGCATCGTCGGGGTCGAGTGCCAGCATCGATCGATGCGCTTCGATCACCTCCTCCTTTTTGCCCAGCGTCTGCTGCACGTCGGCGAGGCGACGCAGTATCGAGCGGCGCGTCTGGTCGGTGATGCCCGGCACATCGAGTGCGCGCCGCTGGGCATCGGCGACACCTTCGATATCCCCGGCTTGCGAGCGCGCGTAGGCCAGGCGCTCATACAACGCCATCGTGTTGCCGCCCTCCTCTGCCACCGCGCGGTCGAGCGCGTCGGCGGACTCGCGATAGCGCTGCAGTTGACTCAGCGCATACGCCGACTGACTGAGCGCCTCGATGCGTTCATGTGCTTTCAAGCTCCGTTGCGCGAGGACCATCTCGTAGCTCGCCGCAGCCGCACCCCAGTCGCCCGCCTTCGCTTGGGCAAAGGCGAGCAGCTGGTAGGCGGGGGTGTTTTTGCGAAGGGCCAGGTTGCGCTGCGCGGCCTTCACGGCGGCGGCGTATTCGCCCGAATCGAGCAGCGCGCGGGCCTGGGCCCCTGCATCGGGCGGGCCGACGGCGTGCCTGGGTGACTGGATGCCGTCGAGCAGTAACACCGCATCGGCCTTGACAGGATGCTGAACTTCAGCGCCGGGCACTCTGGCATTGGCGACATCGAGCGGTTGCAGGTTCAGGGCGGCAGCCACGGTCTGGACTTGCCGACCCTCCGCCATGCTCGCTGCGACCTGCGCCGACCGAGCCCACTGTGTGCGAAGGGCCGACTCCTCCGCGCGCGACGCAGCCGCTCGGTACGCGGCCTCCGCTTCGCCGTAACGCTGCATCTTTTCGTAGGCCAGCGCACGGCGCGCGAGCGTTTGCGGTGACGCGAGTGCGTCGCTGCGATCTGCCGGCAGCCGATCGAGCGCATTCAATGCCTGGTCGTATCGACCCAGCCGCAGGTACAGGTCGGCCGCCGTCTCGATAGCGAATCGACGCTCCGCCGGACTCGCCGAGGGGTGAACGGCAACGGCCTCCTGGTCGGTGATGGCTGCACGTTCTCGACCCGCCGCCGCGTGCATCTGGGCTCGCAACTGGAGGGCCGGCAGCACGGCGCCGTCGCGCTGCTGCAAGGCATCCAGTTGCTCGATCGACGCATCGAAAGCACCCCGCTTGGCAAGCGCCTGCGCGTAGCCCAGCCGTGCAGCAATGTGGTCCGGATCGAGCGCAAGACCGGCGCCGAACTCACGCGCCGCATCGGCCAGGCGATTGGCGGCAAGCAGGCGAAACGCGCGGTCGAAGCGGGCATGGGCACGGAAGCGATCGAACTCCCGGTAAAAAGTGAAGCCACTGGACGCCGGCGACGCGAGTGCTGCGGACGGCACCGCGTCTGCAGCGACGGTGTCGGGCGCAGCGAGCGAGAGGCAAAGCACGCAGCCCGCCGCGATCTCGCTGCGATGCGAGGGGAACCTGGTTCGAAGCATGGTCATGCGGAACTCCCGGCGAACGGAGGTGCACCTCGGTTGTCACAGCGTGCTGGCGTCTACCCACTGGTAGCCCAATGCTTCGATCGCATTGATGATCGACTGGAAGTCCTGGAAGCCGGGCTTGTTCAACTCCGACTCGAGCCAGAACGGGTGAAAGAAGAACGAGGCGAATCCGTCTCGCACCACCTTGGCGTTCTCGGCGTTGAGCTTGAGGTCTTGCCACGTGTAGTTGAAGTTCGACGAAGGGTCGATGTCGCGAATGTCGTATTCGATGTTGCCGAGGTTCTCCGGCAGGATGCGCTGGTTGTAGTAGTCCTTGTTGATGACGTAGGGGAAGAACTGGCCTACCGCGTAGTCGCGGTTCGTGGCCGTGGGGCTCAGGTTCGGCGTGGTCGCGGTGTAGTAGACGGCGCGCTGCCACGTGGTGAACTTGTTCGGCTGGAGCGGGTCCATCGGCACTTGCGCTGCGGCTGCATAGGCATTGGGCGACATCTGGTAGTGCGGCGGCTCCCACGCAAAGGCCGTGAAGCCGCCGCGCTTGAGCTCGGCCACACCATTCTGAATGCGTGTCTTGTGGGCTGCCACCGTGTCTCCGGGCAGCACCCGGTTGTTGACGATGTCCCAGAACTCGTAGTCGTCGCCGCTCACGGCCGTGTGGGGATTGCGCACGTTGCTGTATTGGTGGGTATAGCCATGCAGCACGATCTTTCCGCCGTTCTGCAGCGCGTAGTTGAGCGAACGCGCGAGCGTCCCGGTGGTGGTCATCCTGACGGTTTGCGGTGTGCCGTTGTTGTAGACACCCAGCGGATCGGTGTAGTACGGAATGGTCGCGACGCCGAACGGAATCGACTTCGACTTCAGGTAGTTGGACAACACCGTCATGCTGTTTTGATTGACCAGTGCGCTGACGTCTTCCAGCCGCACCAGGGCGCGCTGCTGCGTCGGCGTGGCCACGCCGAGGATGTCGTGCAGCATGTCGCAGATGACGAGATAGCGATCGCGCGGGCCTATGTAGGAGAACGGAAGATCGGCGAAGTACCAGAAATTGCCGCCCCGCACGACGTACGGGATCACCTCGCCGGTGCGCGAGTTCCTGATCGGCACCAGCTGCTGCGCCTTGGTCGCGTCGAGAACCTGCGTCACGCCGACGTCGGGGTCGGCGTTGATGGCACCCGATGCGGCGTCGTAGGTGTAGTACTTGGCCAGCGGCCGCGACTTGTAGGTGACCGTGTCGAAGAAGCCCGGATTCGGATTGGCCGACGTGGGTGCGGCGTCCATGCCGCGCAAGCTGGAGAACATGAAACCGTACTTGGCGTTGAAGCCCGTGTAGCTCGGGTTCCACGCCAGCTGCCACAGGTTGTACTTGAACCAGACGACGGTCTTGGTGGTGCTGTAGGCGTCTGCCAGAAAGGCGGCGGGAATCGGCAGGTCGTAGCTCGATCCGAGGTAGAAGATCGCGCTGTAGTTGTTGACCTGGCCTGCGGTGTAGTTCTGCACCGGGCGCATGTCGACCTCCGTGTTCCAGTGGCCAAGCAGGTTGCGCAGCATGATGGCGTAGGCCATGCCAAGCTTGGCATAGGGCCCGCTGGCAGCCTGGTCGTAGAGCACCAGTGCGCGAATCGGCGTCGTTTGCGCCTGGGCGCCGGCAGTCAGGCCGACGGCAAGAACGAGTGCGCACAGGATGCGCCTGAACCAGCTTGCGTTGCTCATGGGGTGCTCCAGGTCGGGATGGTTTTGATGAGGCTCTGGCTCAGTCGGCGACCACACGGGCCGTTCCGCCCGCCCGCGCGCGAGCTCGCAATACGTCGGTGAGGCGCTCGTGCTTCTCCAGCTTGTCCAGGCCCGGCTGCACGTTCGTCTCGACCTTGGGCTTGGGCGGCGCGATGACGCTTCGCACGATCGGCAATCGGTCCGGTTGAAGCACAGGCTGGACAGGCTGGGCGATCCGCGCGGCTGCAGTCGCATCGGTCAGCTCGGCTGTCGCCGTGGGTGGTGCTGCCATCGCGCCGTTGATACCGAGGCCGACGGCCATCGCCGCCAGAGTTCGTCGGGTCATCGATCTCTCCTTCATGAGGGCTGGGGGGTGGAAACGAGGCCAGGTCGTTCATGCGAAAGACCATCCGTCGCAGGCAGGGAGTCCGGCAGTTCTTCTTCGGACGGAAAGATGTGGGTCGTCTTGTCCCACGCGATCAGCTTGCCGGTGCGCAGGAAGCGCAGATACAGCCGAATGGCCCGCCCGGTTGCAGCGAAGTTGATGAAATTGCCCCACACCATGCGGGGGATCGACCAGAGTGCCTGCGCCCATCCATACAGCCGCTGCACGAAGTACGCGCGCTGGAACACGCGCCATGCCAACAACGCCGCGTTGCCGAGCGTGAGGTTCCATAGCCAGGTGTCCTGCTCGATCACCGGCGGATAGCGAAGCGATTCAGGAACGAGCGAATTGACCACCCAGAGGGCCACGACACCGAGCACCACCACGTAGGCCAGCACGTTGCAGAAGTTGGTGACCAGCGCGCGCCGGTCGCGGTACAGCATGTACTTGGTGGAGAACTGACCGCGCCAGCGCAGGCTCTTCCAGCCTTGCAGGGTGATGCCGACCACCCAGCGCCCCTTCTGCCGCACGGCGGGCCAGAAGCTCGACGGAAAGTACTCGCGGATCGCAACGTAGTCGCGCACCTTCACCTTGTGGGCCTTGCCGGTCAGCCAATGCGGGCGATCGACCTCGCGCACGACGCAGAACTTGGCGAAGGCCTGCTTCATGCCGAGCGCTTTCATGCGAAAGCCGAAGTCGTAGTCCTCGGTGAGCGAGTCGATATTGAAGAGCTCGTTGTGGTTGCTCGCCGCGGCTGTTTCGAATGCCCTGCGGCTGAATGCGCAACCGACCCCGGCAGCGGGAATGCTGTGGTCCAGCAGTTCCCGTACGACCAGATCCTTGTAGTGCAGTTGCGCGAACTCGTCGAGGTAATGGCCGCCAGTGAACTCGTGCCACTTGCGCTGGAGGGAAAGCACCGGAAGCTGCACCATGTCGTTGTGCGGGATCAGGTGGTTGAACATCTTGTAGGCGAGCGTGTGGATGACGTCCTCGCAGTCCTGCATCACGAATATTTCGAAGCGCACGCCGTTCTGCTTCTCGTAGCGGCGAATGCCCTGGTAGATCCAGTTGAGGCAATCGGCCTTGCAAGTGGGGCCGTCGTCGGGCGTGCAGATGCGCTGTACCTTGTCGGAGGTTTCGCGCACCTCGTCGACCTCGCGATGCGTCGCTTCGTCGTTCGGGTAGGTGCCGACGAAGACCTGGTAGTTGCTGTAGTTCAGCGTCTTGAGCAGGCGCTGGAGCATCGGCCGGATCACGGCCGACTCGTCCCATGCCGGCAGCAGGATCGCAATCGGCTGTTCAGGCTTGTCCTGCAATTCCTGTTCGGTCGGCAGCGGGTGCTTGGGCAGCACGAACCAGCGCCGGTAGAACGTCAGCGCCCCGTAGCACACGTCCATGAAAAGGTCGTCCAGCCCGCAGGCGAGAAACACCAGGCTGACGAAGATGAACAGCAGCTTCAGTGCGACGAGCGCCGCCGCGATGACGTCGACCCATTCCATGGACCGACTCCGTCAAGGTGTTGCGACGACTGCAGGACGCAGCCGCTCTTCCTGAAAATCTCGCTGCGCCCCTTCCTGAACCTGCGCCTGTCGCGCTGGTTCCAATGCACGCCACACGATGTCGGCAATGCGCGGTGCCGCCTGACCGTCGCCGAAGGGGTTCTTCGCCTCCCGCATGCGCTCGTATGTCTGCTCGTCGTGCAGCAGTCCGACAACCTCGCGACACAGTTGGTCGGCATTGGTCCCGATCAGCTTTCCCGCCCCTGCGGAGATCAGCTCAGGCCGCTCGGTGGTGTCGCGCAGCACAAGAATCGGCACACGAGCCGACACGGCCTCTTCCTGAATGCCGCCCGAGTCCGAGAGGATGAGCCAGGCGCACGACATGACCCACAACAAGGCGGGATAGTTGAGCGGCGCTGTGAGAAACAGCTGCGAACCCGCATGGCACGCGAGCCCTTCGAAGGCGCGTTGGACGCATTCCTTCACACGCGGATTGGAGTGCACGGGCCATACGACCACGAGGTCGGTTTGCGACTCCAGCAGCTGTCGCACCCCGCGTGCGATCGACTCGATGCCGGCACCCCAGTTCTCGCGCCGGTGTGCAGTGACCAGCACGATGCGTTTGCCTCCGATGGCGGCCGGCAGTGTCGCGAGCTCCGGCGGCAACACCCCCGTCGCGCCGCCGGGCAGACCTTGCAGATAGGCAACGCCCCAGTGCGTGGCGTCGACGATCGTGTTGCCTGTCTGATGAATCGATGAGGGCACGATGCCCTCATGGCGAAGGTTGGCGCTGGCAATGCTGGTCGGCGGAAAATGCCACCGAGCGAGACGCCCGATGAGTTGGCGATTCGCCTCTTCGGGGAACGGGTCGTAGGCGTCGAAGGTTCGCAAACCTGCTTCGACATGACCGACTGGGATCTTCAGGTAGAAGCTCGCAAGCGAACCGACCATGGCACTCGTCGTGTCGCCCTGCACGAGCACTGCCGCGGGCTGCGTCTCGAGCAGCACGCGATGCGTTTGCTCCGTGAGCAACGCTGTCAGATGCGCGAGCGAATCGGAGGTGCGTTCCAGAGCCAGCACGTGGTCTGGATGCATGCCGAAGAAGTCGTAGAGCGGCCACGCCATTTCGTCGTGCTGGCCGGTATGGAGGACGTTCGTCGGAATGCCGGCGGATCGCAAAGCCCTGTGCACGGGAGCCATCTTGATGATCTCCGGGCGCGTTCCCATACACAAAATGACAGACAGGTCTGACATGATTTTTGCCCTTCTTCTTCTTTGTCTCGGGCAACAAATTTAGTACCCAACGCTCAGGCACAGATAGCCTTGGACACAGTCGAATGTGTAAATCGACGTGACACGTAAAGTTCAAGGAAGCATTGCGGAATCGAGGCTACAAGGCTGTGGCTATTCAGAATCGGCGCCAACTTGTGCAAGCACTTGAAGTGAATCTCGTTTCTTATGGTTTCACATTGAGTTTGTTACGGTGCCGTTGAGTGTCCTAAGAGACAGACTCTTTTAGCAACTTTGTGCTAGCAAATAGCAAAAATTGAGTATGAGCTTTGACGCGTTCGTCACCTGCTCAACCGCGCCACAGCCAGCATCGCGGATTCTCTGCGGCGGTCCAGCATCGCCTTGGCCGCGGTCTGGACCGCCTCGATCGTTTCAGCGT
Organism: uncultured Variovorax sp.; assembly: GCA_964242015.1. Taxonomy (GTDB): domain Bacteria; phylum Pseudomonadota; class Gammaproteobacteria; order Burkholderiales; family Burkholderiaceae_C; genus Variovorax. The sequence goes on from CAXTCC010000007.1 coordinate 43,506, forward strand.
CCGCGACGCTTGGATGTCCACTGCGAAACGGCGGAGCCGGGTCGTACTCGAGCATCAGCTGAATGGCTTTGGCCGTCTCTTCGCCGCGAAGCAGTCTGAGCAACACGAAAGCGAAGTCCAGGCCGGAAGTGACTCCGCCGCCGGTGACTCGGTTGCGGTCGATGACGACGCGCTCCGGCACCACGTCGACCGGGAACAGCCGAAGGTAATCGAGCGAAAGCCAGTGGCAAGTCGCCTTGTATCCGCTCAGCAAGCCGGCCGCGGCCAGCAACAGCGAGCCGGTACAAACGGAGGTGATCCATTGCGCACCCGCTGCCTGTTTGCGAAGGAACGCGAACAGCTCTTCGTCTTCCATGAGATCGTTCTGCCCCGGCCCGCCGGGCACGACGATGACGTCGAACTGGGGCGCATCGCTGAACGACATCGAAGGCGTCACCAGAAGCCCGGTGTCTCCTGCGAAGGGCGTGCGGTCCTTCCAGACAAGATGGGCTGTGCTGTTCGGCGCCCTTGCCAATATCTCGAATGGTGCCAGCGCATCGAGCGACGTCATTTTGGGGAATGCGAGCACTCCTATCTGCAGATGTTTTTCGGTCATGGCAATGGTTGAGTAAGTGGCGATCGGCCGTTGGGCGAACCAGCGAAAGGCCGGCTTGAACTCGCCATTTTCGATGCGTTGCAACGCCACTCAAAAAGTTCAACAGGTGGAACTCGACCCAGTCTCCCTATGGGCAGCGCCACTGGCGGTCGATACGCTGCAATGCTCAGGAGTCAACTCACATAAAGCCTGACCCACACAGGAGACAAGAGACATGGATTTTTCCGCGATGAACAAGAGGAAGGCGATTGGATTGGTGGCTGCTTTGCTGGCTGCGGTGGTCTCGCCGGCAACCGCTCTGGCGCAAGGCTTTCCGAACAAGGCGATCACGCTTGTGGTGCCCTTCGCGGCCGGCAGCCCAACCGACGTCATCGCACGCGCTTTCGGCAACGACTTCGGCCAGCTTCTCAATACCCCCGTGATCATCGACAACCGTCCGGGTGCCAGTCAGACGATCGCCGGGACCTACGTCGCGCGCGCGGCGCCCGACGGCTACACGCTGATGTTCGCCAACCTGCCGGCCATCGTGGCGCCCTCGCTGCAATCCCGGTTGTCCTATAACGGCCTGCGCGACTTCGCACCCATCTCCGACGTGCTGACGATCGGCTTCGTGCTGGTCGCGTCTCCCAACCTGCCGGCGACCAATCTAAAGGAGTTCATCGCACTGCTGAGGGCCGATCCATCGAAGTACTCGTACGGTTCGTCGGGCATCGGCACGCCGATTCACCTGATGGCCGAAATGTTCAACAAGGAGATCGGCGTCAAGACGCTGCATGTTCCATACAAGGGCGGCAACCAGGTGCAGCTCGACCTGATGAGCGACCGCGTCACCTACGCCTTCCTGCCCACCGGCGCCATGGACTTCGTGCGCAGCGGCAAGCTGAAAGGCTTCGGCCTGGCGTCGGAAAAGCGCGATCCCGCCTTCCCGGAGTTGCCGACGATGGACGAAGCCGGGTTGCCCGCTTTCAAGGCCACAGTCAACTTCGTGCTGGTCGGCCCCAAGCAGACGCCGGCCGACGTGCTCGCCAAGATGAACGCCGCCGCCAACAAGGTCATCGCGAGCGATGCGTTCGCCGCCAAGATGAAGGTGGTCGGCGGCGTCGAGATGTCGCGCCCGGCCACACCGGCACAGGTCGGCGCGCACATCGTGGCCGAAGAAGCGCGCTGGGATGCGGTAGTGAAAAAGGCGGAAATTCAGCTGGAGTAACAGGCAGCCGGACCCACCGGCTGCGCTGCCGACCCGGTCGCATCGTGCGGCCGGAGCAGGCTCAGCCGACGATGTCTTTCAACAGTTCCGGGCTCGGCGAGATCTCGCCCTTCTCGATCCGCTTGATGACGTCGTTGACGCGGCGGTGAAGGCGCACATCCACGCCCACTTGCTCGCCGCGCTGCGCCACCAGACCGTTGATGTAGTCGGTCTCGGTGCGGCGGCCCTTGCGGATGTCCTGGCCCATCGACGGGCGCTGCCCATCGGCGCGCGAGTTGGCCACGTCCATGATCATTTTGGTGATGGCTTCGTGCGCGGCGCTGTCTTCTTCGGCGCGCGCCAGCAGGTCGAGGTCGAGCCCACCGACCGGCTCCAGCGACAAGCCCAGCGCGCGGCCCACGCGAACGCAAGAACTGCCGAGCTGGATCGTCAGGTTGCGCGCGACGTCGTTCAGGTCGCGCTGCTTGCCGGTCAGCCCGGTCAGCGCGCAGGTGCCGTTGCGCATCGCATTGATGGTGAGCTTCGACCAGCGCTCGCCCCACAGGTTGGTGGTCACCTTGCAGGTGTCGCCGTGCGCCATCAGCTCGCCGATCATCCTGGCGCGTGGCGTGACCTGCCCATGCAGTTCGCCGATGCGCATGCCCGGCTTCTTGTCGTCGCCGAGCGGCGAGTTGCGCACGATCAACCCCGGCTCGACCAATTCCGCCGCCAGCGCACTGACCGAGCAACCCAGCACGCGACCCCATCCGGCAATCGCCGCGATGGCGTCTTCGTTGATGCCGTTCTGCAGCGACACCAGGCAGCCGGTCGGCGCCAGGTACGGCAGGATCATCTGCGTGGCCCAGGCCGTGTCGTACGCCTTCACCGCGATGAAAGCCACGTCGATCGGCCTTTCGCGCAGCAGCTGAGGCACGTCGCCGATGTGCAGCGCACGCACCGTCGTCTGCACCGACCCGTTGCGTTCCAGGCCGGGCATGCCGGTGACCTTGAGGCCTTGCTTGCGCATGGTTTCGACATGTTCCGGCCAGGCATCGACCAGCAGCGTGTCGACCCCGGCCTGCGTCAGGTGCGCGCCGACATAGCCGCCGACGGCGCCTGCGCCGACGATGCAAACGCGGGTCACTTGCGCACCTCTGCGCTCAACGCGACAGCCATTGCGTCGAGCTCGCGGCGTAGTTCGTCGATGCGTGGCTCACCGTACAACTCGGGCGTGCCGAGCAGGCTGAGCGACGCGACGGTCGAACCATCGGCCGCGCGCACCGGCACCGCGAACGCATGCACGCCGGGCACCACGTCGCCGAGGTTGACGCCGAAGCCGTGCCGATCGGAGCGCTCGCGCATCTTCTGCAGCGCGGCCAGGCGCCCGGTGCCGCAGCGCGCGACTTCCTGCGCGACGTTGTCGAGCAGCACGGCATGGGCTTCGTCGGGCGTGAGCGTCTGGAAGATCGCCACGCCGCCCGCGGCGGTGAAGAGCGGCCTGCGTGCGCCCGGGTACAGCACCGAGCCCGACAACGCCAGCGCCCCCGCGCGCACGCTGCAAACGTATTCGTTGCCGCTGCGCAGCAACAGCACCGCGATGCCGCCCAGGCGGCGCGCGAAGGCTTGCAGCATCGCTTCGGCCCGCAACTGGAATTGCACCTGGTCGGGCAGCGCCAGGCCCAGCTCGTACATCAGCGGACCGGGCATGTAGTGCCGATCGGCCGCGCGCTGCACGACCATCCGCTCCTCGGTCATGCAGGCGAGCATGCGATGCACGGTGGCGCGGTCGAGGTCGCAGGCGGCAGCGAGGTCGGACAGCCGCCAGCCGAACTGCGGGCGCGACGCGATCATGCGCATCAGCCGGATACCGCGCGTCAGGCTGCGCGTGCCGGGGCGCTCCTGGCCGACGGCAGGCTGCCGGGGCGGCGTGAGTTGAAGGGTGTCCATTGCTTCGATGTCTCCTGTTCGAATCTCAATCGTGGAAGCCATACAGCCGCGCCGGGTTGTCCACCATGATCTTGTGGAAGGTCTTCTCGTCCGGCGACCATCGGCGAAGCTGGTTCAGCACGCAAGCGTTGTCGACCTCGTGCGGCGGAAAGATGTCGGTCGCGTTCGGCATCACGCCGGGCTGCGGATGCGGCCAGTCGCTGCCCCACAGCATGCGATCGGGGTTGCACGCGATGAAGCGTCTGGCCAACGGCGCCAGGTCTTCGCAGTCGGACTGCTTCGCGCAGCGGTAGGGTGCAGAGAGCTTGACGTACGCGCGCCCCTCCTCGACCAGCGCCAGCACGCGTTCGAGCCCTTGGCGATCGGCGTCGACGCCAGCCTGCACACCCGCGTAGTGATCGAACACCACCGGCACCGGCAAGGTCCGGATGACGTCACTGCAGTCGGCCAGCAACTGCATGCTGGCGTACACCTGCACGTGCCAGCCGAATGGTGCGACACGCTCGGCAGTTCGCACCATCTGCGCCGAGGCCTGGCCCGCATCACCCGCCTTGTCGATCTCCAGGTTGACGCGAATGCCGCAGACGCCGGCCTCCGCCAGCGCCTGCAAATCGGACTCGGATGCATCGTGGCCGATGACGGCGACCCCGCGAGCGCGGCCTTTGCCGAGCATGCGGAGTGCGTGGAGCGTCGCCGCGTTGTCGGGCCCGTACACGCTGGGCTGAACGATGACCACGCGCGAGATGCCCAGTCCACCGTGCAGCGCAGTCAGCGATTCGACCGACGCCGCCGGCGGCGTGTATCGGCGCGCCGCGTGAAAAGGAAAGTTGCGCTCTTCGAGAAAGACATGCGTGTGGCAGTCGCACGCACCTGTCGGTAACGGGGGCTGAGGTCGGGGTGAATTCATGCGGCTTGCAAGTCGGCGTCGAATGCGTCGCTGCCGATACGACAGCGACTCGAGTCACGATAACGGAACGCCTGCGCAGCGAACGCAGCACCGCCGCGGGAATTTCATGGGTTGAACTTCGGTGCCGAATCCTGGGTACTTTCAGGCTCGGATGCAGGGGAATCCCGCACTTCGGAAAATCGACAGATTCCTGATAATGAACAAACGTTCTTGCACCAGAACATAATTTCCAGGCTTTTCAATCTCCATCCGCACACCATGCAAGTCAAAAAGATCGCCGGCGCACTGGGCGCAGAACTTTCCGATGTCGATTTGCGACAGCCGCTGTCGCCGGCGCAAGCGGAGGAGATCCGCACTGCCCTGCTCGACCACCAGGTCATCTTCTTGCGCAAGCAGAACCTCACGCCACAGCAGTTCCTGAATTTCGCCAATGCGATGGGCGAGCCGATCGACTACCCGTTCCTGAAGGGCCTGCCCGACTATCCGCAGATCATCGAAGTCAAGAAGCTGGAGCACGAGACCTCCAATTTCGGCGGCATCTGGCACTCGGACACCACCTACCTGCAAGTACCGCCGATGGGCTCGATGCTGCTGTCGCGTGAAGTGCCGCCGTATGGCGGCGACACCATGTTCGCCAACCAGTACATGGCGTACGAAACACTGTCGTCGACGATGAAGGAAATGCTGGCGCCGCTGGTCGGCATCGCGAGTTCGGCCAAGGCCGATGTGTCGAAGACGCGCGAAGACCGCATCAAGTCGGACGGTACCGGCAAGGCGATCGAACATCTGCTCGCCGAGCACCCGGTGGTGCGCACCCATCCCGAGACCGGGCGCAAGGCGCTGTACGTGAATGTCGCGCACACCGCAGGGATCAAGGGCATGACGGACGACGAAAGCGCGCCGCTGCTCGCCTTCCTGTTCAAACACCAGGTCAAGCCCGAGTTCACCTGCCGCTTCGTCTGGGAGCCCGATTGCATTGCCTTCTGGGACAACCGCTGCACGCAGCACAACCCGGTCAACGACTACAACGGCTTTCGTCGCGTGATGCAGCGCATCACGTTGAAGGGCGACAAGCCGGCTTGAGGTTGCAGCGACGGGGCATCGGCGACGTCATTTCGACTTGAACTGACGCGCTACCGCTGCGCAGGTCGCGACCAACTGCTCGGCGCATTCGGCCAGCCGCGCTTCCATTCGATGCCGCGGTCCGGCGACTGCAATGGCAAGCGTCTCGTTGTTGACGCTGAAGTGGGCAGCGACCGCCCAGACATCGCTGACGTTCTCGCCGCGCGTCTGGAAGTAGCCCACGCGTCGGCCCTTGGCGATGTTGGCGACCAGCGCCCTGGCGTCGGTGATGGTCGTGCCGGTGACCGTCGGCAGCTTGCGGCCGTCGACCCAGGCATGCAATTCATCGTCGGCCAGCGAGCCGAGCAGCGCCTTGCCGATCGAACTCGAGTGCAGCGGCTTGATGTCGCCCGGCTTGGCCGAGTAGCGGATCGGATGCCCGCTCTCGACCACCTGCAGGTACACCACCGAGTCACCCTGCCGCTTGCCGAGGATCACTGTCTCGCTCGACTTGTCGCGCAGCTTTTCCAGCAGCGGCGTGCTGCGCTCGATGAACGGGTCTTTCGACAGGATGTCGCTCGCCACGTCGTACATGCGCTTGGTCGGGTACAGCGAGCGCGGCCGCGCCAGCGAATACAGGTACCCGCGCGCAGTGAGCGTCGCGACGATCGCGTGGCAGGTGCTCTTGGGAATGTCGATCGCCTCTGCGAGGTCGGTCAACGACATCGGCCGCTGGATCGCCTGGAAGGCTTCGTAGATGTCGATGACGCGTTCGACCGCCGTCACGTTGGGTCCGGGCATGGGTTACTCGCTGAAAGTCGATCGACTCATGGTTTGTTCCGAATGTAGAACATTCTTTCTTGTACTAGGCTTGTCTCGATCCACCCAAGCCCGCGACATCGGGCGCATCCACCCATGAAATTCGCTCTCTCTATCGCCTCGCTCGCGCTGTTCGCAGCAGCATCCCTGTCGCCCCTGCATGCCGCCGCCGACGACTTTCCGGGCAAGGCGGTGCGGATCATCGTGCCGCAGACGCCGGGTGGCGCGTCGGACGCGCTGGCGCGGATCATCGGCCAGAAGCTCAGCGACAAATGGAAGCAGCCCGTCGTCATCGACAACCGCGCAGGCGCCGGCGGCAATGTCGGCATGGAAATGGTCACCGCCGCAACGCCGGACGGCTACACGCTGCTCATGAGCTATGTCGGCACGCAGGCCATCAACGGCGCGCTCTACAAGAAGCTGCCGTTCGACCCCGGCGCCGACTTCGCCCCGGTGGCGACGCTCGCGACGCTGCCGTTCGTCATGGTCGGCAAGGCGAACGCGCCGTTCAAGACGGTGGCGCAACTGGTCGACGCGGCAAAGTCGCGCAGCATCACCTACGGCTCCGCCGGCAACGGCTCGGTGAACCACTTGCTCGGCGAGATGTTCAACGCCGCGGCCAACGTCAAGATGACCCACATTCCGTACCGCGGGGCCGCGCCCGCCATGCAGGATTTGATGGGCGGCCAGATCGACCTGGTCTTCACCAGCCTGCCCTCGGTCGCCGGTGCCATCAAGAGCGGCACGGTGCAACCGATCGCGGTGACGAGCGCGCAACGCGCGGCATCGTTCAACACCATCCCGACCATCGCCGAGGCCGGCTTCAAGGACTTCGACGTCAACCCGTGGTTCGGCCTGATGGCACCCAAGCGCACGCCGCCTGAAGTCATCCGCAAGATCAATGCCGACGTCAACGATCTGCTGCGCTCGAAAGAAGTGATCGACGCCTTCGCGGCGCAAGGTGCGGAGCCGTATCCGACCCGGCCGGACGAGTTCGCCACCCTCCTGAAAACCGACATCGTGAAATGGGGCAACGTGGTGAAAGCCTCGGGCGCGAGCGTCGACTGATGGCGACGGCTGCACCCGCTCCAACACGACCGCACCCATGAAGACACCGCGCAAGATGCACAGCGCTTCCCACGGCTCTTCTCACGCCTCTGCTCACGGCTCTTCTCACGCAACCGTGCAAGCACCCGCGCAGCACGGCACGCAGAGCATCGAGCGCGCATTGCGCATCCTGCGCGAGCTGGCGGCCCGCGGTGAGTTCGGCTGGCGACTGTCGGACCTGGCGGCGCGTTGCGAGGTCGACAAGGGCACGGTGCACCGCGTGTTGTCTTGCCTGGTGCGCGAACGCTTCGTGCAACAGCGATCGGTCGACAAGCACTACTTTCCCGGGCCGATGCTGTTCGAGCTGGGCCTGTCGCTGCCGGGTTACGCGGCCTTCCAGCAAGCCTGCGAGCGTCGCATGGCCCGCTTCGCGCTCGACACCGAAGCCATCGCCTGGCTGATGCTCCGCAGCGGCAACGAGTACGTTTGCGCGGTGCGCAAGGGCGACCTGGAACTGCGCGGCTTCATGGTGCACGTCGGCACGCGCCGCCCGCTCTTCACATCGGTCGGTGGCGTGGCGATCATGCAGACCTTGCCGTCGCTGGAAGCCGAGAACATCCTGCTCGACAACATCCAGCATGAAGAAGGTCAGCGCGGCGACGTGCGCCTCGGCGCCCTCAAGAAGATGCGTGACCGTTCGCAACGCCACGGCTTCGGCGTCAACCTCGGCGACGTGGCGCCCGGTGTCCACGCGTTCGCGGTGCCGGTGTGCGACGGCAACGGACGTGCGGTCGCGGCGGTCTGTCTGACCGGCGTACCGGAGCAGTTCGACGAGCCGCGCATTCCGGAGATCCGGCGAATGTTGACCGAGCTCGCCGTCGACGTCGAAGCCGACGCGAGACAGTACCTGGGTTCGGTGATGCAGGTGTCGCAGATGCCTCAGGGCTAGCTGTATCGCTGGTCTTTTGCGACCGATACCGGAAGACCAACGCACTTGATTGCGACGTGCTGGGGCGGGGGCAGGTGGTCGTGCCATGCGTTCTCCGGCCCAGGCTCGCTGGTATTGGCGCACGCTTGCCAGCGGGATGTGGCGAAGACGGGTGTGCGAATGCGCTGGCTGCAATCGGCGCGAATGGGGCCTGCGCCCGCATGGCCCGACCACCTGCCCTGGTAATCGACGGTGGTGCGACCCTGAACACCCCCGCACGTCATTCAGGGTGGTGGTGGTGCCCGCGATCGCAGGCCCCACTCGCGCTGGGTGCAGCCTGCGCATCCGCACACCCGTCTTCGCCATACCCGCCTAGCGCCCGTGCACCAATCACAGCGCCGGGGCCGGAGAGCGCGGGCACCGCCACCGCCCTGACGCCCACAGGCAC
>CAXTCC010000008.1:0-13550 GCA_964242015.1 uncultured Variovorax sp.
ACTTCGACAAGAAGGGCTACGAGAAGCGTCTCGAATGGCTGGCACCGTACGGTGCTACCGCGTTGTTCGCGGCCGGTGGCACCGGTGAGTTCTTTTCGCTGACCGGTGACGAATACCCCGGCATCATCACGACCGCGGTCGACACCTGCCGCGGCGTGGTGCCGATCATTGCCGGCGCCGGCGGCCCGACCCGCTTCGCGATCCAGTGCGCGCAAGCCGCTGAGAAAGCCGGCGCCCACGGCATCCTTCTGCTGCCGCATTACCTCACCGAAGCGGGCCAGGAAGGCCTGGCCGCCCACGTCGAGGCGGTGTGCAAGAGCGTGAAGTTCGGCGTCATTGTCTACAACCGCGCGACCAGCCGCTTGAAGCCCGAGACGCTGGCCGGCCTGGCGGAGCGCAATCCGAACCTGGTCGGCTTCAAGGACGGTGTCGGCGACATCGAGGCCATGGTCGCGATCTATCAGCGCATGGGCGATCGCTTCGCGTACCTCGGCGGATTGCCGACGGCCGAGGTCTACGCCGCGGCCTACAAGGCGATGGGCACGCCGGTCTATTCGTCGGCAGTGTTTAACTTCATCCCGAAGACCGCGGTGCAGTTCTACGAAGCCGTGCGCGACGACGACATGGCGACGCAGCATCGCCTGCTCAAAGACTTCTTCATGCCGTACCTGGAAATTCGCAACCGCATGCCCGGCTATGCCGTGAGCATCGTCAAGGCAGGCGCGACCCTGGTCGGCCACAGCGCCGGCCCGGTGCGCCCGCCGCTGACCGACCTGAAGCCCGATGAGATGCAAATGCTGAAGGTGTTAATCGACAAGCTGGGCCCGCAATGAACGCCGACGCAACCGCAACAGTCACCGCACTCGTCGAGCGCTTGCGGCTCGCGATGATCTCGCCGAATCCGACCGCGCTGGCCGACCTCTTCGCCGACGACTTGAGCTACGGCCACTCCGACGGCAAGCTCGACACCAAGGCCAGCATCAGCGACAGCCTGCTCGACGGCAGCTCCGACTTCACGACCATCGACATCACCGAGCAGACCGTGGCGGTCAGCGGCGATGTCGCTATCGTGCGTCACCGTCTGGTCGCCGACACCAACGACTCGGGCCGACCGGGACACGTCAAGCTCAAGATCCTGCTGGTGTGGCAGCGCCAGGACGGCGAGTGGCGTCTGCTGGCGCGGCAGGCCGTACGCGTCGCCGCCTGAAGTTCCGCCCCAGACAAAAGGCTAGCGGCGTCCCCGCCGCATCATCCATTCGATCGCCTCGAAGATCGCTTCGCTGACCAATGCCAGCGCCGCGGCGGGCAATGCACCCGCCACGAGCAGCGCACGATCGTTGAGCGCCAGCCCGGTCACGATGCGCTCCCCGTAGCCGCCGGCGCCGATGAAGGCGGCGATGGTCGCCGTGCCGATCGCGATGGTGGTCGCGGTGCGCACGCCGGCCAACAGCGTGGGCAACGCCAGTGGCAGCAAGATGAGCCGCATGCTCTGTGCGCGCGTCATTCCCAAAGCCGTGCCGGCCTGGCGCACGCCTTCAGGCACTTCGGTCAGGCCAGTCACCGTGTTGCGCATGATCGGCAACAGCGAATAGAGCGTGAGTGCTATCAGCGCCGGCAGCGTGCCGATCGAGCCGATGAGCGAGATCAGCACGGCCAGCAAGGCGAGCGACGGCACGGTCTGCAGCAAGCCGGTGAGCCCGAGCACCACGGCCCGCAGACGCACGAATGGAAACACGACGATGGCCAACGGCACCGCGATCAACAACGCCAGCCCGACCGAGATGCCCACCAGCAGCAGATGCTGGCGCGTCAGTCGCCAGAGGTCGGGGCCAAACAGCTTGGCCATGAAGCCACGCTCGGCCGTGTCCGCTTTGCCACCCGACAGAAAGTCACGCGCGATCACGTCGAAGCCGGTGCCCTGCAACTCCGCGCGCGCGTTCATCGCAATCATGGCGCGCTCGTCGATGCGGCCCTGCAGCTTGTCGATGGCGGCCCAAGCCTTGGCGAAACGCGCGGGCACATCGAGCCGATACAGCACCACCGCGTCGTAGCGTGGGAAGTAGTTGCGGTCGTCCTGCAGCACGCGCAGACCGAGGCTGTCGATCTTGGCGTCGGTCGTGTAGATGTCGATCACATCGACCTGCTTCGCCTTGATCGCGTCGTAGGCCAGGCCGTGGTCGAGCCCGGTCGGCGACTGCGGCAGGCCGTAGGCGGAGGCCAGGCCTTTCCAGCCATCGGCTCGGCCGATGAACTCATTGGAGAGCCCGAGCTTCAGTTCAGGATGTTTCGCCAGGTCGCCCAGGTTGCGGATGCCGAGTCGGTCGGCGTCGGCCGCGCTCATCGCCAGCGCGTAGCCGTCGTTGAAGCCGAACGGCGCGCCGATGCCGAGGCCCAGCGGTTGCAGCGCGGCGTTCATCGCTTCGCGCGACATCGGCTTGTCGCTCTTCAGGATTTCGAGCGCGATGGTGCCGGTGTACTCGGCGTACAGGTCGATGCCGCCGGAGCGCAGCGCTTCGTAGACGATCGCCGTGTTGCCGAGGCCCTGCCGCACGACCGGCGGCGTACCGGTGAAGGGCGCTGCCGTTTGCGCCAGCACCTCGGCCAGGATGTAGGACTCGGTGAAGCGCTTGGAGCCGATTCGCAGGGTCTCGCTGCTCTGGGCGAATGCAGTCGAGGCGAGCAGCAGAAACGCTACCTGGAGCGCCACTGGAAGCGCGACTGCGGCAGCCAAGGCGAGCCGGAGGCGGTGGAGGCGTTGCATCGGCGCAGTGTATCGGCGCCCCGGCGAACGCCGTGCGTCCCGGCGCACGTCACGCTCGATTCCTACAGTCGTTCGTGCGCGTGGCCGATGACAGCGCGCCTGCGATTGCGCAAAGTCCGCCTACGCCTGAACACAGCATGAACAAAGCCAAAACGCCCTCGTCCTCCTCTCCCGTCGATCCTTCCGCGGAGGCTCCCGAGGCCATGACAGAGCCGGTTCCCGCCACTGCGGGCTTGCACGGCACGCGCAACATGCCCTCGGTCATCGTCGAGAGCTACAACCTCGAAGTGCGCGACGACGAGGGCTTCATCGGCGATCGCGCCAGTCAAACGGCCTTTCGCAAGTTGCTCGATGTGTGGCGCAAGCGCAAACGCAAGAACGGCGTCGACCCGATGGGCAATGCGCGTTCGGCCGATCTCAGCAAGAGCGAGATCGACCAGATGCTGCAGATGAAAGACGCGACCGAAGCCACCGATGCGGTCGAAGGCGCCATCGAAGAATTCGCCGGCGAGTTGGCCGGCGTCATCAAGCGGTACCTGCGGCAGAAGGCGTGGAAGGGCGTCGACCGCATCGTCATCGGCGGTGGCTTTCCGGAGAGCGACGTCGGCGAGCGCGCGATCCTTCAGGCGGCGGTGATGCTCGATGCAGACAACGTGCAGATCGGCCTGGCGCGGCTGCGGCATGAGGTCGACGACGGCGGTTTGATGGGCTGGGTACACCTGGCGCCGCCGCGCATGGTGACCGAGTACGACGCCATTCTCGCGCTGGACATCGGTGGTACCAATGTGCGCTGCGGCATCGTCAAGCCGCGCTGGAAGAAGGCCAGCGACCTCTCGAAAGCGCGTGTGATCAAACGCCTCAAATGGCGCCATGTCGACGACAACCCGAAGCAGGCCGAGCTGGTCGACGGCCTGGTCGGAATGCTTGAAGAAATGATCGCCTACAGCCACAAGAAGGGCATCCGCTTGGCGCCGTTCGTCGGCATCGCTTGCCCTGGATTGATCCGGCAAGACGGCTCGATCGCGCGGGGTGCACAAAACCTGCCGGGCGACTGGGAGCGTGACGATTTCCACCTGCCGACCGCCCTGTGCGAGAAGATTCCGCTCATCGGCGACGAGCCGACCGAGGCGTTGATGCACAACGACGCGGTGGTGCAAGGGTTGAGCGAACTGCCCTTCATGCAGGACGTTAAGCGCTGGGCGGTGCTGACGATCGGCACCGGGCTGGGCAATGCGAGCTATCGCAACAAGCGCAAGAACGGCCGGTTGCCGGCCAGCCGCGCGGCTTCATAGCGCGTTGTCGAGTTCAGCGCTCCGGCACGCGCGCCAGGTCGGCCAGCCACACTTCTGCTTCGGAGTCGCTCGGCGCACGCCAGTCGCCGCGCGGTGACAACGAGCCGCCCGAGCCGACCTTCGGCGCGTTGGGCACGCACGAGCGCTTGAACTGGCTGGTCTTGAAGAAGCGATACAGGAAGGTGCCGAGGTGCTTTCGGATGTCGCCGATGGCGTATTCGTTGCGCTCACCCTGCAGCGCGTCGGGCCACAAGCCGAGCGTGCGGTCGTGCCACGCGGTGTACGCCAGGAAAGCGACCTTGGTCGGCCTGAAGCCGTAGCGCAGCACGTAGTAGAGGTGGAAATCCTGCAGCTCGTACGGCCCGATCGTGTCTTCGGTCTTCTGCCCCGGTTGCGTGCCTGTGGCGTTGGCGGCGTTCCCGGCGTCGGTCGGAATCAGCTCCGGGCTGACCTCGGTATCGAGGATGGCGAGCAGCGTCGCGCTGCCTTCGCTCGACAGGAATTCCTGGTGCGCGACCCAATGCACCAGGTGTTTGATAAGCGTCTTCGGCACGCTCGCGTTCACGTTGTAGTGCGACATGTGGTCGCCCACGCCGTAGGTGCACCAGCCCAGCGCCAGCTCGCTCAAATCGCCGGTGCCGACGACGATGCCGCCGTTGAAATTGGCGAGCCTGAACAGGTGGCTGGTGCGCTCTCCCGCCTGCACGTTCTCGAAGGTGATGTCGTACACCGGCTCGCCGCGGCCGAACGGGTGGCCGAGGTCGGCCAGCATCTGCTTGCAGCTCGGGCGGATGTCGATCTCGCGCGCGGTGCAGCCGATGGCGGTCATCAGTTGATGCGCCTGCGCCAGCGTGCGGTCACTGGTCGCGAAGCCGGGCATGGTGAAGCCGAGGATGTTGGCGCGGGGCAGCTTGAGCCGGTCCATCGCCTGCGCGCAGACCAGCAGCGCATGGGTCGAGTCCAGCCCGCCCGACACGCCGATCACGACCTTGTCGATGTGGCTCGCTTCCAGTCGTTGCACCAGCGACTGCACCTGGATGTTGAAGACCTCGCGGCAGCGCTCGTCGAGCGTCGCCGCGCTGGCCGGCACATAGGGAAAGCGTTCGACCGTGCGTCGCAGACCGCCCGGCACGCTGACCGGCGCCTTCAAGTCGAACTCGACGGTGCGCCAGCTCGCGAGCGCCGCCTTGTGCTTTTGCACCGAGACGCCGAAGGTGTTCTGCCGCATGCGTTCGCGCGACAGGCGCTCGAGGTCGACGTCGGCGCTGATGACGTGCGAGCGGTTGCTGAAGCGCTCGCTCTCGGCCAGCATCTCGCCGCTTTCGTAGATCAGCGCCTGGCCGTCCCACGCCAGGTCGGTGGTCGATTCGCCGATGCCGGCCGACGAGTAGAGATAGGCAGAGAGGCAACGTGCCGACTGCAGGCTGACCAGCTGGTGCCGGTAGTTCGACTTGCCGATGGTGATGTTCGATGCCGACAGGTTGACCAGCACGGTGGCGCCGGCGAGCGCCGCGAAGCTCGATGGCGGCAGCGGCACCCAGACGTCTTCGCAGATCTCGACGTGGATCTTCAGCAGCGGCAGGTCGCGCGCCTGAAAAATCAGTTCGGCGCCGAACGGAACGCGCGCGCCGCACAGGTCGATCTCGGTCGCGAGTGCGCTGTCGCCGCCGTTGAACTGCCGTCCCTCGTAGAACTCGCTGTAGTTCGGCAGGTAGGTCTTGGGCATGACACCGAGCAGCTTGCCGCCCGCCACCAGCGCCGCGCAATTGAACAGGCGATGGTCGACGCGCAGCGGCAGCCCGACGATGGCGACGGCGCCGATGTGACGCGAGGCATCGACCACGGCCTGCAATGCGACCTCGCAGGCATCGAGCAAGGCAGCCTGATGAAAGAGATCGTCGCAGGTGTAGGCGGAGAGTCCGAGCTCGGGGAACGCCACCAGCACCGCACCGTCGGCCGCGGCCTGCCGGTACATCGCGATGGTCTCGGCAGCGTTGAAGACCGGGTCGGCGACCCGATTGCGCGGCACCGCGACAGCGACCCTCGCGAATCCGTGGGTGTAGGGGTTCAGGAAGGTTTCGAGCGATGCGGTTTCGGCCATGAGCGCATTGTCTCTTCGAACGGTGCGCCCTGCAGACCGGCGCAAGTCAGAGCTGGAAGGCGATGGTCAGCAGCAGGCCTTCGGCGACGTCGCGGAAGATGCCCGGCGTGCGGGCGCGATACCGCTCGCCAGCCGACGCGGTGGTTTCGATCCACTCGGCCAGCCATTCGATTTCAGCCTCGCCGTAGAACAC
Source organism: uncultured Variovorax sp. (assembly GCA_964242015.1). Taxonomy (GTDB): domain Bacteria; phylum Pseudomonadota; class Gammaproteobacteria; order Burkholderiales; family Burkholderiaceae_C; genus Variovorax. Next base: position 6,348 of record CAXTCC010000008.1, read on the forward strand.
CACGGCGGCTTCGTGGTTCAGCAGCAGGCTGCGCAGGTCGAGATTGATCGAGCCGCACATCGCCAGCGTGTCGTCGACCACCACCGCCTTGGCGTGCGCCATGAAAGGCAGCATGCGGAAGATGACGCCGGCGCGCGCCAGGTCGCGCATCGCGCGGGTGCGGACGAAATCGGCGAGCCGGTGGTTCGACTGTTCCGGTATCGCCAGCGTGACCTGCACCCCGCGTCGTGCGGCCAGTCGCAAGGCGTCGCGCAGGCCGTCCCCGGGCACGAAATAGGGCGTGATCGCGAGGATGCGGTGCTCGGCCCGGAAGCAGGCGTCGAGCAGCAGCGACTGCGCGGTGTCTTCGGTCTGGTCGGGGCCGCTCGGCAGAAACTGCGCCAGCGTGCCGCCTTCGGCCAGTGCCGCATCGGGGCCGATGGAGCGCGGCTTGCGGCCACGAATCGAGGCCCAGTCGTGATCGAACTGGCGCGCCGCCGCCGCGGCCACTTCACCGCGCAGGTCGAATGAAAGATCGCGCCAGGCGGTCGGGTGCGCTTCGTTGCCGTTGAAGTATTCGCCGGCCAGATTGCGACCGCCCGACCAGAGCCAGCCATCGTCGGCGATGGTCAGCTTGCGATGGTTGCGCAGGTTTCGTGGGCCGTCGCGGCGCAGGCTGAAGATGGGCCGGAACACCGCCACCTCGCCCCCGGCTTCGCGCAGCGTGTCGAAGTAGCGCCGCGGCAGGCTGAGCGCGCCGAAGCCGTCGAGCAGCACGCGCACCTTGAGGCCCTGGCGCGACCGGCGCGCGAGCCGCTCGATGACGTCGCGGCCGAAGGCGTCGTCGCCGATGATGAAGGTGCAGATGTCGATGCGTTCGCGTGCGCCTTCGATCACCTCGAACAACGCGTCGCGCGCCTGCTGGCCGTCGGCGTGCATGCGGATCTCGCAACGGCTCGGACCGGCGAGGCCGAAGCTTTCGATCAGCTCTGCTGCCCAATGGCCCGGCGGTGTCACGCGCGGCGGCCGCGGCGAGCCGCCGGGCCGCAGCTTGCGGCGACCGAACATCAGGTACATCGGCAGGATCAAATAAGGCAGCAGTGCCAGCCCCATGACCCATGCGATGGCGGTGGACGGTGCACGCTGTTCGCGCCGGAGCCGCGTGGTCAGCACGTAAGCCAGCACGGCCAGCGCGCCGAACAGAAAATGCTGAGCAGGCGAGGGCAGCCAGGCGATCAGCGAGTGCAGCATCAGTCGCGGTGGAGAGGCTGCGGGCGCCGCGGCGGCAAAAGGTGCTGCAGATGCGGTGGAACACCGCGGTTCTGCGATGCCAGGAACTGCATCATCGGCGCGATCACCTCGACGACAGCCGCGCGCTGCCCGACACGTTCGCGCCACGCCATCAAGCGCGGTGTCGCCGTCGTCATCGGCGCGCCCTTGCGTTCGGCAAAGACCTGCGCGACGTAGAAAGCGATGTCGGCGTACGAGTAGTTTCCTGCAAGGTACTCGCTGTCGGAAAGCAATGCTTCGAGCGATTCGTAGAACGCGGCGCAGCCTGCACAGGCGGCCTGCGCGGCTGTGCTCTGCATGTCGTCCTGCAGACCGAAGAGCTTGATGACGTGCGGGAAGAACACCTCGTCGGACTTCAATTCGAGCTGGCGCGTGCGGGCACGGGCAGCGATGCCCGTCTGCCACAGCGCAGGCTCGGGCTTCAGGTCTTCGAGGTATTCGAAGAGCTGGGTCGAGTCGAAGAGCTCGACCGGGGCCGCCGGGTCGCTGGCCGTGTCGATCAATACCGGCACCTGCTTCTTCGGGTTGATCCGCGCAACCTCCGGGTGCAGCGGCAGGTAGCGGTCGTCACGGTCGAACGGCACCATCACCAGTTCGAACGCGATGCCCTTCTCGATCGCCGCGATCTGCACCTTGGCGCCGAACATGCTGAGCGGACCCGAGAAGAGCGTCAGCATGTCAGCTTCCCCAGACTTCCTGTGCCGTTTCGATGACGAGACGCAGCTTGGCGCGCTGCGCTTCGACCGCGATGTTGTTGCCGTGAACCGTGCTTGAAAAACCGCATTGTGGCGACAGCGCGAGTTGCTCCATCGGCGCGTACTTGGCGGCGTCGTCGATGCGGCGCTTGAGCTCGTCCTTGTCTTCCATCTCGCCGAACTTGGTCGTCACCAGGCCGAGCACCACGGTCTTGCCCTTGGGCAGATAGCGCAGTGGCTTGAAGTCGCCGGAGCGGGCGTCGTCGTACTCCATGAAGTACGCATCGAGGTCCATCTCTTTGAGCAGTGCCTCCGCCACCGGCTCGTAGTTGCCGGCCGCTGCATGCGTGCTCTTGAAGTTGCCACGGCAAAGGTGCATGGCGAGCAGCATGCCGGGCGGCTTTTGCGCGACCACCTTGTTGATGAAAGCGGCGTAGCGATGCGGCAGTTCGTTCGGGTCGTCGCCGCGGCGGCGGGCTGCTTCGCGCATGTGCTCGTCGCACAGGTAGGCGAGGTTGGTGTCGTCCATCTGCACGTAGTTGCAGCCGGCCGCAGACAACGAGCGAAGCTCGTCGCCGTAGGCCTTGGCCACGTCGTCGTAGAACGCGGGGTCGAGCTCCGGGTACGCCTCCTTGCTGATGCCGGCGCGACCGCCGCGAAAGTGCAGCATGGTCGGCGAGGGGATCGTGACCTTGGGTGTACGGCCGGCCGACACCTGCGACTTCAGGTATTCGAAGTCGGCGAGCTGGATGTTCTTCTTGTGGGTGACCTTGTCGATCACGCGCATCACCGGCGGTGCCAGTTCTTCGGTGCCGTCAGGGCGGCGGATGGTCACCGGAATATCGGTCTTGACGCCGCCGAGTTGCTCCAGGAAGTCGATGTGGAAATAGGTGCGGCGGAACTCGCCGTCGGTGATGCTCTTCAGGCCGACGTCTTCCTGAAACTTGACGATCTCGGTGATGGCCTTGTCTTCGACCGCGCGAAGCTGCTCCGGCGTGATGGCGCCCTTGGCTTTTTGCTCGCGTGCATCGAGCAGGTACTTGGGGCGGAGAAAACTGCCGACGTGGTCGTAGTGCGCGGGCAAGTGGGCGTGTTCTGTCATGGTGTCTCCACGGGGTCAGAAAGAAAGAATAAGGAAAGGATGATCGTATCGGAGCAGGAGGCGGCAGGCGCAGGAAGGCCTTCCACAAATGCCAGAATCCGGCGACATGGCAAATTGAATCGAACATTTGTTCGTATCGCGAACACTGCAGTATTTACCATGAGCGCTGCAGCGTCCCGAGTGCGGACAATCAGGCGCTATACATTTTTGTTATTCGTATCCGCTATTCCTTCTCGAGGACAACTTCATGCATCGTCGCTTCTTCGCCAAGACCGCCGGCCTGGCCGCGCTGGCACTGGCCCTTCCGCTTGCCGCCCCGTTTGCCGCTCATGCGCAGGACAACAAGTTCAAGATCGGCCTGATCTTGCCGATGACGGGTCAGTCGGCGTCGACCGGCCGCCAGATCGAGGCCGCCGCCAAGCTCTACATGGCGCAGAACGGCGACACCGTCGCAGGCAAGAAGATCGAGCTGATCGTCAAGGACGACACCGGCCTGCCCGATGTGTCCAAGCGCCTCGCGCAGGAACTGGTCGTCAATGACAAGGTCAACGTGCTGGCCGGCTTCGGCCTGACGCCGCTGGCGCTGGCCGTGGCACCGATCGCCACGCAGTCGAAGACCCCGCAGGTCGTGATGGCCGCGGCCACGTCGAGCATCACCGAGGCTTCGCCCTATATCGTCCGGACCGGCTTCACGCTGCCGCAAGTGTCGGTGCCGATGGGCGACTGGGCGCCCAAGAACGGCATCAAGACGGTGGTCACGCTGGTGGCCGACTACGGTCCGGGCAACGACGCCGAGAAGTTCTTCAGCGAGCGCTTTCAGCTGAACGGCGGCAAGGTCATCGAGAAGCTGCGCGTGCCGCTGCGCAACCCCGACTTCGCCCCGTTCCTGCAGAAGGTGCGCGACGCCAAGCCCGATGCGCTGTTCGTCTTCGTGCCGTCGGGCGCCGGCGCCGCGGTCATGAAGCAGTTCCTGGAGCGCGGCATGGACAAGGCCGGCATCAAGCTGATCGCGACCGGCGACGTGACCGACGACGACCAACTCAACGACATGGGCGACGGCGCGCTCGGCGTGGTCACTTCGCACCATTACTCGGCAGCGCATCCGTCGGCGGCCAACAAGAAGTTCGTCGACGCTTTCAAGAAGGCCAACCCGAGCATGCGGCCCAACTTCATGGCCGTCGGCGGCTACGACGGGATGCGCGTGATCTACGAAGCGCTCAAGACCACCAAGGGCCAGGGCAGCGGCGATGCGTTGCTGGCCGCGATGAAGGGCCAGGTCTTCGAGAGCCCTCGCGGCGAAGTGTTGATCGATGCGCAAACGCGCGACGTCGTGCAGGACGTGTACTTGCGCAAAGTCGAGAAGAAGGACGGGCAGCTGTACAACGTCGAGTTCGATGTGATCAAGGCCGTGAAAGACCCGGGCAAGGCCAAGTAACCAGAACCCTCTCCCCGTACGGGGAGAGGGCAGGGTGAGGGTCTTTGTCGTAGAGCCTTCACCCCAACCCTCTCCCTTCGGGGAGAGGGAGTAAGAACCGAATCATGCTGACCATTCTCTTCGACGGCATCGCGTACGGGATGCTGCTTTTCGTCCTCGCAGTCGGGCTCGCCGTGACGTTGGGTCTGATGAATTTCATCAACCTCGCGCACGGCGCTTTCGCGATGGCGGGCGGCTATCTCACCGTGTTCGCCATGCAGAAGCTCGGCGTGCCGTTCCTGTGGTGCCTGCCGCTGGCCTTCATCGTCGTCGGCGCCGCGGGTGCGCTGCTCGAGCGCACGCTCTACCGGCCGATGTACGGCAAGTCGCATCTCGATCAGGTGCTGTTCTCGATCGGCCTGGCGTTCATGGCGGTGGCGGCTGTCGATTACTTCGTCGGCTCGTCGCAGCAGAACATCCAGTTGCCCGAATGGCTGCGCGGCCGCACGGAGATCGGCGACGGCGCACTGATGCTCGGCATGGGCCACTACCGGCTCTTCATCATCGGTGTCTGCGCGGTGCTCACGGTGGTGCTGCAACTCATCCTGTCGAAGACGCGCTTCGGCAGTCGCTTGCGCGCGGCGGTGGACGATCCGCGCGTGGCCGCCGGCCTCGGCATCAACGTCAACATCGTCTTTCTGATGACCTTCGCGGTCGGCTCAGGTCTGGCGGGTCTGGGCGGTGCGTTGGGCGCTGAAATCCTCGGGCTCGATCCGACCTTTCCGCTGAAATACATGATCTACTTTTTGATCGTGGTGTCGGTCGGTGGCACCTCGTCGATCACCGGACCGCTCGCTGCGGCGCTGCTGCTGGGCATTGCCGACGTGGCGGGCAAATACTTCATTCCGAAGATGGGCGCGTTCACCGTCTACCTGCTGATGATCCTGATCCTGATGTGGCGCCCGCAAGGCCTGTTCACGCGCAAGGGAGGTCGGTGATGGACGGCCCTGGTGCGAGCCTCGCGCTGCTGAAAAAAGCGCGCTGGCGACCGTGGGAGTTCGCGGTGTGGATCGTCGCGTTCGCGTTGCCCTGGCTGCTGCCCTCGCATGCCTTGTTGGTCAACGAGATCGCGATCGTCGCGCTGTTCGCGATGTCGCTCGACCTTATCCTCGGCTACGCCGGCATCGTCTCGCTGGGGCACGCGGCGTTCTTCGGATTCGGGGCGTACGCGGCGGCGTTGTTCGCCAAGCTCGTGATGCCCGACCCGACCCTCGGCCTGGTCGTCGCGACCGTGCTGTCGGCAGTGCTCGGCACGATCGCCAGCATCACGATCCTGCGCGGCAGCGATCTCACGCGGCTGATGGTCACGTTGGGCACGGCGCTGCTTTTGCTCGAACTCGCCAACAAGCTCGACTGGCTGACCGGCGGCGCCGACGGCTTGCAGGGCGTGGTGATGGCGCCGGTGCTCGGGCTGTTCGAGTTCGACCTCTTCGGTCGCACGGCCGCGACCTATTCGCTGGTCGTGATGCTCGTGCTCTTCCTGCTGATGCGCCGGCTGGTGCATTCGCCCTTCGGCGCGACGCTGAAGGCGATCCGCGACAACCGGCTGCGCGCCATGGCGATCGGCATCCCGGTCGCGGCGCGGCTGGTGACCATCTACACCGTCGCAGCCGGCGTCGCGGGTGCCGCCGGCGCCTTGCTGGCGCAGACCACCGGCTTCGCCTCGCTCGACGTGCTGGCCTTCGACCGCTCGGCCGACGTGCTGCTTATGCTGGTCATCGGCGGTGTCGGCTGGCTGTACGGTGGCGTCGCCGGCGCCATCGTCTTCAAGCTGCTGCAGAACTGGCTGTCCGCGGTGACGCCGCAGTACTGGATGTTCTGGATCGGGCTGATCCTGGTGATCCTGGTGCTGGTGGGACGCGACCGGCTCTTCAAGCCATCGACCTGGTTCAAGCGCGCATGAATGTTCAAGCCATCGACAACGGGCTGACCGACACGGTGCTCGCAGCGACCGGGCTCGTGATGCGCTTCGGCGGCATCACGGCCACCAACGACGTCTCGCTCACGCTCAAGCGCGGTGCGCGCCATGCGCTCATCGGACCCAACGGTGCCGGCAAGACGACGCTCATCAACATCCTTACCGGCGTGCTGACGCCGACCGAAGGCCGCATCGAATTGCTGGGCCAGGACATCACCCGACTGCCGCCGCACCAGCGCGTGGCGCGCGGCATGGTGCGCACTTTTCAGATCAACCAGTTGTTCGATTCGATGACGCCGCTGGAAACGCTGGCGCTGGTCGTGTCGCAGCAGCAAGGCGGCGCGGCGCAATGGTGGAAGCCGCTGGGCGCCTCGAAAGCGGTGGCCGAGCGCGCGGCGCAATTGCTCGAACAGTTTCGCCTCGCGGACGTCGCGTCGCAGCAGGTCAAGCATCTGGCATACGGCAAGCGGCGCCTGCTCGAGATCGCCATCGCGCTGGCCTGCGAGCCGCGTGTGCTGCTGTTAGACGAGCCGGTGGCCGGCGTGCCGGCGGGCGAGCGCGAAGAGCTGCTGCAGACCGTCGCGGCGCTGCCGGCCGATGTGTCGGTGCTGCTGATCGAACACGACATGGACCTGGTCTTCAGCTTCGCCGATCGCATGACGGTGCTGGTCAACGGCACGCTATTGACCGAAGGCGACCCCGACACCATCGCCAACGATCCGAAGGTCAAGGAGGTGTACCTCGG
>CAXTCC010000008.1:13650-37813 GCA_964242015.1 uncultured Variovorax sp.
CCTGAGCGCCGGCTACGGCGAGGCGGTGGTACTTACCGGCATTTCGCTGACGCTCGGCGAAGGCCAGACGCTGGCACTGCTCGGCCGCAACGGCACCGGCAAGACCACGCTCATCAACACGCTGGCGGGCGCCACGCGGCAGCATGGCGGCAGCATCACGCTGGGCGCCGGAGCGTCGGCCGTGGCACTCCACAAGCTTGCCCCGCACCAACGCGCTGCCGCCGGCATCGGCTGGGTGCCGCAGGAGCGCAACATCTTCAAGTCGCTCACGGTGCACGAGAACCTGACCGCCGTGGAACGTGGCGGCAAGTGGAACGCGCAGCGCGTCTACGAGATGTTCCCGCGGCTGGCCGAGCGCAAAGGCAACCTCGGCACGCAGTTGTCAGGCGGCGAGCAGCAGATGCTGGCGGTCGGCCGTGCGCTGGTCGTCAATCCCAAGTTGCTGCTGCTGGACGAGCCGCTCGAAGGATTGGCACCGATCATCGTGGAAGAGCTGCTGCGCGCCATCCGCCGCATCACGCAGGACGAAGGGCTGGCGGCGATCATCGTCGAGCAGCATCCGCAGGCGATCCTCGCGATCTCCGACCATGCGGTGGTGCTCGACCACGGCACGGTCGTGCACGCCGATACCGCGGCGGCATTGCGCGTGCAGCCCGAAGTGCTCGAGCGCTTGCTCGGCGTGGCGCGCTGATTCTGTAGCGCACCGCGTCTATCGCTGCAGCATCGATCAGTTAATCAGTCAGTCAGAGACCTGTTCAACTGGAAAGTTGTTCCAGAGTCTTGCCGGACTCAATGGCTTCTTTCAACCATTTGGGACGCGGACCCATTCCGCTCCATTCGTGACCCGCGTCGTCTTTGTATTTGGTCCTGGAGGTGGATTTCACCTTCGCCGCCGCCTTTTTTCGGTTCGCGGTTTTGGCTTTCTTTATTGCTTTTGGCATCAAGGTTTTCGTACCCGTCGCCGTGGTCGACTTTCCGGCGAAGTCTTCAAGTGCTTTTCCGGCTGCCAGTGCTTCGCGAAGCCAACGCGGACGGGGTCCGCGGCCACTCCAGACGTTCCCGTTGCCATCGGAAAACTTGGCCGATTGCGATGTCGCAGACTTGGTCCTGGAGGCCGCTGACGCACTTGCCAAGCTGGGCGCCGTGCTGGCCTCGAAGCCAAGTTGGCTCGCCGTGATGCCATAGTGCGCTATTGCTTCTTTGATGCGCTCGATGACTCCGACGGCTTCGCGTTGGAGCAGCTTTTGTGCTCGCTGCTGCAGTAACTCGATCTGCTTTTGCACTTGTTCGTATGTCTGCGCCATAAGTATTTCCAGGGCTATGAGGGACTCAACTTTACTCTTTGCTGAATTGGGGCTGGAATTGGGGACTCGGCAGTTGAATGCCGAGTCGCTCGATGTTTAAAGCCGGAGAGTCAAGCAATGCGGCTCCGGCATTCCCATCGCATGAAAATACTGCATTGCCCCGTTCCGCTTCAAACAAGCTCGTCGTTTAAAGATCAGTGCGATCCGCACTCGCGCATCAAGAGCATCTTGTCGGATTCACGACCTCTGCGCCGTCTTGCACGGCCTGCGTTCGACGGTGCAGCGTGCCTTCAGGTGGGCACAGTCTGCGGCAGACAGCGAGCGAAGCGTCGTACGCGCGCAGAACATGCCGGTTCATCGGATGGGCGGCAAAGTGCGGTCCGATCCCCGAAATGAAAAAAGCCTGCTATCAAATAAATAGCAGGCTTTTCAATAACCACAAGATGTTTGGTGGTGGGCCCTGAGTGACTCGAACACTCGACCTACGGATTAAGAGTCCGCTGCTCTACCAACTGAGCTAAGAGCCCCTGAATCGACATCGCTGTCATCAGGCAATCCTCGAATTATAGCCTAGCAAAAACGGTCAGGGCTAGGATGAGGTTTTGACGACAAAAAGGAACGCCATGATTCAAGCTGACACCCCCCAAAACGTCGTACTGACCGGCGCTGCGGGTGCATTGGGCCGCGCAGTCGCGCAGTACTTTCTGGATGTGGGCGCGCGGGTCGCGTTGCTCGACCACAGCACCGACCACTTGACCAGCACGTATCCCGGCTTGGACAACTCGCGGCATCTTCTGATTGCGGCTGACGCCACCTCTGTGTCGGCAGTCGCGCAGGCTGCCGGGCAGGTGCTGACGTCGTTCGGTCATGTCGATACCCTGGTCCATATCGCCGGCGGCTTCGCGATGGGAGAAGAGACGCATGCGCTCACGCGTGCCGCCTGGGATCGCATGATGGATCTGAACGCGTGGTCGTTCGTGGCGGTGGCCCAAGCTTTCGTTCCCTCGATGATCGAGCGCAAAGAAGGGAGCGTCATTGCAGTCACCGCCAAAACCGCCGGGCGCGGCGTGGCGGGCATGTCGGCCTACATCGCATCCAAAAGTGCGCTGCAACGTCTGGTGGAGTCGATGGCGGCTGAGCTTTCGCCGCACGGCATCAATGTCAACAGCGTGGCGCCCAGCGTGCTCGACACGCCAGCCAATCGACAAGCGATGCCCGACTCGAATCCTGACGTATGGGTGTCCACTTCGGTCGCGGCGAAAACGATCGGGTTCCTTGCTTCGCCCGCGGCCGCGGCAATTCACGGCCAACACGTGACCCTGGACACGTAGAGCGCACCTGTGCGGACGCCACGCGGCCGAGGATTAATGCTTTCAGTTGACTCGGTAGAAAACACTCCGGGCACAAGTTCACGCCGACCTTGGGTTTCTGCGCCGTTTAACCTTTGGTGATTATTGAGTCGCTCAGCGTGCCGCGCGACGCACCAGAATCCCGATCTACAAAAAAGATACAGGGATGCAGGTGATGATCGAAACAGCTTTGTCGAGGGAGTCGGGCGCACGCATGGCCCGCCACGCAACCTGGGAGAACGCCTCCTGTGCGCGCTCCTGCGGGAGCACTTGAATGGCGATTTCTCGACGAGCGCTGTTCGGCAAACTCGACATCACGCTGTTCAGGGCGATCGAATCAGCCACGGCATTTGCCAAGCTGCGCGGCAATCCTTATGTCGAGTTGACGCATTGGCTGCACCAGATCTGGCAGCTGAGCGACAGTGATGTCCACAGAATTTTTCGCCACTTCCACGTCGATGCGCAAGCGATCGAGAAAGACCTGGCGTCGGCCCTGGCAACCTTGCCCGCAGGAGCTACGTCGCTCAGCGACTTTTCAAACCACATCGGCCTGGCAGTAGAGCGCGCCTGGATCGTTTCGAGTCTGGAGTTTGGTGGCAACTGCATCCGCAGCGCGTGGTTGCTTGCTGCGCTCCTGCAGACGCCTGAGCTGCGCCGCGTAGTGCTGACGATCTCACCCGCGCTGCAGAAGATCCCGGCCGATCAGCTCACCGAATCGGTAGCGGCCATCATTGCCGGATCGCCGGAAGACCATGAGGGCGCGCACGACGGCTCCGGCCTGCCGGCCGCCATGCCCGGCGAGGCTAGCGGTGCGATGACCGGCTTGGCCGAAGACAGATCTGCTCTCGCGAAGTACTGCCTCGATCTCACTCAGCAAGCGCGTGACGGCAAGATCGATCCGGTCATTGGCCGCGAACTTGAGATTCGCACCATGGTCGATATCCTGCTGCGCCGTCGGCAAAACAATCCGCTCTTGACGGGCGAGGCCGGCGTCGGAAAGACAGCCGTGGTCGAGGGACTCGCACTGGCAATTGCAAATGGCGATGTCCCGCCGATCCTGCGCGACGTGCGGCTGTTGAGTCTGGACGTCGGCGCGCTGCTTGCAGGTGCGAGCATGCGCGGCGAGTTCGAGTCGCGGCTGAAAACGTTGCTCGAAGAAGCGATCAAGTCGGTGCAGCCCGTGATTCTTTTTGTCGACGAGGTCCACACCCTGGTCGGCGCAGGCGGACAGGCTGGAACCGGCGATGCGGCCAATCTGCTCAAGCCAGCACTGGCGCGCGGTACGTTGCGCACGATCGGCGCCACGACGTGGAGCGAATACAAGCGGCATATCGAAAAGGACCCGGCGCTGACTCGGCGCTTTCAGGTGCTGCAGATCATGGAGCCTGAGGAGGCCTCGGCCATCGAGATGGTGCGCGGCCTTGTCGATACCTTTGCCGAGCATCATGGCGTTGTCGTGCTCGACGAGGCGGTACGTGCAGCGGTCGTGCTGTCGCATCGCTACATCCCTTCGCGGCAGCTGCCGGACAAAGCGATCAGCCTGCTCGATACCGCATGCGCTCGCGCGGCAATGTCGCTGCACACGGCGCCCCCTGCAGTCACGCACTTGCAGCAGCGTATTGCGGCGCTGCAGACCGAAATAGCGCTGCTGTCGAATGAAGGCCTGATCGCCCAGGGCGCTGAACTCCGCGGAGCGAGGACGTCCGCTGCAGCGTCGCAACTTGAGACCGCTTCGACAGAGCTTGTGGTCCAGGAAACAAGATGGCAAGCCGAGCTTGCGCTCGTCCGGCAGATCCACGCGCAACGCATCGAAGAGCGCAAGGACTCGGTTGGCCGCAGCAAGGGTGTTTCGCCGTCGGCTGGTCTGGTCGCTCTGGAACAGCAACTGGCGGCGCACCAGCACGACGCGCCATTTATCTATCCGCAGGTCGACGAAGCCGTGGTCGCAGAAATCGTTGCCAGTTGGACCGGCATACCGGTCGGCCGTATGGTGAAAGACGAACTTGCTGCAGTGTTCGAACTGAAGGCAACACTCGATCGGCGCGTCATCGGCCAGACCGATGCATTGACCGTGATTGCCGAGCGAGTGCAAACCGCCCGTGCTCGCCTGACCGATCCCAACAAGCCCGTCGGTGTGTTCCTGCTGGTCGGGCCGTCCGGTGTTGGCAAGACCGAGACCGCATTGGCGCTCGCCGAGGCGATGTACGGCGGCGAGCAAAACCTGATCACCATCAACATGAGCGAATTCCAGGAGTCGCACACGGTTTCGACGCTCAAGGGCGCGCCACCAGGCTATGTGGGCTATGGCGAAGGCGGCGTGCTGACCGAAGCTGTACGCCGCAAGCCTTACAGCGTGATCCTTCTCGATGAAGTGGAAAAGGCGCATCCGGATGTGCACGAAATCTTCTATCAGGTCTTCGACAAGGGCTGGATGGAAGACGGTGAAGGCCGACGCATCGACTTCCGCAATACGACGATCCTTCTGACGAGCAATACCGGCGCCGATCTGGTCGCCGATCTGTGCGAAGACCCGGCGTTGATACCCGATACCGCGGCACTGCGCGAAGCGTTGCAACCCGCGCTCCGTCAGGTTTTTCCCGCGGCCTTCATCGGACGACTCTCGGTCGTCCCCTACCTGCCTCTCGGCGAACAAGCACTCGGTCGCATCGTCTCGCTTCATCTCGACCGGGTAGTCGCTCGCATGCTGGATCAGCACGGTATCGAGCTGCTCTACACACCGGCGATGGTCGCCCATGTGATCGAGCACTGCGGCACCCATGAAACCGGTGCCCGCCGTCTGATCGGTTTCATCGAACAGAACCTGCTGCCTCTGCTGTCACGGCATTGGCTCGACGCGCTGCAGGACAAACGCACCATCTCCCGCATTTCCGTCGACGCGGAAACGCCTGTGTCGACGGATCACTTGCCGCGCGAAGGAGACGCCATTACCGCGCGTATCGAGTACGTCTGATCTTTCGGGTTGTCACATCCGAAATCTTTTAATCGCTTTTTTCTCAGGGAGTTTCCAATGATCACCAGCAGCAGTCAGAAGTTCATCGCCCGCAATCGGGCACCTCGTGTACAGATCGAGTACGACGTTGAAATCTACGGCTCCGAAAAGAAGATCGAGTTGCCGTTTGTGATGGGCGTACTGGCCGACCTGTCAGGCAAGCCGCTCGAAAACCTGCCGCCAGTGGCAGACCGCAAGTTTCTGGACATCGACATCGACAACTTCGACGAGCGCATGAAGGCTATTCAGCCACGCGTTGCTTTCGCAGTGCCCAACACGCTGACGGGTGAAGGTCACCTGATGGTCGACATCACTTTCGAAAGCATCGACGACTTTTCGCCCGCGGCCGTGGCGCGCAAGGTCGAGCCGCTCAGCCGACTGCTCGCCGCACGCACCCAACTCGCCAATTTGCAGACGTACATGGACGGCAAGGCCGGCGCCGAAAGCCTCGTCAACAAGCTGCTGCAGGACCCGAGTTTGATGAAGTCGCTCGCGGCGACGCCGAAGCCGCAAGTCGCGCTCGACAGCGACGCATCCGTCAACGTCTGAACGTATCGATTACCGCAATTCAGGGATAAAAAATGAAGACCATCAACAGGCCGGCGCCAGCGGCGCACGCAGAGTTCAACGACGTTGGCGATTTCTCTTCGCTGCTGGACAAGGAGTTCAAGCCCAAGACCGACGAAGCACGCAACGCGGTCGAAGCAGCCGTTCGCACATTGGCCGAGCAGGCACTGATGAACGCCACGACCATGACCGACGATGCGTACAGCAGCATCGAAGCCATCATCGCGGAGATCGATCGCAAGCTTTCGGAGCAAATCAATCTCGTCCTTCACAAGGACGAGTTCCAGAAGGTCGAGTCGGCTTGGCGCGGCATGCACCACCTCGTCTACAACACCGAAACGGATGAGAAGCTGAAGATCCGTTTCATGGACATGTCCAAGGACGAAATGCGCCGCACGATGCGTCGGCACAAAGGCATCGCCTGGGATCAGAGCCCGATCTTCAAGCGGATCTACGAAGAAGAGTACGGTCAGCTCGGCGGCGAGCCCTACGGTTGCCTCGTGGCTGACTACTACTTCGATCACACGCCGGCGGACGTGGAGTTGTTGGGCGCGATCGCCAAGATATCGGCGGCGTCGCATGCGCCATTCATCGCCGGCTCGTCGCCCGCTCTGCTCGGCATGGAATCTTGGCAAGAACTGGCGAACCCGCGCGATCTTGCCAAGATCACGTCCAACCTCGAACACGCGCCCTGGGCAGCTTTGCGCGAGACAGAAGACTCACGCTATATCGGTCTGGCCATGCCGCGCTTTCTGGCGCGCCTGCCGTACGGCGTCAAGACGAATCCGGTCGACGAGTTTGACTTCGAAGAACAGACCGAAGGCGCCGATCACAAGAACTACGTGTGGAACAACGCGGCCTATGCGATGGCCGTCAACATCAACCGCAGTTTCAAGTTGTACGGCTGGTGCACGATGATTCGCGGCGTGGAGTCGGGCGGCACAGTAGACAACTTGCCTTGCCATACCTTCCCGACGGACGACGGCGGCTTCGACATGAAGTGCCCGACCGAGATCGCCATCTCTGACCGCCGAGAAGCGGAACTCGCCAAGGCGGGGCTGATTCCTCTGGTGCATCGCAAGAACACCGACCACGCGGCGTTCATCGGCGCGCAGTCGCTGCAAAAGCCGCAGGAATACATGGACCCGGATGCGACGGCCAACGCCAATCTCTCCGCCCGTTTGCCCTACCTCTTCGCCAGCACCCGCTTTGCGCACTACTTGAAGTGCATCGTGCGCGACAAGATCGGCACCTTCAAGGAGCGTGACGACATGCAGCGCTGGCTCAACGAATGGATCATGCATTACGTCGATGCCGATCCTGCCAATTCGTCGCAGGAGACCAAGGCGCGTCGCCCGCTCGCCGCGGCCGAAGTGGTTGTCGAAGACGTCGAAGGAAATCCGGGTTACTACAGCGCCAAGTTCTTCCTTCGCCCGCACTTCCAGCTCGAAGGTTTGACAGTCTCGTTGCGACTGGTCGCGAAGTTGCCTTCGCTCAAGGAAGCTGCCTGACAGGCCATCCGACAGCAGTGTTCGAGTCCACTAGTTATCAGGAAGTGATGCGAAGACATCACCGGCAAGAGCAGCCACGACACACCGGTGTCGCGGCTCTCGGTTAATCGAAGTTGTTTTCATAAAAAAGGGAGTTCTCATGTCACAAGATATTTTTCTCAAGATCAGCGGTATCGAAGGCGAGTCGCTCGACTCGGCACACAAGAATGAGATCGAAGTGCTCGCTTTCAATTGGCGCGCACTGCAAGAGTCGACGATGCACGCCGGTTCCGGCGGCGGCGCCGGCAAGGCAACCGTCGAAGATCTGGAGTTCGAGCATTACGTCGATCGTTCGAGCCCCAACCTGATGAAGTATTGCCTCACCGGCAAGCACGTTCAGGAAGCCAAGCTCACTGTGCGCAAGGCCGGCGGCAGCCCGCTCGAGTACCTCAAGTTCACGTTCACCGACGTCATCATCACCAGCGTCCAGCCTTTTGGTTCGAACTCTGACGATCTGCGTGTCAAAGAGCGCGTGCGTCTGTCGTTCTCGAAGATCAAGCAGGAATACGCGGTGCAGAACGCACAAGGCGGAAGCGGCGGTGCCGTGACTGCCGGCTACGACATCAAGGGCAACAAAGAGTCTTGATGTTGCGGGTCCGGTCGCGGGCCCATCAACTTTTCGGTCGCGGATGTCGCGCGCTCCCCGTGAGGCGCGGTGTCCGACCGCTTTTTCCAAAAGATCGTCACACCATGAGTTGGTACAACAAGGTTGCCTGGAGCGAAGGCCTCTTCTTGCGTCCGCAGCTGTTCCAGCAGCAGGAGCGCTATCTGGAGCACCTTGCCCATAAGCGCGCGGTCGCCTTGAGCCCATTTTTCTGGGGCTTCAGTCACTACGCGATCGATGCGGAATCGCTGTCGCTCGGCAAAGTCGTCCTGGCCAGCGCGGCTGGCATCTTTGCGGACGGCACGCCTTTCGACACGCCTGGCCAAACTCCGCCACCCGCTCCGTTGACGATCCTTCCTGAACACCTGGACCAGATCATTTATCTCGCAGTGCCGATTCGCACTCCGAATGGAGAAGAGACGAGCTTCGACGAGCCAGGCACCTCCGCATCGTCGCTTGCACGCTTCTCGGTTTTCGACACAGAGCTTCGCGATGCCAACTCGATCGGGCAAGGGCCCAAGACCGTCCAGCTCTCCCGCCTGCGCCTGCGTCTTTTGCCCCAGCGCGAACTGACAGACGCGTGGATCGGCCTGCCGATCACCAAAGTGACCACCCTCCGGTCCGACGGTAGCATCGCGGTCGATGCCAATCTGATTCCGCCGGTATCCGGCTATGGCGCCAGTCCGTTGCTGATGGACTGGGTGACCAATTTGCACGGGTTGTGCCGGCTGCGAGCCCAATCGCTGGCCGGGCGCTTGAGCGGCAATGACGGAAAGTCGAGCGAGGCCGCGGAGGTCTCCGACTTCTTGCTGCTGCAGATACTCAATCGCTCCGAGCCGTTGCTCGAACACTGGCTGCGGGTGAAGGAGACATCGCCCGAGCATCTGTACACACTGCTCAAGACGCTCAGCGGTGAGCTCGCCACTTTCGTGCGTCCGAGCACGCGGCGACCACGTTCGCATCCCGCGTACCAGCATGCCGACCCGTATCTCTCCTTCAAGGAATTGATTTCGGACATCCAGGCGCTCTTGAACGACGTGCTGGTGCGAAGCGCTCAGAGCATTCCGCTGGCCCAGCGCGCCAATGGCGTTCGTGTCGCCAGTGTCGATCCTTCTGAATTACAAGGCTTTTCGAGTTTGGTATTTGCCGTCGCCGCTCACACGCCGCCCGACCAATTGGCGACCCAGTTCCCCGCACGCTGCAAGGTCGGCCCGAGCGACCGCCTGGGAGAGCTGATCCGCTCGCACCTGCCGGGCATTCCGTTGCAGACCCTGCCGGTGCCTCCGCGGCAGATTCCATTCAATGCGGGGTTCGTGTACTTCCAGATCGAGCCGCGCGGACCTTTGTGGGAACACATGGTCAAGCATGGAGGCCTGGCGCTTCATGTGGCGGGCGAATTTCCTGGCCTGCGCATGGAGCTTTGGGGCGTGCGCGAAAAATGACGACGACGACCAGCGCGACATCGATCGATTCCATGGGCAAAGAGAAAGCACGGCTGCTCGACGGAAGCGCCACGGCCATGACGATATCTGGCGCCGACATGGTGACGGGCTCTTTCGTCGGCGTCGTCTGGGAGCGTCTGACGTTCACTGCCTGCGAGTTCGCGGGCGACGGCAACATCAAGCTCACGTCGATGACTTCCTGCAAGTTCGTCGACTGCGTCTTCCTTGCCCCGAACCATGATTTCGGCGTCATGACCGATGTGGTGTTCACCCACTGCAAGTCCGTCGGCCGATCGATCTTTTGCGGCGGCGACACCAGCAGCGGAGTGGTGTTCGACGCATGCGATTTCTCGGGTGGCGACGCTGCGCCAGAGGCATTCGAAGGCATCGGATGCACTGGCGACATCGCGTTTCTCAATTGCACGGGCCGTGGTGAAGTGCTTGTCGCGGGCACGAACATGACCGTAGAGAACTGCCGATTCGATGACATGACTTTTGTCATTGGACGTCAACGCAGCCGGGGCACACCTCTCGCCGGAGCAGTGTCGATCAACGACTCGCATGGCAGGGGTCGATGGCGTATGGCCGGCAACCGCATGAAGACAAGTCATATCCGCAACAGCACCTTCGACGAAATCGTCAACGACGGCTCCGAGTGCGAAGCCTGAATGCGCCTGCCTTTTCCATCTACCAAATTCAATGCCATGCGCGACGACACTTACTTTGAAGAATTGACGGGCGGCGGTGGCGATTTTTCGGCGCGCAGCAACCGTGGTAACCGGTCGGGATCGACAGCAGACCCGCGTGCCGGAGGGGTGCCCTTGGCACCCGAACCGTCGACGCAAGAGCGTTTGATTGCGGTCAGTGCGGCGCAGAACCCTTTGCTGGAGGCTGCTCAACCATTGCTGCGCGCACTCGCCGACATGCCGATCGAACTCGGCACGGAAGGAGTCGTCGTCTTCCATCGGTTGCTCGAGCGTGAGGTTGTCACTTTTCAGTCGCTCTGCAACAGCGCGCATATCAAGCACGAGCACGTCGTGGCTGCCAGCTATTCCCTTTGCACCGCATTGGACGAGGCAGCCAACAGCACGCTATGGGGCGGCGGGCAGGGCGGCGATGCGGGTGTATGGGCGGTCCGCCAGCTTGCGGCCCAGTTCCATGGCGATACCAAGGGCGGCGACAAGTTCTTTCTGTTGGTGGGACGGCTGGCGGCGAGTCCCCAGGAACATACCGATCTTCTCGAACTGATGTACCAGGTTCTCGGCTTGGGCTTCGAGGGCCGTTTCAGCACGGCCTCCAACGGACGCAGGCAACTGGAAACCATTCGGCATCGTCTTTTGACGTTGCTCGCATCGGCACGCGGCGATGTGCCACACGATCTTTCACCGCACTGGAGGGGCGTCGGCGCCGGCAAGTTCCGCTTGTTGCGCAGCATCCCGGTCTGGGTCACCGCATCGGTTCTGGCGCTGGCCTTGCTCGGCTTGTTCGCCTGGTACAAGTACCGGCTGGTTCAAACGACAGTCGATGTCGAACAGCGGATCGATGCGATCGCCAAGATGCGGCCCCCGCCTGTCGTGGCTCCGCCGACGCGGTCATTGCGTCTGAAAGAACTGCTCTCCGCAGAAATCGCGCGGGGTACGGTGAGCGTCGACGAGGACGATCGGCACAGTGCTGTCAGTTTCAAAGGCGATGACATGTTCGTCGCCGGACAGGCGCGACTGAACCCGAAGATCCTGCCGGTGCTGGCCAAGGTCGCGGATGAGATCAATCAGGTCACTGGCACGGTGCAGGTCACTGGCCATTCGGACAATCAGCCAATCAAGACCCGCGAGTTTCCCGACAACCAGGCATTGAGCCAAAAGCGTGCTGCTGCGGCTGCGCGGGTGCTGCAAGACAAGGGCGTCGACTCGTCGCGTCTGAAGATCGAAGGCCGCGGGGACAGCGCCCCTGTTGCGGACAACGCGACCTTGGCGGGCCGCGCGCGCAACCGCCGCATCGACATCGTGGTCATTCAAGGTGTCGCGCGCTGAGCGGCGGGATCGCGAAAACGGAAGCCTTCATGCAGTACCTAAGACAGTTCCTGGCGTTCATCTTCTCGCGGCAGATGTCCGCCTTCCTTGCCATGATCGTCCTGGCCCTCGCGGTCTGGTTCGTCGGTCCGCTCTTGTCGATCGATGGACTTCAACCGCTCGCCACGGTCGGCGTACGCATCACGTTGATCGTGCTGCTGCTCGTGCTCGGCATGCTGTGGCTTGTCTCCGGGCCGTACAGCCTCGTCGGCATCGCCGCACTGTGTTTGCTGGTGTGGCATGCCGGCCCGTTGCTGGCCGTGGGCGATGCCAGGCTGCTGTCGCCGGTCTGGGTACGCACTTCGATCATTGGCGTGATCTTGCTCGTCTACGCGGTCTATTGGCTCTACCGTTTATGGCAGGCGCTTCGCAATAACGACGATCTGCTCGCGCGATTCTTGAACTTCGGCAAGGATGGCGCGCGCGACGACGCGGCCAAAGAAGAACTGAAGACGGTGACCGCAACCGTCCATCGCGCACTGGCGCAGCTCAAGAGCCTGCGAACACGCGGCGGAAGCCTTGGGAGACTCTTTGAAGGCAAGCGCTATTTGTACGAGTTGCCCTGGTACATGATCGTTGGAAGTCCCGGTGCCGGAAAAACAACCGCACTGTTGAACTCCGGACTTCAGTTTCCGGTCGCGCGGCAGATGGGCAACGTGCCGCGGAGCATGGTCTTGCAGTCACAAGGCGGCACGCTCCACTGCGACTGGTGGTTCACCAACGAGGCGGTGCTGATCGACACGGCCGGTCGCTACACGACGCAAGACAGCAGTCCGACCAAAGACCCTGCAGAGTGGCTCGGCTTCCTGGGGCTGCTGCGCAAGCACCGCACGCGGGCCCCGATCAACGGCGTCATCGTTGCGTTGAACGCCGCAGAGCTCTTGACGCTGTCGGAGTCCGAGCGCGCTGACCATGCCGCATTGGTGCGTGATCGACTGGCAGAACTGCGGCAGGAATTGGGCATTCGTTTCCCGGTCTACGTCGTGGTGACGAAGCTCGATCTGCTCAGTGGTTTTGCGGAATACTTTCAATCGCTGACGAGTGAAGGAAGAACCCAGACCTGGGGTTTTACGCTTCCGTATCAGGGAGGCAAAGCGTCCAGAGCCGGCGAGGCGACAGGTCATCGTGCGGTGTTGCGAGAGCAGGTCGGCATCGAGTTCGGGCTGTTGAAAGACCGCCTGGCGGCGGGACTTCGCTCTCGCTTGAACGAAGAGTTCGACGTCGATCGCCGTCGCCGCATGTTTGCGCTGCCGCAAGAATTCGCCGGCCTCGTCGTGCCCCTGGTTCAGATGCTGG
This sequence comes from uncultured Variovorax sp., assembly GCA_964242015.1. Lineage (GTDB taxonomy): Bacteria > Pseudomonadota > Gammaproteobacteria > Burkholderiales > Burkholderiaceae_C > Variovorax. Next base: position 26,842 of record CAXTCC010000008.1, read on the forward strand.
ACGAGGTGTTCCTCGACTCCCGATTCGACACCACGCAACTGCACAACACGCTCCGTGGCGTCTATCTCACCAGCGGAGCGCAAGCAGAAGTCGACCTGCCCGCCGATCCGGACACGCTGTTGCAACGCCTTTGGCGCACGCTCGGTGTGTCGCCGTTCCAGGCGCAGCGCGCCGGTAGCTCCCGTGCGGCGCGCAACGAGCTCGCCGCGCTGAACGAAGGTCGAGAGGACGATGACGGGGCCGCGAGCGAGCCTTCGGATACACCGGCTTTTGCAAGCCATCGATCGAACTCGATCGACACCTCCCCGACACGCAGCCAGCAGGGGTTCTTTCTCCAGGACCTGCTGACCAAGGTGATCATCCCCGAGGCCCATCTGGTACGCCCGAACCTGCGATGGGAATTCCGGTTCCGGTTGTTGCGCCTCTTGGGACATTTGCTGGCCGTGCTGATTTTTGTCTGGCTTGCAGGGGCGTTGGCGCTTAGCTTCGGAAACAACAACGACTACCTTCGAACGGTAGGCGCTCGCGCTCAAGCACTGACCAGTCAAGTCAAGACACTGTTTGCCGATTTCAAGCCGGCGGGTGTGCCTGAAGTCTTGAATGGGGCGCGCGAGCTGCCGGGCTATTCGGGCCTCGATGTGAACGACCCGCCGGGAAGCTTTCTTTACGGGCTCTATTCAGTGCCGCCGGTGCTGGGTGCGGCGGGCGACGCCTACGCGCAACTCGAAGAACACACGCTGCTCCCGCCGATTGTTCAGCGCATGGAAGTCGTTCTTGCGCAGAGTGTCAAAGATCGCGATGCGAAGACCGCTTACGAGACGCTGCGTGTTTACAAGCTGCTTCATGACAAGGAGCGATACATGAAAGACGGCGGCGCCCGTGATGTTCGCAACTGGGTGCTCAAGGACTGGGAGACCGCGGACAGCGCGTCGGCGTTTGGCGGCCGTGCATCGATGGTGGGCCACGTCGAACGGCTCTTTTCTGGCAATCAGTTCGTGCAGTCTGCGTCGTTGCCCAACGAAGCGTTGGTGCGCGATGTGCAGAGCTTCCTGAACAGCAACACGTCGACGCAACGCGTCTACGAGCGCGCGAAATCGGCCATGCTGCCTGAAGCGCCACAAGAGTTCACGCTGCTTCGCGCTGTCGGACCGCAGGCCGGAACAGTGTTCTCTCGCGCTGGAGGTATGCCCCTGGAACGCGGCGTTCCGGGGCTGTTCACCTACGACGGCTATCACGATCTTTTCAACAAACGTCTCCCCGAGTTCGTCGGCCGTGCGTTGGCAGACGATGCCTGGGTCATGGGACGTGGCCCGATAGGCGCGGGCTTCGCCGGCGATCCAAAAAAAACCGTCGGTGATGTTGCCGCCCGTCTGCAGAACGATCCATTGCTCGAAGATGTTCGCCGGCAGTATCTGACAGAGTACGCACAGAACTGGGACACCTTTCTGGACTCGATCCGCACTGTTGGCGGAAGCGATATCACGGGCACCAGCCTGGGCTTCGATCTCAGTGTGTTGCGCCAGTTCGCAGCACCTGATTCACCGTTGACCCGTCTCGCACGGGCCGCGGCGCGGGAAACCACGCTGTCGCGACCGTTGGTGACGCGTGTGCAGGAGGACAAGAGCTTTCTCGACAAGGCTACCGATGAGCTGAACAAGCAAACGCGCGACATCGGCAAGAACCTCGGCATTCGAAGCGAGGAGCGGTTGGAGAAGCAGATCGTCGACAACCGTTTTGCGGCGTTGCGCGAAGTCGTTACCGGGCAGCCCGATGTCGCACTCGGCTCCTACGCAAACGCCGGCAATGCCAAGCCCGGGCTCGAAGCGGTTTCCGGACTGGTCAATGAGTTCTATACGTTGCTCGTGGTCGCCGATACGGCGTTGACCGCGGGCAGCTTGCCGCCCGGCGGCGCAGAGGTTGGTGCGCGTCTCAAACTGGAGGCCGGCAAGTTGCCGGCGCCCTTTCGTGAGGTGCTGACCGCGCTGGCCACGAGCGGTGGCGACAAGGTGGTCCTGGGCTCGACCGACATCCTGCGAAAGCAGGCGCAACTGCAGCTCGATCGCATCATGGCGCTGATGGCAATGCAGGTGAGCGAGCCGTGCAAACGCGGTGTCGAGGGGCGCTATCCATTGGCGGCTGTTGCGCAGGATGCGTCGATCGAAGACTTCACGCTGGTGTTTGCAGTCGGCGGTGCAGCTGACGAATTCTTTACCAAGTATCTCGCGCCTTTCGTCGACACTGGCGCGCGGCCGTGGCGCTACAAGAGCCCGGACACGGCGAATGCGATGGTGGGCATGGAGGGTATCGCCGCCGGCACACCACCCGCGCCGGTGATCAGTGGGCCGACGCTGCTTGGCGAGTTGTTGAAACTGCTTGCGCAGCATGGTCCCAACCTCGATGCCTTCTACCGCGCGCAGCAGATTCGCGATCTGTTCTTTCGCGACGCTGGCGGCAAAAAACTCGCCTGGAAGGTCGATGTGAAGGTACTCGAACTCGAACCCAGCATTACCGATCTGGTGATCGACATCGATGGACAGGGGCAGCGCTACATCCATGGTCCGGTGCAATCGTTCGCCGTCGCCTGGCCAGGGCCGCGCGGCGGCTCGATGGCGGAGTTCATCGCCAATCCGCGTGTTTCCGGCGCGACCTCGACCTTGATGACGAGTGGGCCCTGGGCGTTGTTCCGGCTCATCGACAAGGGGCGCATCGTGAACGGTGCCACGCTCGGTCGCACCGGCGTGGAATTCACTTTCGACGGACGCAAGGCTTTGCTGGACATCAGTTCCGGCACGCAACCCAACCCGTTGAACAGCGATGTGCTCAAGGGGTTTCGTTGCCCTGGGCGCGCGGCCTGACATGTTGCAAAAGCTGGTCGCACTTCGCCTGATCACGCCGCCTGCCATCTGGGGCAAGCTGGCCGGTCATTCCGACTTCGTTCGAAGCGGAATGCGACACGGCGAAAGCGAAGGCTGGCAGCCGTGGCTCATCGAGAATGGCCGTTTTCCTGAGGTTGCACCGGTCGGGACGTTGCCGACCGCATTCGTGCTCGCGCCTGGAACACTTGGCTTTGCACCGCACCATTTCGTCGTCGGCGTGGTCGCGCCGTCGATCGACAGAGTAGGTCGGCGCCACGCGCTTCTGGTTTACCAGGTCGCGCATCCGCGGTGGGCTGAACGGCATTTCGCAGCTCAGGCGATTCATCCCCAGGACTGGTTGTTCTGGTTGGGTCGGGCAGTGGCGCGGCACATCGGTCCGCACGGCGCTCCTCAAGTACAAGCGCTTGGGCGGACGGTCGATGCGCTCTGGCGACTGCACGCGCCAGGGCTGCGCGAGTTGTTCGGCGCCCGGGCCGACAGCACCGCGGGTTCGACCAATGCTGATCCATCCCGTGACCGTTCGAAGGCCGTGCTCGACCGGTTCGCCGGGCCGTGCATCGAAGACGACCTCGCTGCGCGTCTGCAAGGCGTTCGGTACTTTCCGTGGTCCAACTGGCCACATGCCTTTCTGGCTTCGCGTGTTCAGAACGCCTTCTGGCAACAGGATGCTGCAGGTGGCTTCGTCAACGCGGCGCCACAGCTTTCAAAATTATGGAGCAGCTCGCAGTGAGCAAGCCCAAGCGTCTTCAGTTGCGCATCGTCCGAAGCCATGGTGGCAGCAGGAACATCGTCATGGTCGTCCCGCAGGACGGTTGCGGTTTTGCCGACCTGCTCGAACTCGGAGGGGAGCGCCTCAACGACAGCCAATGGCGATCCGCCAATCAATGCCGAATCGAATCTGCTGGCGACCGGTGGCAACTGCGCAACGACAGTAGCACGCTGGTCTGCGTGCTCAACGATCAGCGCGTATCGATCAACGCGCCAGTCACGCTCGGCGCGGGCGATACGCTTGAACTGGGTTTCCTGCGGATCGAAGTCGAGATGGCATCCGCAGTGGAGGCAGCGTTGTCTGGCGCATCGGCAGCAGGAAGGCTGCAGGTTGACTCGGGCGCTGTAGTGCCAGCGTCGCAATCACATGCTCCGCACTCCCAACCGGCTGTTGCAGACTCGGTCGCGTTCGATCTTCGCGATCTCGCCGCGCCGCCCGCCGCGGGCAGGGCGACAGGCACCGCGCCAGCCGATTCGCTCGATGATCCATTCGGCGTGCTGGGAATCGCGGGCGCCGAGGCGAGGCCGGCTGCCGATACGCTGGCCGAACTGCTGGGGGAAACGATGCCGCAAGCTGCCAAGCCAACCGGACGTTCCGGTGGTTTGTCTGCGAACGCATTGCAGTGGCCGACTCTGGACGTGCAGGCGGCGCCGCAAGGCCGCACGTCTGCCGTGACGCAGGCGCGCGGAGCACGAGAAGACCCTGCCACGGTGCGTGGATCGACCCGGGACGCTGCGGCTCAGCTTCTCGATGGGCTGCACGAAGAGTTCGTGCGCGTGGTGCGAGACCCGGAGCAACTCGGTGGCAATGCCGACTGGGATGGCGCATTTGCCGGTGACGGTGAAAAAGCGCCGACGCTGGACGAGCTCAGCCAGCGCGCTGCCGCCTACCCATTGCTGCGCGACATCCTGATGGAGCGTGAGGACATCGATCGTGTCATAGACGATTTCGATCCGCTGACTCCATCGACCCTGCTCGACGCGACCGAAATCGACGACGTGCTGCACCTTTTTGCACCCGAGCTCGTTCACGGCGCGAAGCCCTCGCTGCCCAGCCTGACGCGGCGGGAGCACCACGAAGTTTCTCCTGACAGCCACATGCAAACCGGGCGACTGCGCCCAGACACGCCATGATCGAATCACCAAAAGTCCGAAGTGGCGCTGACGCCGCCCAGTCGTTTCGCGATTGGGCGCATGCCAAGCCGTTGTCGGACGCTTTGTTGCGCGCCGAGGCAGCCGTCCGCGCCAAACCGCAGGCACCCGCCGCACGCTGGCTGCTGTTCGAGCTGTTGTGCGTACTCGGCCATTGGGATCGAGCGCTCAAGCAACTGCAGGTCTGGGCCGGATTGTCCAAGGAGTTCGACAGCACGGCGCATGTCTATCGCGGACTGATTCGGGCTGAGCGTCAGCGTACCGACGTCTTTGCAGGACGGACTTCGAGTGCCACAGTCGTCGTGGAAGGCACGAACGCCGCGATGTGGATGACCCAGCTCGGTCATGCATTGAGGCTCGCTGCCGCTCATCCTGCCGTGGATGTCCTCGGCGATGCCGCAACGGACACCCTCGAAGCGTCCGATCTGGCACGCGAGGCCGCTTTGAGCCAAGTCTCGGACACGTCGGGCCGAGTCGATGAAAGGGCCTTTGCCTGGATTGCAGATTCGGACAGTCGTCTCGGCCCCGTATGCGAGGTCATTCTGGTCGGCGCCTACCGGTGGATCGCTTTCAGCGACCTTGCCTCCTTGGTTGCCGCACCGCCCCGAAGCCTGCTGGATCTCGTCTGGGCCCAGACGGACTTCGTGCTGCGCGACGGCACGCCACTCAAGGGGTACATGCCGATGCGCTACCCGATGAGTGCAGGAGATCGCGATGCCCTGCTGATGGGCCGCGAAACAGTGTGGAGTGAGGCGGGCCGTACCGGCGTGCATGCGCGCGGGCAAAAGATGTGGATGACCGATACCGGCGACATCTCGCTTCTCGACCTGCGGCACTGCATGTTCGGGACGCAGCAAATCGGCCAAGGGCATTGAGGTCATGGAGCTTCTCGAGCCAACCGCAACTGCAACCGCAACTTCGGCCGACGCCGCATCGCTTGCAGGCGTGCCGAAGGGGCGACTGCAGAGCCCAGTCCAGGTCCAGCCCCTCCCCCCGATGCCCGTCCCGTTCCATCCGGTCCACCCAGCAATCCGCCAGCCTCGCGCTGCCGACATGACTGCGTCTCGTGCCAATGCCCGCCTCATGCCGACGTTGTTCGATCGACTGCGTGACGAAAATCCGGGCCGAAAAACGGAGACGCCCTCGGAATACGCAGTCAATGTCAGCCAGATGCGCGACATCATTCAGCGCGATCTGGGTTATCTGTTGAACACCACCAACGCCGACGACCTGATCGATCGCGACCGGTATGTCGAGGCGGCTTCTTCCACCATCAATTTTGGCGTCCGTGCACTGGCAGGGAGTTATCTGTCGCAGCGCAAATGGGTCGACATCGAGCGGATCATCCGGCGCGCCATCACTGACTACGAACCCCGGCTCATCCCCGAAACGGTCACGGTCCTGCCACTGATGCAAGAGGGCGCAGGCGACGCTTACAACGTGCTCCTGTTCGAGATTCGCGCCATGATCAATCTCAAGCCCTATCCGCTGGAGCTGATGGTCCAGAGCTCGGTCGATCTGGAAACCAACCGCATGAGCGTGACACGCCAGACGCGCACTCCAGCTCGCGTGGTTCGCTGAGGCCCCTGCGCCCGTCACCTCGTCTTCGCCGCAAAAGAATTCCATGGACCCACAACTCCTCGACTACTACAACAAAGAGCTGGTCTACATGCGCGAGATGGCGGGGGAGTTCGCCGCGTCTCATCCGAAGATCGCGCGCCGACTCGGTATGCACGGTACCGAGGTCGACGACCCGTACGTCGAGCGCTTGATCGAGTCGTTCAGCTTCTTGTCGGCCCGCATGCAGATCAAGCTCGATGCGGAGTTTCCCCGCTTCACGCAGCGACTGCTCGAAGTCCTCTACCCCAACTATCTGAGTCCGACGCCTTCGATGGCAGTGGCGCAGTTGCACCCGAGCGTCAAGGAGGGCGATTTCACGCGAGGCTTCGTCGTGCCGCGCGCCACGGCGTTTCATGCCAAGGTGCCCGCTGGAGAAGAAACTCCTTGCGAGTTCCGGTCCAGCCAGGATGTGACGTTGTGGCCGATCGAGATCGTCGACGCCAAGCTCACGGGCGCACCGCCCGACATCCCCGCGCTTGAACGCTACGTGCCGCCGCACGTGCAGGTCACCGGCGCGCTGCGACTGCGGCTTCGCATGGTCGGGGAGCGCAATTTCAGCGACCTGATCGGACTCGATCGCCTGCCCGTGTACCTGCGGGGCAACGAGCAGGTGGCGTCGCATCTGTTCGAACTGCTGCACACCTCGGCGGTTGCCACGTTCACCGGCGAGCCGGGCAACCTGATGCAGCGGCCGCACGTTGTGACAGAAGGCGCCTTGGTCCATGAGGGACTCGGGCCGGAGCAAGGCCTGCTGCCGCTCGAATGGAATACGTTTCACGGGCACAACCTGCTCCATGAATACTTCGCTTGCCCCGAGCGCTTCTACTTTTTTACGCTGACGCAGCTGGCTCCGGGGTTGTCGCGGGTCGTCGGCAAAGAGGCCGAAGTCCTTGTCTTGCTCACCAAGCCGCCGGGGTCGCTTGGCGGCCTGGTCGATGTCGGGCAGTTCGCGTTGTTTTGCACGCCCGTCATCAACCTTTTCGAGCGGCGCACCGATCGCATCGAACTCAACGCCGCCCAGCCAGAGTTCCATCTCGTACCCGACCGTTCTCGACCGCTGGACTTCGAGGTCTACTCGGTAAAGGCGATCGCCGGTCAGCAGGCGCAGACGACCGCTGCCATGGACTTTCGCCCGCTGTACCAGACGCTGAACGAAGACGAAGGCAACTATGGTCGTTACTTCTCCGTTCGACGTGAGCCGCGGCTGGCTTCGGACACATCGCGCAAATACGGCACGCGCACGCCCTACATCGGCACCGAGGTCTTCGTCTCGCTGGTCGATCAGAACGAGGCACCTTATGCGGAGAGCATTCGTTACCTGTCGGTCAAGGCCTTGCTGACCAATCGCGATCTGCCGTGCCTGGTCCCGCGCAACGGAATCTCTGACCTCGCAGTGTCGGACTCGATTCCGGTGGCCAGCGTGGGACTGATCCGGCCGCCCAGCACACCGAAGTCGCCCTTCGCTCAAAGAGAGATTGCCTGGCGTCTGATCCGGCAACTGGGCTTCAATCACCTGCCGCTGGCGGACATGCCGCACCGCGAAGGCGCTCAGGCGCTGCGCGACATGCTTCGGCTGTTCGTGTCGATCGACAACGACGTTCAGCGTCGACAGATCGAAAGCCTCGTCGGCTCGCGCATCGAGCGGGTCACGCGTCGTCTTCCGGGCGCCGGGCCATTGATTTACGGCCGAGGTGTTCTGTGCACGCTGAGCGTGGACGAAGAGGGGTTTTCAGGCACCAGTCCCTACTTGTTCGGGCTGGTACTCGAGCACTACCTGGCCCGCCACGTCAGCATCAACGTGTTCACGCAAACGGCACTGGAGTCGATGCAACGCGGCCTCGTCACGCGCTGGCCGGTGCGCATGGGCGGTCGGGGCATCGTGTGACGCGACAAGACGTCGACACTGCGAGCGGGCGCGCCAATGCAGCGACCGCCAGCCTGCCCGCGCTCTTGAAGCGCCTGCGCGATGCACCCTGGAACTTCGGCTTCACGGTGTTGATGCGGAGACTCGGCGCGACGCATTCTGACCAGCCACGCATCGGTCTGGCGAGCCGGCCTCAGCAGGAGCGATTCCGATTGGGGCAGACCGCCGCACTCACTTTCGCGCCGCGCGAAATCGCCGAAGTGGTGCTGCCGGAGGAGCCCGGTGAGCGACACGTGGCCGGCATGCCGGCGGTGCGATCGGGCAACAACCCGGCGCACCCCGTCGTGCGCCTCTACGGACTCGGGTTGCTGGGGCCGAACGGGCCGTTGCCTTTGCACTACACCGAGCTGGTTCGCGACAGCACAGAGAACCAGAACGACAGCACGCTGGCCGACTTTCTCGACATCTTTCATCACCGCTATCTCACGCACATGTACCGCGCCTGGGCGCAGAGCCAGGCCGCCGCGGGGCTGGATCGTGCGGGCGACGAGACATTCAGCCGGTACATCGCGCAACTGACCGGTCACGATCCACTGGAGATCCGCGAGTCGGTGTTGCCTGCGCATGCGCGGCTGTCGGCATCGACACATCTGAGCCGCGAGGCGCGCAATCCCGACGGTCTCGCGCAGACCATCGCCCGCTTTTTCGCAGTGCCGGTGCAGTTGGAGGAATTCGCGATGCACTGGATCCGCATCGACGACGAAGACCAGACGCATCTGGGTCATCCGCGCGCATCGAGTGTCATGGGCATCGGTGCCATCGCGGGCGAGGTCGTCGCCGATCGGCAGAACAAGTTCAGGCTCATCCTCGGGCCACTCGCACTCGACCAATATCTGCGGTTCACGCCGCAAGGCAAGGATCTTCCGCTGCTGATCGAATGGGTGCGTGCTTTCGTCGGCTACGAGTTTGTCTGGGAGGTCGAGCTGCGGGTGCGCAGCGACAGTGCGCCGCCGGCACGACTGGACGATCGCGAAAAGCTCGGTTGGTCGACCTGGCTCGGCGGCACCGAGGCTGCCGGTGGCGGCCTGGGCACCGCGGCGCATCGCGCTTCTGACTATGCCGTCGGCATGGTGTTCGAGCCTGAGGAGTACGTCGGCGCAGGCCGCATTCCGCAGGCGGCTATCGCGTGACCATCGTCATGTCCCATTTCCCTCGAGAGGCTGTATGAAGAGCGTCGTCACATCATTCACGGCGGCCTCGCGCAATGTCGATGCCACGTTCGCTGCAGCCGCCGTGCCCGACTGGCTCTTGCCTGTCAGTACGACCGAGCCTTGCGGCCCGACGCTCGAATACGACCACGAGTACGCCGTTCTCTTCGCGCGCATGGTGCCGCGTGCCGATACGCAGTATGGAAGCTTTGTCGGTTCGGCCGAGGCCCCCAACTGGGCCGAGATCGAGCGCGATTGCCAGAGGCTGTTGCTTCGGACGAAGGACATCAATTTGTTGGTCTGGCTGTGCCGGGCGCGCACTCGGCTCGGTCAGGCCGCCGGGTTGACGCAGGTGCTCGCGATGCTCGTCGACGTGCTTCGCACCTGGCCGGAGGCGGTGCATCCGCAAATCGTCATCGAGGAAGAAGCGGAGCCGATCGTCCGCGCCAATTCACTGGCCGGACTGGCCGACCCCGATGGCTTGCTCGCGGACGTGTGCGATATCGTTGTGGCATCGGGTACGGCCACGCGTCTGACTGTGCGCGACGTCGAACGCGCCTTCGCGATCCCGCGAATGCCCGAGGCGCTCCGGCCCGAGTCGGTGATGCAGCAACTTGCGATCTTGCGCAATACGGCTCCACGTGACGCACGCTTGCCGGTGCATCTTTTGGCGGAAGCCGCAGAACTTCTGCGCGTCATCGACAAATGGGCCAAAGGCCAATTGGGTGACGACGCACCGTCTTTGACAGCTTTGAGCCGGGTACTGGACCTGTTTATCGATCCGAAGGAACGAGGCAACACCCACGCGCGTGGAACACGCTCCGGCGTCGCAGAAGCGAACGATCCAGCCGCAGCCGCAGCCGAAGCTGGGTCGAGTGCGGGTGTTTCGCCGGTCGGAGACGCGGTGTCGGGCGGAGCCCGGGCTCTCACGCGAGACGATGTTCTGGCCGACATTCGCAGCGCACGCCAATGGTTCGAGTCGCATGAGCCAAGCAGTCCGGTGGCCGTGCTGCTCAAGCAGGCCGAGCGAATGGTCGGCAAACGCTTCTTCCAGGTGGCCGATTCGATCCCGCTCGATCTTCTGAAGAAGTGGGAAGCGGATGAAGATGTCGTCGGGAGTCACTCGTGATCATCGACGGCATGCTTCTGGCCGTGAGCTGCTTCGCCGCAGGTTTCGGCGGCGCGGCAGCGGGTGCGGCGTTGATGTGGCGCGCCCGAGTACCACGCGTGAACATCGCACCTCGCATCGATCTGGCGCTGGAGGAGAGGTTGCAACGCTTTCCGATGGCGGTGCAGCAGATGCTGAAGGCGGAGTCGGAACTGGACGGGCGGCGGACGCTGGAAAGAGACGTCACCCTGTCTCTGCGGCTCGACCAGTGGCAAGCTGAACAAGAAGCTTCCGCGGCGCGTCGAGAGGCGCGTACGGTTGTCGAACTGCGGGCCATGCTGGAAGGAGTGGCGCGCCGGTTCGAGCCTCTGCTCCA
>CAXTCC010000008.1:37913-42343 GCA_964242015.1 uncultured Variovorax sp.
AGCGCCGTTGCGGGGCTCTTGAAGCTGTCAAGCGAGGGTTTCTCAGGCATCTTCGGTGCGCTCTGTGTGACGCTGTCCATCTGCTGTTTCGCGCCGTCGATCGGGTTCTGCTCGAGTCCCTTCATCGATTCGTTCGCATACTGAACCGGCCGCGTGCCGGCCTCTTCGTCGGTCATCAGGATCGCGTTGGCTTGCAGTGCAATCTTCAACTTCGCCTTGTTGGCTGGGATCACTGCGCGATACCAGCTCGACTCGGGCGCGACGTCCATTTTGTGGACCACACGCCAGACCGATGTCGGCAGGTCGCGGTAGCCGGCGAAGATCGCGATGGCGGTTGTCTCGGGATTCGACTTGCGTTGGATTTTTCGCGATTCTCCCGGCCGCATGATGAATTGATCGACGGCCAACAAGTCGGCGCCGAGCACCGCCTTGTCGGTGTTCTGCAGTGCGAAGAAGTCGGCATCCTGGAACGCGATGTCGGACTTGAGCTCGTAGACCCGCAGCAGCATCGGCGCACCGCGGCCTTTGGTGTCGGTGTTGAGGTCGCGCGCGGCCTCGATGGAGATGTCGAGCTTGGCCTGCTCTTTCTGCGCCGGCTGGCTGTTGCCGCCGAAGACGCCGCATGCAGTAAGCGCAAAGGGCAATACGCCCGACATGGCGACAAGCAAAACTCGCGAGGCATTGCGCCTCGTTGCAAAGGTGTTCGACATGGACCCTCCCAGGTGCAGTATTTTTCTGTCGCTATCGAGCGTGAATTACAACACCGGACACGCCGGAGGCCGCTGTTGCAGGCGGCACATTGGCCTCTCTAGCGAGAAGTAGTGCGGCATGCCTTCACCAATGCAGACATCACCGTTTCATCATGTCCCGCGCCGACACCGGTTCCGCATCGTTTCCCCAGGAGCCCCGCACATACGTCAAGACCGCCGCGATGTCGCTGTCGTCCAGCACATGGCCGAACGCCGGCATGCCGTAGGGCCGCGGGTTGCCGGTGGTGGAGGGCAGGAAGCCACCGTGCCGCACCATTTGAATCAGGTTCATCGGCGAACTCATATTGACCGCGCGATTGCCTGCGAGCGGTGGGTAGGCATCTTGCGCGCCTTGCCCAACGTCGCCATGGCAATAGGCACAACGCTGATCGAAGATCCGATTGCCGCGTTCCATCACGCCAACATCGCGCCGGCTGACCTGGGTTACCGAGGGTGCGTCTTTATCGGCTGCTTTTTGTTTGTCGGCTGCAGCGACTGCAGGCAACGCCTTCAAATAGGTCGCCATCGCGGTCAGGTCTGCCTCGCTCAGATGCTGCGTGCTCTGGTAGACGACCTCGGCCATCGGGCCCAGCACCGATCCGCGCGGTGACGTTCCGGTCTTCAACAGTGAGACGACGTCGGTCGTCGACCAGTCGGCCAGGCCCGCTTCATGCGGGTCGTTGAGCGAAGGCGCATACCAGTTTTCGACCGGTATCAGCCCGCCCGACAGGCCACGCTTTTCTTCAGTCGCACCGAGCATGTTGCGCGTGCCATGGCATGCGATGCAGTGGCCGAGGCCGTCGACCAGGTAGGCGCCGCGGTTCCATGCGACGGACTGGCTTGTGTCCGCAACGAAGGTGCCGGGGGTGAAAGACAAGGCACGCCACACCGCGAGCGCAGCTTGCGTGTTGTACGGAAAGCGCAATGCGTGCGGCAGGTTGCGCGCAGACACCGCGGGCACGCTGCGCAGGTAGGCGTAGATGGCGTCCGAGTCTTCGCGCGTCACTTTGGTGAAGTTCGGATACGGAAAGGCCGGGTACAAGAGTCGGCCGTTGCGGGAGCGGCCGTTGTGCATGGCGCGCCAGAAATGCGCTGCGCTCCAGCTGCCGAGGCCGTGTGCGTTGTCGGGCGTGAGGTTGCTCGAGTAGATGGTGCCGAAGGGCGTGTCGATCGCCAGACCGCCTGCATAGGCCGCTCCGCCGCGCGTGGTGTGGCAACCGGCGCAGTTGCCGGCGAGTGCGAGGTAGCGACCGCGTTCGACTTGCCCCGGCGCGGCGACGAAGACGGCAGGCGCTTCGTCCGCGACACGGTCGTCGCCCAGCAGGTTCATGCCGATCAGCGCAGCACCGATCAACGAAACCAGTGCCACGAGCACCAGGAGTGCGAACACGATGCGGCGCAGTATCGAGCGCGGCGGACCTTCGTCGTCGTCGATCGCGCTGTTGCGCTTCCTGTTCTTCTCGTTGTTCATGGTGTCATCCCGCTGCATGCCATCGGCGCCGGGCCGGGCAACGCGGTGGCGGCTTTGGCATTGGCCGGCACCGGTTGCAATGCAAGCCAGCTCGCCACTGCGTTGACATCGGCACTGGTCAGCTTCTTGCCCACTTGCGCCATGCAGTCCGGCGCCAGCGCATGTCGCTCACCGGTCAACCACGAGCCGAGTTGCGACGAGAGATACAAACGCGGCAAGCCGACCAGGCCGGGGATGGCCGGCAGCACGCCCGTCAGCGCGGTGCCGTGACACGCCACGCAAGCCGGAATGCCCCGGCTTCGATCGCCGTCGACGACCAGCGCCTTGCCGCGTTGCAGCATCTCGGGCGTGGCGTCGCTTGTCGTCGCGACCGGCGGGTAGGGGAGGTCGAGCCCGGCGAAGTATTGGGCGATCTCCAGCAGATACGCATCGGACAAGTGCTGGACCATGTAGGCCATGTCTGAATTGAAGCGGCGACCGTCGCGGAAACTGCGCAGCTGATTGAAGAGGTAGCCGGCAGGCTTGCCCGCCAGACGGGGAAAGAAGGTCGCGTTGCCGCTGGCGCCTTCGCGGCCGTGGCATGCGATGCAGGCTGCGGCGCGCTGCTCGATGGTGTCGGGCACGCGCCCGGGCGGTGCGGCCAGAGCAGGCGTCGTGCTTGCCGTTGAAACGACGAAGGCGGCAGAGACGAACAAGGCGCGGAAAGGAGGCGGGGTCCACCTGCTCGCCCGGGCGCGAACGATAAGAGTCATTCGACGATTGTCGTGCCGACCGCCGGGGCTGCCGATACAGTCCTCGCATGAGCAAACATCTCTCCTCGACTCTGGGTCCGCAACGCCTGCTGTACGGGCTTGCCGTCGGCCTCGCCGTCGGTGGCCTGGCATGGCCGCTCGATGGCTTCACGCGCGGGCTGGTCGGCTGGTGCAGCGGCGTCACGGTCTACCTGCTGTTGGCCTTCTGGATGGCGGAAACCTGCGACGCGGACCACACCCGCTCCCGCGCCCAATCGCTCGATCAGCCGACCGCGCTGATCCTGACCGCCATGCTGGCCGCGGCACTCGTCAGCGTGAGCGTCATCGTCATGCTGCTGAAGCAGGTCAAGGGTCTGAGCGATGCCGAGCGTGCGGCGCACGTGGTGCTCGGCGTGGTGTCGCTGGCGCTCACCTGGCTGATGATCCATACGATGTATGCGTTCCACTACGCGCACCGCTACTACCAGGAAGAAAAGAACAACAAGATCGCCGGTGCCGGGCTCGACTTTCCGGGCAAGCTCGACCCCAACTACTTCGACTTCTTGTATTTTTCCTACGTCGTCGGCATGACGTCGCAGGTGTCCGACGTGCAGGTCACGTCACGCGAGATGCGTCACATCACGCTGGTCCACAGCGTGTTGTCCTTCGCTTTCAACATGCTCGTGCTCGCCTTGTCGATCAACGTCGTCGCAAGCGCCATCTAACGCAATCGTCATGCAATCTGTATGCAATCGGTAACGCGATCTAGAGCGCCGTCGCGGGCCGCCGCAGCTTGACGAGGCCGGTCGACAGTGCCACCCCGCAGACGATCACCGCAGCGCAGATCAGCATCCATTGCGTGATGCTCTCGCCTAGAAACACGGCGCCGTAGAACACCGCGAACACCGGCACCAGAAAGGTCACGGTGAGCGCACGGGCCGGCCCGGCATGCTCGATCAGACGAAAGAAGAGGATGTACGCGAGCCCGGTGCATGCGACGCCCAACGCGATCAGCGCAAGCCAGGCACGCGTGCCCGGTACCTGCGCAGGCCAGAGCCACAACGCCGGCAATGCAAGCGCCAGCGTGGCGCCGATCTGGCTGCCGGTGGCGGTTGCCAAAGGCGGAATGCCGCCCAGGAAACGACGCGATGCGCTGGCCGAGATCCCGTAGCTGACGCAGGCCCCGAGGCAGGCCAGCACGGCCCACAGCGCATCGTGGCCTTCTGCGCCGGAATGCAGACCGGCGTTGCGGCTCGCCAGCATCGCGACGCCGGCGAAGCCGATGACCAGGCCGACGATGCGCGAGCCATCGGGCCGGTCCTTGAACCACGCCCAGGCCACCAGTGCGCCGAACATCGGCACCGTCGCGTTGAGCACCGCCGCCAGTCCGGTGTTGATGGTGAGCAGCGCAAAACAGAAAAGCGCGAACGGAATGCCGGAGTTGAAGACGCCGATCAGCATCGTGGCCTTCCAGTGGCG
>CAXTCC010000008.1:42443-46768 GCA_964242015.1 uncultured Variovorax sp.
CCGCCGGCATAGCCTGTGAGCGAGCCGTCCTTGCCGACCACGCGATGGCACGGCACGATCACGCTGATCGGATTGCGCCCGACCGCCGCGCCCACGGCACGCACGGCGGCGGGCTTGCCGACGCCTGCGCTCAAGGCGCCGTAGCTGGTCGTGGCGCCTGCGGGAATCGCGAGCAACGCCTGCCACACGCTCTGCTGAAACGCGGTGCCGTGCGACAGGTCGAGCGGCAGGTCGAAGCTTTGCCGCTTGCCATCGAAGTAGTCGCGCAGTTGCGCAGCCGCTGCGCGCAGCACCGGATGTGCGTCGTTCGGTTGCCAGCCCGCGGTGTCGGGCGAATGCTTTTGCTGGTCGAACCAGGCTCCCGCCAGACCCTCGTCGGTGGCGGCCAGCGTGACGCCGCCGAGGCGGCTGTCGATGTGCGTCGTGTAGATCGTCGCGGTCTTGAATTTCATGGTGTTTTCAGGCGATGGTGCCTGTCCTTGTCGTTGGTTCTTTTGTTGTCTTGGATGCGGCGGTACCCGGCGCCGCGCTGGTCGGCAGCGTGTGCCAGGCGCGCAGCACCGCGTAGCCACGCCAGGGCCGCCAGGCCTGCGAAGCCTCTGCCGCAGCGCGCGAGGTGCTCACGCCGAGCGCCTTCTGCAGCGCGACGTCGCCTGATGGAAAGGCATCGGGCCAGCGCAAGGCGCGCATCGCGATGTACTGCGCGGTCCAGTCGCCGATGCCGGGCAAAGCCTGCAATGCGACGAGCGTCGAGGGCACGTCGGCACCCGCATGCAAAGCCAGCCGGCCCTCGGTAATTGCGCGCGCCAGTGCCTGCAGCGCGCCCTGACGTTGCTTCACGATGCCGAGCTGGCCCAGCGCATCGCCGCTCGCCGCCGCGATGGCGGCCGGCGTCGGGAACAGCCGATCGAGCCCGTCGATCGGTGTGGCGATCGGCTCGCCGAAAGCCTCGACCAGCCGCGAGCCGATCGTGCGTGCCGCCGCGACCGTGATCTGCTGACCGAGCACCGCGCGCACCGCCAGCTCGAAGCCGTCGACCGTGCCGGGCACACGCAGTCCGTCGCCGTCCGGAAAGCTGGCGTGCAGCGCTGCGTTGATGGCGATCGGGTCGGCATCGAGGTCGAACATCGCGCGCACGCGGGCAATGACGATCGGTAGCACCGATGCGAGTGAAGCTGCGACCGACAGCAGCAACTGCTCGCGCTCGGAGTCAAAGCGCAGCTGAAGCCAGCCAGTGTAGACGCGCGTGCCCTGTTGGACGCGAATCGTGCGGGCGAAACGCGCATCGCTACCGGTGCCCGACACCACCTCGACGCCCCGCAATGCGCGGCGCTCGAAGAAGCCGATCATGGCAGCGGTGTCGTACGGCGGCCGATAGCCGAGCCGCACTTCGATCGGCTGGCCTTCGCGGGCCTCGGCATTCCCGCCGGCACGCCGCAAGGCGCTCGGATTGAGGCCGTAGTGCGCGACGAAGGCATCGTTGAAACGGCGCACGCTGGCGAAGCCGCTGGCCAGTGCTACTTGCGTCATGGGCAGGCGCGTGTCGGCGATGAGTTGCTTGGCAGCGAGCAGTCGCCGCGTCTGCAGGTATTGCAAAGGCGATACGCCGAACTGCGTTTCGAAGATGCGGCGCAAATGGCGATCGCTGACGCCCAGCTTCGCGGCGATCTGTGCCGCGCCGGGGCCGCTGTCGTCATGGCCGTGCGACCACGCATCCGGCTCGTCGATGAGGCGCGCCGCCTGCAGCGCGAGGATGCGCGATGCGTCTTCGGTCGACCAGCTGGCGGCACGCGGCGCCAGCTCGGGCCGGCAGCGCAGGCAAGGGCGAAAACCTTCAGCCTCGGCCTGGGCGGCATGGCGAAAGAAGCGGCAGTTTTCGCGGCGCGGCGTGCGGACCCGGCAGACCGGCCGGCAATAGATTCCGGTCGACGTCACGGCTGTAAAAAACGTGCCGTCGAAGCGCGCGTCGTGCGTCTTCATCGCAAGGTAGCAGGCGTCGTTTTCCAACGGGGTGCCGCTGGCTGCTGAAGGGGTGGCGATGAGGTTCGACATGGCGCGATCTTAGGACGATGGCGATACGAAACCAGCCATTTCCGGACATCTGGCCGCAAGGCCTTGTGCCTACAATCTGTCCATGCAAATCAACGCTTCGATCTTCAAGGCCTACGACATTCGTGGCGTGGTTCCAGTCACCCTCGACACGGCCGTGGCCGAGGCCCTTGGCAAGGCCTTCGGCAGTGCGGCCCGTGCGGCCGGCGAAACGACCGTGGCGGTCGGCCGCGACGGTCGCCTGTCGGGCCCCACGCTCGCTGCCGCGCTGATTCGCGGCCTGGTGGCCACGGGCATCGAAGTCATCGACGTCGGCGCGGTGACCACCCCGATGCTGTATTTCGCGGCGCACACGCTGTGCCGCAGCGGCATCCAGGTCACGGGCAGCCATAACCCGAAGGACTACAACGGGTTCAAGATGATCATGGCCGGTCGTGCGATCTACGGCGACGAGATCCAGGGCTTGCGCAAGACCATCGAGGCCGACAGCGCCACGTTGGCGCCCGGCGGCAGCGTTCGCACGACCGACGTGACCGAGGCCTACACGCAGCGCATCGTCGGCGACATCAAGCTGGCGCGCCCGATGAAGATCGTGGTCGATTCGGGCAACGGCATCGCAGGTGCTTCGGCGCCCGCCATCTTCCGCGCGCTCGGCTGCGAAGTGACCGAGCTTTTCAGCGAGGTCGACGGCAACTTTCCCAATCACCATCCGGACCCGAGCAAGCTCGAGAACCTGAACGACCTGATGGCCGCGCTGAAGGCCGGCGATGCCGAGCTCGGCCTGGCGTTCGATGGCGACGGCGACCGCCTGGGCATCGTCACCAAGGACGGCACCAACATCTTCCCCGATCGCCAGATGATGCTGTTCGCGCAAGACGTGCTGTCGCGCGTGCCGGGCGGCACCATCATCTACGACGTGAAGTGCTCGCAGCAGCTGGCACCGGCCATCGAAGCGGCCGGCGGCGTGCCGATGATCTACAAGACCGGCCATTCGCTCATCAAGGCGAAGATGAAGGAAATCGATTCGCCGTTGGGCGGCGAAATGAGCGGTCACATCTTCTTCAAGGAACGCTGGTTCGGCTTCGACGACGGCACCTATGCCGGCTGTCGCCTGCTCGAGATCCTGAGCAAGAGCCCGGACGCCAACGCCGTATTGATGGCCTTGCCGACCAGCTTCTCCACGCCCGAACTCAACGTGCAGTGCGCCGAAGGCGAGCCGCATCTGCTGGTGGCGCAGTTGGTCAAGACTGCGACCTTCGAGGCGCCGGCGAGCGTGTCGACCATCGACGGTTTGCGGGTCGACTGGCCCGATGGTTTCGGCCTGATCCGTGCGTCGAACACCACCCCGGTGTTGGTGATGCGCTTCGAAGGCCATACCGACGCGGCGCTGCACCGCATTCAGGACCGGATGATGGCATTGTTGAAGACCGTCAAGCCCGACGCCACGCTGGCCGAGGCATCGCACTGAGCGCACAGATTCAGCGCAACGTGAGGTCGTCGGTGCTGCGCCTGTACGGCGCGTTGATGCGGCTCGCGCAGCCGATGTTGCGCCGCAAGCTGCGCAAGCGCGCCGTCGCCGAACCTGGCTACGCCTTGGCGGTGGAAGAACGCTTCGGTGTCTACGACCCTGCGCTCACGGGCACCGACTGGTGCTGGATTCATGCGGTGTCGCTGGGTGAATCGCGCGCGGCCGGCATCCTGCTGATCGAGCTTCGGCGCCAGCATCCTGGCGTGCCGATTCTGCTCACGCACGGCACCGCCACCGGACGCGAGGAGGGCGCCAAGCTGCTCGAACCCGGCGATCTGCAAGTCTGGATGCCTTGGGATACGCAAGAGGCCGTTGCAAGCTTTCTGAATCGCTTTCAGCCGCGCATCGGCGTGCTGATGGAAACCGAGGTCTGGCCCGAGATGGTGGCCGCCTGCGTCGAGCGCGACATCCCGCTGGTGCTCGCCAATGCGCGCCTCAACGAGAAATCGCTGGCCTCGGCCGAGCGCCTCGCCTGGCTCGCGCGCCCGGCCTACGGCGCGCTGACCGCCGTGTGGGCGCAGACCGAGGCCGACAGCCACCGGCTGGTGTCGCTCGGCGCCAAGGTCACCGGCATCTTCGGCAACCTCAAGTTCGACGCGGCGCCCGACATCCGCCAGCTGGCCGCGGCCGACAAGCTGCGCGCCACGTTGCCCAAACCGATCGTCGTGTTCGCGAGTTCGCGCGACGGCGAGGAGCGCATGCTGCTCGAGGTTCTCAAGCGTTTCGGGGCT
The DNA here is from genome assembly GCA_964242015.1 of uncultured Variovorax sp. Classification (GTDB taxonomy): domain Bacteria; phylum Pseudomonadota; class Gammaproteobacteria; order Burkholderiales; family Burkholderiaceae_C; genus Variovorax. The sequence goes on from CAXTCC010000008.1 coordinate 46,752, forward strand.
GCAGCGCCCGTCCCGCC
>CAXTCC010000009.1:0-5028 GCA_964242015.1 uncultured Variovorax sp.
GCCAGCTTCGGGGCGTTGGACTACGACAACTTGAGCGATTTGGGAATCCGTCAGGCCACTCGGCTTGGCGAGTACTGGCGCGAAAGAGGCATGACGTTCGACGCGGTCATCACCGGAACGCTGAAGCGCCACGTCCAGACCTGGAACGGGATCGCTCAGGGTCTGGGTATCGAACGCGAAGACGTGCTGCCATGGCCGGGCCTGAACGAGTACGACAGCGAAGCCATCATTGCGACCATCCACCCGGAGAAGCTGGAAAAGGCAGATTCACCAGAGATGTACCGGCATCATTTCCGGTTGCTCCGGAACGGCCTCGCTGCGTGGATGCAGGGCAAGACCGAGCCCGTCGGCATGCCCAGCTATATCGACTTTCTGGCCGGCGTGACGACGGCGCTGGACCACGTGCGCGACCGGCACCATGGCGCCAAGGTGCTGGTGGTGTCGAGCGGTGGCCCGATCAGCACGGCAGTCGGCCACGTGCTGGGCACCAGCCCGGAGACGACGATCGAGCTCAACATGCGCATTCGCAACACCTCGGTCACGGAGTTCGCATTCACGCCCAAGCGCCACATGCTCGTGACCTACAACACACTGCCGCACCTGGACGGCCCGGACTACGAGAGCTGGATCACCTACGCCTAGGCGGCACAGGCACGCATGCGCTCCGCGTGCGTTCAGCGCATCGGCTTCACGAACCTCAATGTCATGCGGTCGGACTCGCCGATCGCCTCGAACTTTTTCCGATCCGTATCGCCACCGCGCAGCGTGGGCGGCAGTGACCAGACACCGTTCGGATGGTCTTTGGTGTCGCGCGGGTTGGCGTTGATTTCACTGCGTGCCGACAGTTCGAACCCCGCAGCCCGGGCCCGGGCGATGACGAGTTCCTCCGGCACATACCCATTGGCGATGACGCGGGCGAGCGAGGTGCCGGCCGGCGCACGATGCTCCTCGACGCCGAGCACGCCGCCGGGCTTCAGCACCGCATAGAAGGCTCGCAGCATGTCGTCGAAATCACCGGCTTCGATCCAGTTGTGGATGTTGCGAAAGGTGAGCACCATGTCCGCGCCGCCCTTCGGCGCGACGCCGACGAAGCCACGGCCGGCTGAAGGCATCGTGCCGAGAACGGTGCGGCTGTAGACGCCCGGATCGGCTTCCAGCTTCTTCGCGAAACGCTGGCGCGACGCCACGGCCTGCGGGGTTCCGGCCGGTTCATAGGCGGCGTAGAACTTGCCGCCGTCGCGCAGGTAGGGCGCCAGGATTTCCGTGTACCAACCGCCACCCGGTGCGATCTCGATCACTGTCTGACCAGGCGCCAGGCCGAAGAAGCGCAGGGTTTCGGCAGGATGGCGCGCCGGGTCACGGGCGCGGTTGGCGGCGCTGCGTTGCGGACCGGCGAGCACACTGGCGAGCTGTGCGCCGGTAGCGTCTGCGTTCAGTACTGCGGCCACCGCCGCATGACCCTGCGCCGCAAATGTTGCGGCAGGTGCGATCACGATCAGCGCGGCAGCGAAGATCGTGAACTTCATCGAAGAGAGCGAGATGTGCATGCCGGCCAGCGTAGCAGCCGACGGGAACCCTTGCGTCAAGCCTGCCAGACACCGAAGCCGAGCTTGCGCAGCGAAATCCCGAGCTCGACCTCCATGTCGCGCGCCGCGTCGTAAGGCATCGGGTTGTAGCGATCGTAGAGTTTCGGCAGCAGCCGCACCCCGAAGTCGCGCACATAAACGTTGGCCTGAATGCCGGCCTTGTGCTTGTCGAAGCGCACGTCGGGGTCGAGCCCCGTCATGCCGACATAGACGAATGGCTTGCCCAGCGTCCAGCCGGGGTTGGCCTTGCGAAAGCGCACGCTGTTCCAAACTTGATCGTCCAGCTCGACGACATACACGTGATAGTGGTGGCTGCGCGGCGTGCGCGGGGCCTTGTCAGTCCTGGGAAGACGCGATGGCATGCAGTCATCGTATTTGACGAACCTGCGGCGCTCGAACATTCAGTGGGGACACTGCGGGCACTGCCGGCACCGGCGCGCGATAGCCCTCGGACTTCCATTGCTGGCTGGCAGTCGAGCCGGTGCCGAAGACTTTGACGGAACGGTTGCTGTCGCACACCGTGTCTGAGAACGACACCTTACCGTTCGCGTCGGTGCAGCGCTGCACCTGCGCTTCGACGCTGCCGGCGCTCATGGCGGCGAGCAGCGCGGCACAGGACACGAGCGACTGCCTGCGCGATGCTGGCACCGCATCAGCGCAGTACGCGCCCGTCAGCCGTGATGTAGACCAGGTCCACCGCCCGCGCCGCATCGTGCAGCGGCGGCCGAAGGTTCACGCGAAAGCCGCCGACGTCGTAATCGGTCATGCCCGTCATCGCTTTTTGCAGCGCCACCCGGGTTGGCGCAGGCCCGGCACGGCGAGCCGCTTCGGCCAGCGCCTTGGCGGCGATAAAACCTTCGAGCCCTTCGTACGACGCGATCTGGTCCGAGTCGCCGACCGCCGCAAGGTATTCCTTGACGATGGCGACCGTGGCGGAGCTGCGCGGCGACGGCACGACTTGCGAAATGATGACGCCGCGAATCTCTTTCCCTAGAGCCGTGTAGAGCGGATCGATCCCGACGACCGAGAACGTCATGAAGGCACTGCCGTACCCGGTCTTGCGCATCTCGCGCACGAATGCCGCGGTGGTCGGCGACAGCGACGCCTGGATGATGGTTTGCGGCTCCGCCTTGGCAATGGCCTCCACCGCAGCGGCCACTTGCGTGCTGCCGGGCTTGACGAACACGGTGGCAACGGGTGGCGCGAGCTTCAGTTCGATCGCGGCATCCTGAATCGCCTTCAATGCGGCGCGGCCCATCGCGTCGTCGTCGGCAACGACAGCAATGCGCTTCTGCCCGAGGATGTCGCAGTGCCGGACCATCGCGAAAGCTTCGTCGGCCATGCTGGGCCGTACATGGAAAACATTGGCGTGCGTCTTGTCGCGCAGCACGTCGGGCGCTGCAAACGGCGCAAAGAACGCGGCGCCCTGTTGCTGCGCCACCTGCGCGCCAGCCATGCTGCTGGCAGTGCCTACATACCCGAACAGCACGTCGGCGCCGTCGCTCAGCAGCTTCAAGGAATTGGCCTTGGCGCGCTCCGCGTCGTAGCCGTCGTCCAGCTGACGCAGTTCGAGGGTGGGGCCGGTGGTGCCGTGCTCGTTCCACGCGTCGACATACAACTTGGCACCGGCAGCGAACGCCATGCCGATTTCGTTCGCAGCGCCAGTCATCGGAATGGACTGGCCGACGATCACTTTCCATCCAGCGGTACGGCGCGCGGCCTGGGCGAACGAACCCGTTCCGATCAGGCCGGCGGCGCCCGCGGCGCCCAACATCCCGATGGCAGCAGCCGTCCGGGCAAATCCTCTTCGAGTGGCCTGCATGGTCGTGTCCCAGGTGCGCGTGAAAACGGTTGCAAATTGATCAATGTGAAACAATCAATTACAAAGGTCATCATACGCACACCCTAGGGTTTGTACGAACGCGAAGCACGTCAGCCCTCGACAGGCGTGACTTTGTGCGCACTTGGTGACGCGCTAGCCGCGCGTGGTCGCGTTCTCTTTCATCTTGGCGAGCGTGACCATCAAGGCCGCGCTGCCGAGCATCTTGATGAGCCCGGAATGCTGGGCGTAGAACTGGCTCACTTGGTCGACGACGCCTGGATGCGCCTGCTCTGCGTGCGCCGCGATCTCGGTTACCTGTGCCGGCGACAGCTGCGACGCCTGGTCCGGCGTGACTTGCGCCTGGCCGGGCGACAGGACGCGCCCAAGCGCACCCCCGGCGATGGCCGAAGCCGCCGCGGGCCCGAGCGTTGCCAGAATCTGGTTCAGCACGCCAGCCTGCTGGGCTGAAGACGATTGCCCGAAAAGCTTGCCGACCATGTCGCCGAAGGGAGGCGTCTGGTCGGAACGCATCGCACCGGCCAGGCCCGCGCCGAGCTCGTTGGTCGACGCGTGCTGCGTCACCTGATCGAAATGCTGCTCGGCATTTGCGCCATTGGCAGCGCCGCTGCCAGCCAGCGCGCTCTGAAGAATGTCCATCAGTCCCATGATGTTCTCCTCGCTGTTCGGTGTTCAGATCACCGCTTGCGAGCGATGAGCCCATAGAGGAGCAGCAGCACGACCGCACCGACCACCGAGGCAATGAAGCCTGCACCGACGCCAGCGGTATACCAGCCCATCGCCTGCCCGATGTAGGTCGCGATGAGCGAACCCGCAATCCCCAGGATCGTGGTCAGGATGAAGCCCATCGACTGCCTGCCCGGCAGCACCGCCCGCGCCACCAAACCTGCGATAAAGCCGATCAAAATTGTCCAGATGATTCCCATGTTCTTCCCTAGGTTGATTGTAAAAACGGTGAATGATAGGCGCCCATAGCTGACCGTTAGCCGTGCTCGGCAGGAGCGGCGTGCACAGCGGCGTGCCCGGCCTGGAGCGCCTTCGACACGGCGGCTGCAAGCGTTGAAATATCGAATGGCTTGATCAGGATCGAGTGCGTGCCGAGTACGCGCCCGACCTCGGCCATGTCAGCATAACCAGTCGCAAGAATCACCGGGATGTCGCCCGCCTGCTCACGGGCCCGGGCGATCACCTCGGCGCCGTTCATGTCGGGCATGGCGTAGTCGACCACCAGCAGATCGTGCGAAGACGCTGCCAGCGAGGCGAGCCCGCTGGCGCCGCCGGCTGCCTCGCTGACCACATAGCCCAGCATCGTCAGGCTGTCTACGATGGCGCGGCGCACCTCGGCATCGTCTTCGATGACGAGCACCTTTTGCCGCTGGGCTGCGACATCGGGGAGTGGCTCGCTCAGGTGTTCGTTGTGCGCATCGACGCGATCGTTCGACGCCGGAAAGCGCATCTCGACCACCGTACCGTGTCCCTCCTCGCTGTGCAGTGTGGCGATGCCACCGGACTGCTGCGCGAAGCCGTAGACCTGGCTCAGCCCGAGACCGGTGCCGCTGCCGACCGGCTTGGTGGTGAAGAAAGGGTCGAACACCTTGGTCA
>CAXTCC010000009.1:5128-11314 GCA_964242015.1 uncultured Variovorax sp.
GACGGCCCCGCCGACACGGCCACCAGTTCGCGCAAGCCGTCGAGCAGCGCGTTGACATCGGTGAGCCGCGGCAACAGCGACTGGTTTCGGGCAAAAGAGAGAAGCTGCCCGGTGAGCTTGGCACCACGGCCGACTGCACTCTTGGCCCGCGCCGTGATGCCGAGTACCTTGTCGTCCTTGGCGACGCGCGACACCAGGTCGAGATTCATGTTGACCACGTGCAGCAGATTGTTGAAATCGTGCGCGATGCCGCCCGTGAGCCGGCCGATCGCTTCCATCTTCTGCACCTGGATGAGCGCCGCCTGGGCGCGCTCGCGTTCGGCGATTTCGGCCATCAAGCGGTCGTTGGCACCCGCGAGTTCACGGGTGCGAGACACGATGCGTTCTTCGAGCGCGCCGTTCAGCCGCTCGACCTCCGCGCGGGTGTCCTGCAATTGCTGCAGATTGAGCCGCGTCGCGTACTGACGGCGCCGTGCGCGCACCGCAGCGTCGGCGGCCCGCGCCAGCGTCTCGGCATGCACCGGCCTCTCGAGCACGAAGACATTTCCAAGCGTCTGCAACAAAGCCAGAGCCTTGCGAGATCGGCCGTTGGCATCGCGGGAAGCCAGCACGATGAAAGGAAAATCCGACCAGCTCGGCTGTGCGGTGAGCCAGGCACTGAGCGGGACTTCAGGCACCTGAAGCAAAGACTCTTCGGTCAGGATGGCGGTGGCCGCGCCTTCGCCCAGATTGGCCAGCATCTGTTCAGCCGACTCGCATACGAGCGTCGTCAAATCGAGGCTCGCCAACACCTTTTGTACGACCGCGGCATCGCGTCCGCGCGGTGTGTGGATCAATACCCGCCCTTCCATACTCAGACGACTGCAAGCTTGGCGTCGCCGAGCAATGGAACACCGCCGCTGTACGAAGGCACGCCGGACAGGACCCCCTCGAAATCGGTCAAGGCAGGACCGACTTCGACACCGGCATCGCCCAGCCTGAACTCGCGAATGGTCAGCTCGTGTCGATTGGTTCGGCTCTTGACCACCGACACGGCCTTCAGCAATTGCCCGCGCGCCTCGAAGAAGCGGAACAACACGATGGCATCCGACAGATAGCTCAGGTCGAGATCGCTGCGTACGTCGCCCACGATGCCATGCTGGCCAAGCACCAGCAACGTGACGATGCCTTGCTGGTTCAGAAAGTTGAGCAGCTCGTGCATCTGCAGCAGCAGGAATTTGGCACCCGGCATCGCTTGCAGGTATGCGTTGAGACTGTCGATGACCACGGTGCAGGCCCCGCGCTTTTGCACGGCATTGCGAACCATGTTCGTGAACTGCCCTGGCGACACTTCGGCCGGGTCGAGCGCGAGCACTTCGAGCTGCCCGTTGTCCAGATACTTGCGTATCGGCAGATTCAGCGCGTCGCAGCGTTGCAGCAGCGTCCCCAGACCCTCGTCGAACAGGTAGTAGGAAGCGCGTTCGCCACGTTGCAAGGCTGCCATCACGCAAGACATCGCAGTGGTCGTCTTACCGACACCGGAGGGGCCAATGAAAAGGGTGTTGCTGCCTCGCGCCAAGCCGCCGCCGAGCAACGCGTCGAGCGCGACCGTGCCGGTTGCCACCGAAGACACCTCGAACTCCGTCCTGTGTTCCGCAGCGATGAGGCGCGGAAACACTTCGATGCCGCCGGTGTCGAGGCTCACATCGTGGTCGCCACCGCGGTACTTCACGCCCCTCATCTTCACGATGCGCAGATGTCGCCGCACCGGGCCGTAGTCTCCGCTCGCCTGATCGAGCCCGAGCACACCGTGCGCGATGCTATGCAACTGCAAGTCACCGCCGGAAGCCGTCATGTCGTCGAGCAAAAGCACGGTGCATTCGCGCGCCGCAAAGAAATGCTTCAGCGCCAGAATTTGCCGTCGATAACGCAACGGGTCTTGCGCCAGCAGACGCATCTCGGAAAGACTGTCGAACACCACACGGCTCGGCGTCAGGCGCTCCACCGCGGACATCACGCCCCGCGTGGTTTCGCCCAGCTCGACCTCGGACGAATAAAGAATCGACTGCTCGGCCGATGGGCTCAAGCCCTCTTCGGTCACCAGCTCGAAGACCTCGATGCCGTCGAGCGCCCAGCCATGCGACCCTGCCACGATGGCGAGCTCGGTCGAGGTTTCTGACAGCGTGACGTACAAGCCTCTCTCGCCGCGCTCACGACCGTCGAGCAGAAATTGCAGGCCCAGCGTGGTTTTGCCCGCGCCAGGCGTGCCTTCCAGCAGATAGAGATGCCCGCGCGGCAACCCGCCCCCCAGCACGCTGTCGAGTCCAGCGATACCGGTCGAAGCCCGCGGCTGAGCCGGCATGGATGGAGGAGACGCAGAAGGGATCGGCATGGAAAATAAGTCGTTCGTTCAGAAAACATTCTGGCGGCAACCCCGTGTTGCCCTTGTCATACCAAGTCCTACAAGGCGCGCCGGACAGGCGCGCTATACCTCGTCCCATGCTTGAAAAACTTCCTGATGTCATCGGCCACGCCCTGCACGACGTGCGCGCCGGGCTCGACCACCTCGTCTTCAACACGCTCGGCTTGCGCAGCGGGCTCGCCGCGATCGAGGTGTCGAGCCTTGCGTTCGTCGACCATGCGCCGATCCCCGATCGGTACACCGCCGACGGCATCGGCCATTCGCCGCCGCTTCAGTGGGCAAAGATCCCAGCCGAAGTCGCGAGCCTGGTGTTGCTGGTCGAAGACGCCGACTCGCCGACGCCCAATCCTTTGGTGCACGCGATCGTGGTCGATCTGCCGCCGCAAGACGGCGGCATCGCGGAGGGCGCGCTCCCGAGTTCGGACCATGACGGTACCGGTCTGCACACCGGCCGCAATTCGTACTTGCAGGCAGCCTGGTTGCCGCCCGATCCGCCACCCGGGCATGGCGTGCATCGCTACGCATTTCAAGTCTTCGCGTTGAAGGCCGGCGATGCGTTTTCCGAAACGCCAGGACGCGACGAGATCGTGGACGCGCTGCGTGCACGCGCCGTGGCAAGCGGGCTGTTGATCGGTACGTGCGAGCGGCCCGACGGTTCGGTCAAGCTTGGCAAGACCGAGTCCGCGCCTCTCGGGATGACGCCGGCGGCCGGCTGATCAGGCCAGTGAGAGCCGCGCAGCGACCGCTGGAGTCACGCTGGCGTCAGGGCGCCAACATGCCCTTGGAACGAATGACGTCGGCCGAGCCCGCACCGGTCATGCGCGACATGAAGGCTTGCGCCGCGGTCGCATGCGCGGACGCCGCGCCGACACCACCTGCATAGCTGGTGTAGTTCTGGATCTCTTCCGGCAGCGGCCCGACCAGCGTGACGCCGGTCACCGGAAGGATCTCGCTGATCTGCTGGATCGCCAGGTCGGCCTCTCCGGTCACGAGCTTGGCGGCGGAGTAGCCGCCTGGCACCAGCACCGCCTTGGCCGCCACTTGCGCGCCGATGCCGAGCCGCTCGAACAATCCTTGCAGATAGATGCCGCTCGATCCGCCCGCTGCCGGGTCGATGTAGGCAACCGCGCGGGCGTTCAGCACGGTTTGCTTGAACTGCTCGACGGTGCGAATCTCCGGCAACAACGAGCCTGCCTTCACACCCACGCCGGCGCCGACCTTGGCCAGGGTTGCGACGCTCGACGGCACCACCTTGCCGGTCTCGGCATAGCGCGCGAGAGCCGCCGGCGTGATGACGACCACGTCGAACGCTTCGCCGCCATCGACGCGTTTTTGAAGCGCACCCGCCGTGCCCTCAGCCACCTCGACCTTGTGGCCGGTTTCAGCTTCGAACGCGGGCACGAAGGCCAAAACCACCTGCTTGAACGCGCCTGAGGTCAGCACCTTGATGGTGTCCGCGAAAGCAGACGGCGTGAAGGCCAAGAACGCCGCGCAGGCGAGGCCGGCAAGCGTTCGCGTCGCCGATCCGATGGCAGTGCTTGTCTCGGTTTTCATTTTCATTTCGGGTCCTTTCCCAAAGTCGACAAAGGCAAGCGCGCCACTTCGGCGAGCAGCAACGCGAGTTGCTTCGCCGCGGCGTCGACCACCGCCTGCCCCTTGACCGCGGTCGCCGCGGCGGCATTGCCGGCGGCGCCCTGCTCGTTGTAATCCTGCATGGCCCAACCCAGCTTGGCGCTCTTGCCATTGCCCAGGATCGCGTATTCGGCCGAGCGCTGCTGCGAGGCGGAGCCAAAATCCTCGGCCGCCCGCATGCGGACCAGGTCGGGACGCAGCGCCAGCACCATCGAGGTCTCGATGTCGCCGGCATGCACGCCGAAGCGATGCTCGTCGGCACCGAACTGCGTGCCCGCATCGCCCAACGGCAGGTTGAACCAGCTCACGCTGTAGACGATGAGGTCGTGCGCCTCGCGCAGCTCGCGCGCCACGATGTCCATCGCGCCGACATGCCCGCCATGCGCGTTGAAGAACACCAGCTTCTTGACGCCGGCGCGCGCCACGCCGGCGCCGATTTCCTTCCACATCCGGATCAGCGTTTCAGCCGACAGCGTGAGCGTGCCGGCGAAACGCGCGTGCTCGGGGCTGAGGCCGATGGCCTGCGTCGGCAGCACCAGCACCGACGCGTCGTCTGGCAACAGCGGAAGCATGGCGGCGACGATGCCGTCGGCCAGCCGCGTGTCGACACCGAGTGGCAGGTGGGGGCCGTGCTGCTCGGTCGCGCCCAGCGGCAGCACGGCGACCGTGCGCGTCGCATCGAGCGCTGCGAAGTCGCGTGTCGTCAGATCGGCCCAGAAGCGATGCGGCGCGAGCGTGCTGGCGGCGCTGGGGGCACTGGCGTTGGATGCGGTCATGCAGCAATCTTAGAGCGGTGTTTCAATGACGACATGGACCTCCAACTTGAACACCAGCACATCCTCATCACCGGCGGCAGCAAAGGCATCGGCCTGGCCTGCGCGCTCGGCTTCTTGCGCGAAGGCGCGCGCGTCAGCCTGGTCTCGCGCGACCAGGCGAACCTCGATCAGGCACAGCGCACGCTCGGCGAGCAGCTGGAGGGTGCATCGGCCCGGGTCGCGATCTATGCCGCCGACCTCAAGCTGCCGTCCGAAGCGATCGAAGCGCTCGACGCGGCCGAAGCCAACTTCGGCCCGGTCGACGTGCTCGTCAACTCCGCCGGCGCCGCCAAGCGCACGCCGCCCGATCTGCTCGACGCGATGGTCTGGCACGAGGCGATGGAGGCCAAGTACTTCACCACCATCCACATGATCGATCCGGTCGTCAAACGCATGGGCCAGCGCGGCCGTGGCGCGATCGTCAACATCGTCGGCGCAGGCGGCAAGGTCGCCAGCCCCGTCCACATGCCGGGCGGTGCCGCCAACGCGGCGCTCATGCTGGTCAGCGCCGGCATGGCCGTCGCATACGCGCCGCGCGGCATGCGGGTGAATGCAGTGAACCCGGGCCTCACGCTCACGACCCGGCTGCAGGAGGGCCTGGCGGTCGACGCGAAGGCGCAGGGCATCGACATGGACGAGGCGCTGAAGCGCGCCACCGCGCGTTTGCCGCTCGGCCGCATCGCCACGCCGGAAGAAATCGCCAATGCCGTGGTGTTTCTTGCGTCGTCGAAAGCCAGCTACATCACCGGCGCGATCCTCGCGATGGACGGCGCGGTGACGCCGATGGTGTGACGGTGGTTGCACTGAACTTGCTGCACACAGATAGACGCGCACCATGAAAGCTGTCGGATACCACCAGTCACTGCCCATCGACAACCCTGCCTCGCTCGAAGACCTGGAACTGCCGGCACCCACGGCCGGACCGCGCGACCTGCTGGTGCGCGTGAAGGCGATCTCGGTCAACCCGGTCGATACCAAGGTGCGCAGGAACGCCGCGCCCGAGGCCGGTCAGGCCAAGGTGCTGGGCTGGGACGTGGTCGGACTCGTCGAGGCGGTCGGCGCCGAGGTGAAGAACTTCAGTGTCGGCGACCGCGTGTACTACGCCGGCTCCATCACGCGGCCCGGCGCCAACAGCGAGCTGCACACGGTCGACGAACGCATCGTCGCGAAGGCACCGACGAGCCTGGACGACGCGCAAGCCGCCGCACTGCCGTTGACCACGATCACCGCCTACGAACTGCTGTTCGACCGGCTCGGCGTGCCGAAGGGCGGCGGCGCCGGCCAGACGCTGCTGATCGTCGGCGGTGCGGGGGGTGTCGGTTCGATCCTCATTCAGCT
>CAXTCC010000009.1:11414-44694 GCA_964242015.1 uncultured Variovorax sp.
AGACGCTGCTGATCGTCGGCGGTGCGGGGGGTGTCGGTTCGATCCTCATTCAGCTAGCACGTCAATTGACGCAGCTCAAGGTCATCGCCACTGCCTCGCGGGCAGAGACGCGTCAGTGGTGCCTGGACCTCGGCGCGCATGCGGTCATAGACCATTCGAAGCCGCTGGCGGCCGAACTCAAGACCGGCGGTTTCGGTGAGGTCGACATGGTCGCGAGCCTCACGCAAACCGTTCAGCACTACGCGCAGATCATCGAAAGCCTGAAGCCCCAAGGCCGCATCGGCGTGATCGACGACATGCCGACGCTAGACGTCATGCCGCTCAAGACCAAATGCCTGTCGCTGCATTGGGAATTCATGTTCGCGCGCTCGCGCTTCGAAACGCCCGACATGCACGAGCAGGGCAAGCTGCTGGCCGAAGTCGCGGCGCTGGTCGACGCGGGCAGGGTCCGCACCACCGTCAACGCCAACCTCGGCACCATCAATGCCACGAATCTGAGGAAGGCGCATGGGCTGGTCGAGAGCGGCAAGGCGCAGGGGAAGGTCGTGCTGCAGGGGTTCTAGGCCGGCAGCAATTCGGCGTTCTTACCTGGCCTTGGACACCCGCCAGACAGCGTTGCCGACATCGTCGGCCACCAGCAGCGCCCCCGACTTGTCCAGCCCGACGCCGACCGGCCGGCCTTGCGCCTTCTCGTCGGCGTTCAAGAAACCGGTCAGCACGTCGACCGGCGCGCCGCTCGGGCGGCCACCGATGAACGGGACGAACACCACCTTGTAGCCCGACAGCGGCTTGCGGTTCCACGAGCCGTGCTCGCCGATGAACACGCCGTTGGCGAAGTCGCCCGGCATGCCGCGCGGGTTCGAGAAGGTCATGCCGAGCGGCGCGACGTGCGAGCCGAGCGCGAAGTCGGGCGGGATCGCCTTGGCCACCATGTCAGGACGCTGCGGCAGCACGCGTGCATCGACGTGGCCGCCGTAGTAGCTCCACGGCCAGCCGTAGAAGGCGCCGTCCTTGACCGAGGTGAGGTAGTCGGGCACCAGGTCGCTGCCGATCTCGTCGCGCTCGTTGACCACGGTCCACAACACCTGCGTGTCGGGCTCGAAACCCATGCCGTTCGGGTTGCGCAGGCCGCTAGCAAAGAGTCGCTTGGCGCCGCTCTTGACGTCGACTTCCCAGATGGCGGCGCGGCCTTCTTCGGCCGGGATGCCGTTCTCGCCAATGTTGCTATTGGAGCCGACCGTCACGTAGAGCTTGGTGCCCTCGCGGTTGGCGATAACGTTCTTGGTCCAGTGGTGGTTGATGCCGGCCGGCAGCTCGGTCACCAGCACGGGCGCTGCGGTGATCTTGGTCTGGCCTTCGGTGTACGGCACTTTCACCAAGGCATCGGCGTTGGCGATGAAGAGTTCGTTGCCGACCAGCACCATGCCGTAAGGCGAGGTCAGGTTCTGCAAGAACACTTCCTTCACCTCGGCCACGCCGTCGTTGTTGGCATCGCGCAGCAGCGTGATGCGGTTGGCGCTCGGCGTGCCGGCGCCCGCACGCTTCATGACCATGCCCATGACCTTCTGCTTGATCTGCGCGAAAAGGCCGTCGCCCCCGTCCTTGGGTTCGTTCGGCTTCGGCGGCTTGTTGCTCTCGGCCACCAGCACGTCGCCGTTGGGCAATGCATAGACCCACCGCGGGTGGTCGAGGCCACGTGCCAGGGCCGTCACCGCGAAGCCGCTGGCGGGCGTCGGCCCGGCGGTGTCGGTCCAGCCGACGGCGGGTGCGATGTTGACGGTCGGAATCAGCGTCTTGTTGGGCGCGGCGAGTTGCGGCGTCGGGCCGGTGGTCGACTCGGGCGGGAGCTTGGCGGTTTCGCCGCAGGCAGCCAGCAGCATTGCAGTGGCGGCAGCCATGACGGTCAGCAACCCGGCGGGCCGGCGCGTCGTAAATCGGTTCATTCAGAAGTCTCCTTGCACGTCGATCGGACGCCTGCACAGCTTGCCCGACAGGCAGGCAAACGCTGTCGGCAACAGGCGCTTTCTGCCGTGAGCGCACCCCTTTGGCGCATCGCCGCTACCATCGCCGCATGACCGACGATCTGTTCCGCGCCGACGCCTACCTGCGCGAATGCGAAGCGCGCATCGTGCGCGTCGACGAGGCGGGCATCGTGCTGGACCGCACCGTGTTCTATCCGCTGGGCGGTGGTCAGGCTGGCGACAGCGGCGCGCTGGTCTTGGCCGATGGGCGCCAGGTCGTCATCGCCGACACCCGCAAGGCAAAAGACGCCGAGGGCAAGCCGACCGCCGACATCCTTCATGTGCCCGCGCCGGACCAGGGCGAATCGCTGGCGGCGTTGCGACCCGGCGACGGCGTCACGGCCCGCATCGACTGGGAGCGTCGCCACCGGCTGATGCGCTTTCATACCGCCACCCACCTGCTGTGCCACCTGGTGCCGCAACCGGTGAATGGTTGCTCGATCACGCCCGACTATGCGCGGCTCGACTTCCACATGACCGAGCCGCTCGACAAGGACGCGTTGACCGCCGGCCTGGCGCGACTGGTGGCGCAAGCGCACCCGCTGGCGGTCGGCGCCATCACCGACGCAGAGCTCGACGCCAACCCGTCACTCATCAAGAGCATGAGCGTGCAACCGCCACGCGGCAGCGGCACGGTGCGCACGATCCGCGTCGGGCAAGGCGAACATATCGACTTCCAGCCCTGCGGCGGCACGCATGTTGCAAACACCTCGGAGATCGGCGCCGTCGTGGTGACCAAGATAGAGAAGAAAAGCGCCAACAGCCGACGGGTCGTCCTCGGCTGGGCCCCGCCGGCCGGAACTAACCCGATCCCTCCCCGCTCCGACCTTTCGGCATGAACCCCTTCTCGACGCTTCTCTCCGCCCGCCCAGCGCCCGGCGGGGAGAGATCGTTCCGGTCGTTGCTCAGCGATGCATCCGAAGTTGCTCGCAGCGGCGTCATGGCGGCCTTCGTTTTCGTGGCGGCGCTGTTGTCGTTGGGCTTGCCGGCCCAGGCCCAGGCCCAGTTGGCGGCCAAGACCGGTGCCGTCGTTACCACCCCGCACGTGCGCGCCGAACTGGTCGCCTATGCGCCCGATGGCGTGACGCCCGGCGCCCCGGTATGGGTCGGGCTCCAGATCGCGCACCAGCCTGAATGGCATACCTATTGGAAAAACGCCGGCGATTCCGGCTTGCCGACGGAACTGGCGTTGGCGCTGCCGCCCGGCATCAGCGCCGGCGACATCGCCTGGCCGGTGCCCGAAAAAATCGCGGTCGGCACGCTGGCCAACTACGGCTATGAAGGCACGGTGGTCCTGCCGGTGCCGCTCACCGTGGCGCCGGACTTCAAACCCGCCACGTCGCTGACCGGCGGCAGCCCCGACATCGACATCCGCCTGAAGGCCTCCTGGCTGGTGTGCCGACAGGAATGCATCCCCGAGCAAGGCGACTTTTCTCTCAAGCTGCCGGTGCAGGGCTCGACCGCGCTCGACAAGGCCGGCTTCGACAAGGCGCTGGCGGCGCAACCAATGGCGCTCGCCAAGCCCGGCACGATCGAGGTCCAGGGCAATACGCTCAAGGTGCGCCTGAATGATTTGCCCGCGGCGGCGCAGGGCAAGACGCTGGGCTTCTTCCCCGAAACCGGCGACGTGATCCACACCGCGGCGGTTCCTGGCAAGGACTGGACCCAGGCCTGGGAGGGTTCGACGTGGACCGCCACCATCCCGCTGGCCGACCAGCGCAGCGCGAGCCCGACCGTGATGCCGGTCGTGGTGACGCTGGCAGCCGCCGACCGCCAGCCGGGTCAGCCGATCGCGTGGCGTGCCGAAGCGCCGGTCTCCGGCGCCTGGCCGAGTGCCGCACCACGCGCCGAAGTGTCGCCCGCCTTGCAATCTGCATTGGCTGCCAATGCAGCAGCCTTGCCTGTCGTGACCGCGTCCGAAGCCACCGCCGGCAGTTTTATCGCCGCTCTCTTCGGCGCTTTCATCGGCGGACTGCTGCTCAACCTGATGCCGTGCGTGTTCCCCGTGCTGGCCATCAAGGTGCTGGGTTTCGCCAATCAGGCCGGCGACAAGCGCGGGCACCGGAGCGCCGGCATGGCCTACACGGCAGGGGTCATGCTGTCTTTCCTGGCGCTCGGCGGCGCGATGCTGATGTTGCGTTCGGCCGGCGAGCAGATGGGCTGGGGCTTCCAGTTGCAGTCGCCGGTGGTGGTGGCGGTGCTGGCCGGGCTGTTCACCATGATCGGCCTCAATCTCGCCGGCGTCTTCGAGTTCGGCATCATGGCGCCGCGATCGCTGTGTGCCGCGCAGGTCAAGCATCCCATGGCCAACGACTTCCTGTCGGGCATCCTGGCGGTGGTGATCGCCTCGCCCTGCACCGCGCCGTTCATGGGTGCGTCGCTCGGCTTCGCGATCGCGCTGCCGGCGACGCAGGCGCTGATGTTGTTCGCTGCGCTCGGCTTCGGCCTCGCGTTGCCTTACCTCGCGGCCGGCTTCATTCCGGCTGTCGCCCGGCTGTTGCCCAGGCCGGGCCCGTGGATGGAG
Source organism: uncultured Variovorax sp. (assembly GCA_964242015.1). Classification (GTDB taxonomy): domain Bacteria; phylum Pseudomonadota; class Gammaproteobacteria; order Burkholderiales; family Burkholderiaceae_C; genus Variovorax. Next base: position 15,960 of record CAXTCC010000009.1, read on the forward strand.
ACGCTGCGCCGCGTCATGGCGTTTCCGATGTTCGCCACCGTCGCCTGGCTGGTCTGGGTGCTCGGCCAGCAGAGCGGTATCGACGGCGCCGGCGCCTTGCTCGGCTTGCTGGTGTGTCTGGCCGCCCTCGCCTGGTCGTTCACGCTGCGCGGCCGCACCCGCATGCTCGTGTCGGGCGTGCTGGTCGCGTGCAGCGCGGCGGTGGTCGTGGCGATCGGCGGCAACATCGTACGCACCGTCGAGCCGGCGGTGGCTGCCAGTGGCGCGCGCTGGCAACCGTGGTCGGCGGCACGCGTGGCCGAACTCAACGCCGAAGGCCGGCCGGTGTTCGTCGACTTCACTGCAGCGTGGTGCGTCACCTGCCAATACAACAAGAAGGCGACCCTGACCAACGCCGCGGTGCTGGCCGATTTCGAAGCCCGCAACGTCGCCTTGCTGCGTGCCGACTGGACCCGGCAAGACCCTGCGATCACCGCTGCGCTGACCAAACTCGGCCGCAGCGGCGTGCCGGTGTACGTGTTGCACACGGCGGGCAAGGCACCGGTCGTGATGACCGAGATCCTGACCAAGGAAGAGGTCAGGGCTGCACTCGCCGCCTTGTAAGACTCGGCCGGCTACGGGTTGTCACACCTGCGTTAGAAAAGCCGCCTAAGCTCTCGCCGGTGCTAGATTTTTCTCTCTCAGGAGTCCAAGTTGGCCCAGCCATCTCCACCTCGAATCGAATCCAGTGAATCCGCCGAATCGCGCGGATCGGCTGCGTCTTCTTCCTCGTCATCATCGTCTGCATCCCGCACCCGCCGTGTCGCGCAGACCGCGCGCAACGCGCGTGCCGCGCTCGATCGCGCCTCACGCCGTGCCGTCATGGCTGCAGCGGTCGCCCTCGGCGCCACCTTCTTGATGGGCACCAACGCCTTCGCTGCGCCCTCGGTCGGCCAGCCAGCGCCGGACTTCGTCGCCGTCGACACCCGCGGGCAGCAGCACAAGCTGTCGGACTTCGCAGGCAAGTTCGTGGTGCTCGAATGGACCAACCCCGGCTGCCCTTTCGTGCGCAAGCACTACGGCAGCGGCAACATGCCGGCGACGCAAAAATCGGCCACGTCGAAAGGCGTGGTCTGGCTGTCCATCAACTCGACCGAGCGCGCCGCCAGCGACTATCTGAAGCCCGCCGCACTCGACGGCTGGATGAAGGAGCACGGCGCCGCGCCCAGCGCCGTCTTGATGGACGAAGACGGCGTCATCGGCCAGGCCTACGGCGCGCGCACCACGCCGCATATCTTCATCGTCGACCCCAAGGGCGTGCTGGTCTACGCCGGTGCCATCGACAGCATCGCCTCGTCGCGACCGGACGACGTCAAGACGGCGACCAACTACGTGAACCAGGCGCTGGGCGAGGCCTTCGGCGGCAAGCCGATTTCGGCGGCGACGACGCGCGCCTACGGGTGCTCGGTGAAGTACAAGGCTTAGCGCGACAAGGCGTAGTCAGCTTCCGGTCAAGTTCGGTGGGCTAGGTTCGTTGGTTGACCGCCAACGACCAGAGACAACGCACCATGACCCCAGGGACGACATCCATCGCTTCCTCCTCGAAATTCGCCACCGTCCTGCGGGTGACCGGCGGCAACTTCATGGAGATGTTCGACTTCTTTCTGTTCGGCTTCTACGCCACGCAGATCTCGAAGGCATTTTTTCCGACGGGCAACGAGTTCGCATCCCTGATGCTGACTTTCATGACCTTCGGCGCGGGCTTCCTGATGCGACCGCTCGGCGCCATTTTTCTCGGCGCCTACGTCGACCGCGTGGGACGCCGCAAGGGCCTGATCGTCACGCTGGCGCTGATGGCGCTCGGCACCCTGCTCATCGCCTGCGTGCCGGGCTACGCGACCATCGGCCTGGCGGCACCTTTCCTGGTGCTGATCGGCCGTCTGCTGCAGGGCTTTTCAGCCGGCGTGGAACTGGGCGGCGTGTCGGTGTATTTGTCGGAGATGGCGACGCCGGGCCACAAGGGCTTCTACGTGGCGTGGCAATCGGCCAGCCAGCAGGTGGCGATCGTCGTCGCGGCGGCGCTGGGTTACTGGCTCAACGTGACCTTCACCCAGGTCGAGGTCGCCGACTTCTACTGGCGCATTCCGTTCTTTGTCGGCTGCCTGATCGTGCCGGTGCTTTTCTTCTTGCGCCGCTCGCTGCAGGAAACCGAAGAGTTCATGGCGCGCAAACACCGCCCCGATGCGCGTGAGATCTTCCAGTCGATGGTCGCCAACTGGGGCCTGGTGGTCGCCGGGATGATGCTGGTGTCGATGACGACGGTGAGCTTCTATCTCATCACCGTCTACACGCCGACCTTCGGCAAGGCGGTGTTGCACCTGAGCACGACCGATGCGCTGATCGTCACGCTGTGCGTCGCGATCTCCAACTTCATCTGGTTGCCGGTGATGGGCGCGCTGTCGGACCGCGTCGGCCGCAAGCCGCTGCTGATCATCTTCACGGTGCTGGCCATCTTTACGGCTTACCCGTCGCTGAAGTGGCTGGTCGGCTCGCCGAGCTTCGTCCACATGCTCGAGGTCGAGCTGTGGTTGTCGTTCCTGTACGGCAGCTACAACGGCGCGATGGTGGTGGCGCTGACCGAGGTGATGCCGGTCAACGTGCGCACCGCCGGCTTCTCGCTGGCCTACAGCCTGGCGACCGCCATCTTCGGCGGCTTCACCCCGGCCATCGCGACCGGACTGATCGAGATGACGGGGGACAAGGGCGCGCCCGGATTGTGGATGACGGCGGCAGCGATCTGCGGACTGATCGCCACGCTGGTGCTGTACCGGCGTCAGGCGCCGCGACCCTACGGCGTCCCGGCCTGAATCGAAGCGAGCACGGTGCAGCCGGTTCAGGTTGCATGGCTCGCGCAAAGCCTTCTCAAGCGACAGCGATGATCTCGATCGTGTCGACACGATCGGTATAGAACGCCACGTGGTCCTTGATCGCGGCGACCGCCGGATACGGATCTTCATAGGTCCATACCGCGTTGACCGAACGCTCGCCGCCCGACGAGACGCTGTAGTACGCGCACTCGCCCTTGTAAGGGCAGTACGTCGCATGGTCGGTGCGTTGCAGCAGCGACATCGTGACGTCCTTGCGTGGGATGTACAGCACGGGCGGGTAGTTCGCCTCCTGCAACGTCAGCGCGGCCGTGGTGTCGGCGATCACTTGCCCGGCTACGCGCACGCGCACGCGCGCTGCCTTCGGCTCGATGGTGATCGGATGGTCGGCGCTCGGCAGCTTGACGGTGCGGACGGGGCTGGGCGCGGTTGCGGTTTCCGGAGCAGTCGGAGTGGTCATGTGTTTTCGCCTTGGTTGCTGTGTTTCGTTGCTGTGGTTCGTTGCTGTGCTTCACTGCTGTCGATGATCGCAGTGGATCGATGGTAGAGGTCAATACTCTGGCCGGATTCACCGCGCGCCGAACGCAGTGTTTCCGAACACGGCCTGATGCTCGCGCGGCGGCGCGCGCCAGTACGGCGGCGGGGCCTCGACGGTCGCGCCGAGCGCTGCGGCGGCGTGCCAGCCCCAGCGCGGGTCGTACAGCATCGCTCTGGCCAGCGCGACCAGGTCGGCTTGGCCACTGGCGATCAGGTCTTCGGCCTGCTGCGCCTCGGTGATCAGACCGACCGCCATGGTCGTGACGCCCGTCGCCTCTTTCACCGCCCTGGCAAAAGGCACCTGATACCCCGGGCCGATGGTGATCTTCTGAAGCGGAGAGATGCCGCCGGACGAAACATCGATCCAGTCGACACCGCGCAGCTTCAGTTCTTTGGCAAAGGCGATGGTCTGCTCAATGTCCCAACCGCCTTCGACCCAATCGGTCGCCGACACTTTCAGCCCGACCGGCTTGTCGGCCGGAAAGGCGGCTCGCACCGCGTCGAACACTTCCAGCGGAAAGCGCATCCGGTTCTCCAGCGAGCCGCCGTAGTCGTCGGTGCGCCGGTTGCTGATCGGCGACAAGAACTGGTGCAGCAGATAGCCGTGCGCGCCGTGCACCTCGAGGCCGTCGATGCCGAGCCGCGCCGCACGCTTCGCCGTCGCGACGAAAGCATCGCGCACACGTTGCAAGCCGGCAGCATCCAGTGCCAGCGGCGCGGCTTCGCCGTCTTTCTGCGGCACCGCCGATGGTCCGTGCGGCACCCAGCCGTCCGCCGCATCGGCAGGGATGAGCTGCCCGCCGTCCCACGGCACATGGCTCGATGCCTTGCGGCCGGCATGAGCGATCTGCATCACGACGGCAGTGTTCGAAACCTGACGAATGGCGGCGAGCACCGGCACCAATGCCGCTTCGGTCGCGTCGTCCCAAAGCCCGAGGTCGCCGGGCGTGATGCGGCCGAGCGCCTCGACTGCCGTGGCTTCGATGATCAGCATGCCGGCGCCCGACAAGGCAAGCCCGCCGAGGTGGATCAGGTGCCAGGCGTTGGCTTGCCCGTCTGTGGCGGAGTACTGGCACATGGGCGCGACGACGATGCGATTGGGCACGGTGAGATCACGCAAGGTGAAGGGCGAAAAAAGGGCGCTCAAGAATGGACTCCGGTAGATGGGCTCTGAGATGGCTCTACCCAGCATGCCAACAACGCGGCCCTTCGACGCACCTGCCCATGAATGCCCCTGCGACAATCTCACGATGCCCTCCGCCTCCACCTTCGCACCTCTTCAAAACGACACGTTCCTGCGCGCCTGCTGGCGTCAGGCCACCGACCACACGCCCGTCTGGCTGATGCGCCAGGCCGGCCGTTATCTGCCCGAATACGTTGCCACCCGCGCACGCGCCGGCAGCTTCATGGGGCTCGCGACCAATGTCGACTACGCCACCGAAGTGACGCTGCAGCCACTGGCGCGCTACCCGCTCGACGCGGCGATCCTGTTCTCCGACATCCTGACGGTGCCCGACGCGATGGGGCTGGGCTTGTCGTTCGAGGCCGGCGAAGGCCCACGCTTTGCCCGACCGGTGCGCGACGAGGCCGCGATCGCGGCACTCGAAGTGCCGGACATGGAAAAGCTCCGGTACGTGTTCGACGCGGTGACGTCGATCCGTCGTGCGCTGAATGGCCGGGTTCCGCTCATCGGCTTCTCCGGCAGCCCCTGGACGCTTGCCTGCTACATGGTCGAGGGCGCCGGCAGCAGCGATTACCGGCTGGTCAAGAGCATGCTCTACGGCCGACCGGACCTCATGCACAAGCTGCTCGCGGTCAACGCCGATGCCGTCGCGGCTTATCTCAATGCGCAGATCGAGGCCGGCGCGCAAGCCGTCATGGTCTTCGACAGCTGGGGCGGCGTGCTGGCCGATGGCGCCTTTCAGGAATTCAGCCTGGCCTACACCGCGCGCGTGCTTGCGCAGCTGCGGCGCAACGGCGTCGACGGCACGCCGGTGCCTCGCATCGTGTTCACCAAGGGCGGCGGCCTGTGGCTGGAGGCCATGCGCTCGCTCGACTGCGAAGTGCTGGGGCTCGACTGGACGGTGAATCTCGGCAAGGCACGCGCCTTGGTGGGCGAAGGCATCGGTGAGGGCACGGGCGCCAAGGCGCTTCAAGGCAACATCGATCCGAACGTGCTCTTCGCACCGCCGGCGCAGATCGAAGCCGAGGTCGCGAAAGTGTTGAACGCTTTCGGCAAGCCGCATTCGGACCGCTCCACAGCCGGACCGACGCACATCTTCAACCTGGGTCACGGCATCAGCCAGTTCACGCCACCGGAGCATGTTTCTGCACTGGTCAATGCAGTCCATTCGCAGTCGCGCGCGCTTCGCAGTTCCTGACCAAAGCGAAAGATATGTGAGCACCTGTAAGGCCAATACAGCCAGTTCACATTTGTCAACCCTCAAAAACCACGAGCGGCGATTGACTTATGCACAAAAGTCTTGCTGCGGTGCGCAAAAACAGCATGTGTGAAGTATTCCCTGCTCCTAAAGCGATAGCGCTGCTAAGTCATTGATTTATATGGATTTCCAGATTTGCTTTTTTTGCGGGCATTCCAGCGAAGCCCTTGATTTGCGGGCCTCCGCGGCGTCTCAGGCAAGGATATCAACAAAGTTATCCACACAAATCTTGGATGGCCTGCAAAGCGCAAGCAAATCAACGACTTAACCCGGCTTGTTCAACTTCGCTTTAAGAACCACGCGTACCGGAGGCGGCCATGAACTGGCACGTTGAGGTGGCGGTGCAAACCCCGGCGCACAGCGCGCTGGGAGAACTTTTGACTTATGCAAGCTCCGTGCCGCTCGTCGCGGGCACCCTGGTCCGCGTGCCTTTGGGTTCACGCGAGGTGCTCGGCGTGGTATGGGGCGCAGCGCTGCCGGACCCGAAGCTCGCAGTCAAACCCGTGAGCGCCGCATTGGACGCGCTGGCACCGCTGGGCGATGCTTGGCGCGAACTGGTCGCTTTCGCGGCCCGCTACTACCAGCGCTCGCTGGGCGAGGTCGCGCTGGCCGCATTGCCGCCCCAATTGCGCGACCTGAGCACAGCGCAACTGGCTCGGCGGCTCAAGCGCAAGGCGACCAGCCGTGTCGACGTGCTGGCAGACGACGCCGCGAAGGCCGTGGCGCTGAGTGCCGAGCAGCAGACGGCGCTGGCGCGATTCGATGTCGAGGCCGGCCCGTTCCTGCTGTTCGGCAGCACGGGGAGCGGCAAGACCGAGGTCTACCTGCGCGCGGTCGCCGAGTTGTTGGCGCGTGATGCCGCCGCGCAGGCGCTGGTCATGGTGCCGGAGATCAATCTCACGCCGCAACTCGAAGCCCGCTTCAGGACGCGCTTCGGCGCCGACGCGGTGGTCTCGCTGCACAGCGGCATGACCAACCCGCAGCGCCTCGCCAGCTGGCTGGCGGCGCACAGCGGCACCGCGCGCATCGTGCTGGGCACCCGCATGGCGGTGTTCGCGTCGATGCCGGGGCTGAAGCTCATCGTGGTCGACGAAGAGCACGACCCCAGCTACAAGCAGCAGGAAGGGGCGCGCTATTCGGCACGCGATCTGGCCGTATGGCGCGGCCAGCGCGAAGGCGCCAAGGTGATCCTGGGTTCGGCCACGCCGTCGTTCGAGAGCTGGCACCAGAGCCGTCCCGCAGAGGGCGACGACGCGGGCGGCCGCTACGCACGGCTGGCGATGCCGTCTCGCATCGGCGCCGGCGAACTGCCGACGGTTCGGCTGGTCGACATGAACCTGCAGCCGCCGAAGACGGTGTTGTCCGGCGCCCTGCTCGCGGCCATCGGCGAGCGCATCGCGCGTGGCGAGCAGAGCATGGTGTTCCTGAACCGCCGTGGCTACGCGCCGGTGCTGGCGTGTGGCGATTGCGGCTGGAAAAGCGAATGCCCCCATTGCAGCGCCTACCGCGTCTTTCACAAGATCGACCGCACGCTGCGTTGCCATCACTGCGGCTTTACCGAGCGCGTACCGCGTGCCTGCCCGGCCTGCGGCAACCCCGACATCGCGCCGGTCGGCCGGGGCACCGAAAGGCTCGAAGAACACCTGGCGGAACTCTTCGCCGACGTGAAGCGCCCCGACGGCGGCGCCGTCCGCATCGCGCGCATCGACGCCGACAGCACCCGCAAGGAAGGCGCGCTCGAATCTCAACTGGCGGCGGTACATTCCGGCGACGTCGATGTGCTGGTCGGCACGCAGATGATTGCCAAGGGCCACGACTTTCGCCGCATCACGCTGGTCGCTGCGGTGAACCCGGACGGCGCCTTGTTCTCCAGCGACTTCCGGGCACCGGAGCGACTCTTCGGGTTGCTGATGCAGTCGGCAGGCCGCGCAGGGCGCGATGCTGCGTACCTCGCCGCACAAGGGAGCCGCGCCGAGATGTGGCTGCAGACCTCGCATCCACAGCACCCGCTGTTCGCGGCGTTGCGCCAGCACGACTATCCGGCGTTCGCGGCGTCGGAACTCGAGCAACGGCGCGCCGCCGGCATGCCGCCGTTCGCGTTTCAGGCGCTGTTGCGGGCCGATGCACGGACGCAAGAGGCGGCGCAAGCCTTCCTGACTGCTGCGAGCACGGCAGCCGAGACGCTCCCCGGAGCCGACCACGTCACGCGCTATCCGGCGGTGCCGCTCGCGATCCAGCGCGTCGCCAACGTCGAGCGCGCGCAGATGCTGATCGAGAGCGGCTCGCGTGCCGCGTTGCAACGCCTGCTGGCGGCATGGCAGCCGCTGTTGCAAACCGTGCGCCGAAGCGCGGAAGGCAAGGGCGTGATCCGCTGGCTGGTCGACGTCGACCCGCAGCAGATCTGAACGCCTGAATCAACCGACCCGGTCGCAACCGACGATCTTGAACTCGACACGGCGGTCCAGCGCATCGACCGCGTTGTCGGTTCCGCTGCCGATGATGTTCTCGCGAAAGCCCTTGCCAGCCGCGCGCGTGCGATCGCCCAGTACCGCCGAGACGCCTGTCAGTCGTTGCCGTATGTAGCCGGCGCGCTGCAGCGACAGCGCATCGTTCAAAGACTCCGTGCCGGTGCGGCTCGTGTGGCCGACGATGTCCATGCAGACATTCGCCTGCGTGCTGACCTGCGCGATGCGGGCCAACCACAGGCCGTACGGGCCGCTGACCTTCGGGTCGGACCAGAATACCGTGGTGCCGGGGTTGAACAGGAACTTCACGCCGAGTTGCTTGTTGGCAATGCCGAACGCAACGATCTTTCCGAAGGCCTTGTCGGCCTCGGCCGGACGGTCGAGCTTGACGGATGCGAGGTAGATACCGCTCAGCACGCGGAGCTGCTCCCCGGCAGGCGTGGCGTTCGCTTCGGTGTATTGCGTCAACGCATCCTGGTAGCGGCCCGCGTTGTAGGCCGTACCTGCTTCGCTCACGATGGGCGCCACCGGCACGCGCTGCATGTAGTAAGCATCGGCGGGCTGGCCGGCCGGTGTCACGGTGGTCCGCGCATAGCCTTCGATGAGCCGGTCCTTCGGCAACACCGGGCTGTCTTGCTCGAATGCCAACGGCGTGTTGTCCAGCTCGTCGTCCCGCGCCATGGCCGACGATTGCGCCACCACGTTGCCGCTGCGCAAATCCGTCAACGCGAGGTTGATCTGCAATGCACCGCGGGACTTGCCGATCTGACGTTGATGCGCCAGCGTCCCGGTCAGCAAGTAGCTGGCCTTGTCCAGATTGGCGCGCTGGAATGGCAGCAGTTCGAGCGACGTGTGCTTGGACTTGATGCGATCGGCCACGCGGCTTTGCAGCAGCTGTGTCGAGGCTGTCTGTTGCCCGCTGTTGGCATCGATCATCGGATCGAGCACGACGCCGCGTCGGCTCGTCCCCAGGACACCCGACAACGACTGTGTTTGAGCCACCAACGCGTCGGTGACCTGGGCCACGGCCTGCTCGACACGTTGCGCTGCAGTGGTTGGTACCGGCTCTGTATTGGCACAGCCTGTGATGGCCAGGCCGAGCAAAAGGGCTGCCGACAAGGACGCGGCTCGGAGCCTGTAAAGACGAGAAAGAGAACGCACGGATACGGGAAAAGTCATGGTCGGCATTCGCTTTTGAGAAGGGATGCATCGCCAGGCCGAAGAGGTCCGAGCGAAGCGGATTGAAGGATCTCGCTGCATTTGTCGCGAGACGGGGTGGTGGAACGGGCTGCCGCGGTGGGAGCCACCGCCTTGGCCCTGGTCGCCACGTTGGGCGCCGTCGAAGAGATCACCATGGGCTCCGGCAATGGCGACCCCTCCGGCTCTGCGGCCGGCACGGTCGATACGCTCGGTACGGCCGGTGCGGATGCGGCATGCGGCACCGGCGTCGCGATCTGGGCGGGAAGGACCGAGGCTGGCGGGATCTCTGTGCGGGTGCGCGTCACCGCCTCGCGCATTTGCTTCAACCTGAGTGCCTGCTTCTGCCCGAGGGCAGACCGCGCTTCGGCGTCGGCGCGGCGCGCCTGGAACATCGCGCCGAAGATGACGGCGCTGATCAGCACGACGCACAGTGCCCCGATCACCACATCGCGCGCCCTGCCACGCTGATGCGTCCGGTGCGAGGTGGCAGAGAGCGCTGCGCCGGTCGACCACAGCGGGTCCATCTCGCTCAGATCCGGCTGTGCTTCGGCGTCCGACTCCTGAACGTGTTGCTTCAGCGGTTCGAGCGCCGCGGGAAAGGTGGCATACGGTTCGGAGTCGTTCGACGGCATGACCGCGCTCGTCGATGGCATCCCCGGCATCTCGTCGGGGCGCCCGTTCAATTCCGCCCAGAAGACCTCGGCCGTCTGCGTTCGGTCTTGCGGTCGCAATGCCAATGCGCGGTCGATCGCGGCGAGAAACGGCGCGCTGTAACGGCCTTGCGCCAGTTCCGAAATCGGCAGCAGCCGGTCGTCCATCAAACGCTCGACCGCGGCCATCGGTCGTTCGCCGGCAATGGCGGCGTAAGCGACGCCCGCCAGCGCATAGAGGTCGGTCCATGGGCCCTGCTTCATCGAAGGCGCCTCGCCGTATTGCTCGATGGGTGCAAAGCCGCGCTGGCGGGCTGCGTTGGGCGTCTGCGCAACGTTGCCGATCACCCGCCGTGCCGCGCCGAGGTCGAGCAACACCGGACCGTTGCGCGTGACGATGATTTTTTCGGGTGCGATATCGCGGTGCAAGCAACGCACCGCATGCATTGCTGCGAGCCCGTCCAGCAACGGGTGCAGCAGGTCGAGCAGTTGGCTTTCGTCCGGAGCGTGGCCGAGATCGACCCGCCATTGCGCAAGGGTCGGACCTTCGTAGTACGGCATCGCCATGTAGGCCGTACCGTTGCCTTCCCACCATCTCACGACTTTGACGACGGCCGGATGATCGAAGCGTGCAAGCGTTCTGGCTTCGTTGATGAAGCTGCGCAGACCGGAGTGGTAGAGGTCGACGTGCCGCTCCGACTTGATGGTCACGGCAGCCGACGCAACAGACCGCGCAGCCAATGCCACCGGCAGGTATTCCCTGATCGCGAGGCGCTCTCGTGAGGCTGGATCGAAAGCGAGATAGACGATGCCGAACTCACCTTCGGCGATCAACCCCGTGATCTCGTATTCGAACGGCTGAGTGCCTTCGGCCAATGCATCCGCACCCGCCCTGTTCCCCTCGATGCGAAGTTGCGTCGACGTCATTGGACCCCCTGTTTTGGGAGGCACTCTAACAGTGTCTTGAATACTAAATAGCTACACGATTCGACACAGTCCATGCTGAATGTGACCGGTCTCGGAAGACGCGCCGGACACCAATCAAACCCCTTGTTTTGTTCCTTCTTCCTACGTCACCGAGAACGACGACGACCTAATCTCCAACCATGAAAAACCCTTCGATGTCGACGCGCCTGCTGCGCTGTGCCTTGTCCCTCATGTTGATGGCCGCGCCCTGGCTGGCGGCCGCTCAAGAGGAGTCCGGCGCCGACGCCTTGCGTGCTCAGTACAAGACGATGACGCCGGCACTTGCCAGCAATCCGTTTCACCGGAAGCTGGTGCTGCAATCCGAGGAAGGCTCGGGCAAGCTGAGCGGCAATATCTACGCGGTGGTCGACCATCCCTACGCAGACGTCGCCAGCGCATTCAAGCTGCCGGCCACCTGGTGTGGCGTGCTCATGCTGCATCTCAATACCAAGTACTGTGCGGTGCAAGGCAGCGGTGCGACGCCGACACTCAACGTAGCGGTCGGTCGCAAGTTCGATCAGCCGGTGGCCGATGCCTCACAGGTCAATTTCGTCTATGCGCTCAAGACAGCCACGGCCGACTACCTCGATGTCAATCTGAATGCCGCCAGCGGGCCGATGTCGACCCGCGACTACCGTATCGTGCTCGAGGCGACCCCGATCGACGCCGGCACCACGTTCATTCACCTCGGCTATTCATACGGCTATGGCACGGCTGCCAAGCTCGCGATGCAGGCCTACCTCGGCACGATCGGCAGCGACAAGGTCGGCTTCACGGTCACCGGCAAAAACGGCAAGGGCGAGCCTGACTACATCGGCGGCGTGCGGGGCGTGGTCGAGCGCAACACCATGCGTTACTACCTGGCCATCGATGCTTATCTCGATGCGCCAGCATCACAGCAACAAGACCAGCGCACCGCAGCCTGGTTCGATGCGACCGAGCAGTACGCCTTGCAGCTGCACGAGATGTCGAAAGACGACTACCTCGCGATGAAGAAGAACGAATATCGCCGGCTGACGGCCAAGCAATAGACAAACGACATAGACACAAGACCATAAGGCCGAAGCAATGGGCCTTTTCGCTTCGGCCCGCTCGGCAAATAGCCTGCACAATGACTCGACGCCGCGGCACTGCTCAGCAACCCGTAAGCAGGCGGGTGTCTGATGGATCCACTACGGGAGAACGTCGTGAAAACGCTGTCTGCATTGCTGAGTGTCATTGTTCTGGCCAGCGCGACACTGTCGGTGTCGGCCGCTGAACTCGAACTTGAAGGCCCGCGTCTGCGTGTGAGCGGCATGCTCGATGGCAGTGCCACCAAAGCATTCATGGAACAGCTCGACACCGGCAAGGTGCGCGTGGTGGTCTTCGAGGATTCATTCGGCGGGACCGCGGAAGCGGCCGAAATCTATGCCAAGGCCATTCGGGCCAGTGGCGTCAACACCGAAGCCCGTGGCCAATGCTATGCCGCGTGCGCCTATGCATTCCTGGCGGGCAAGGAGCATCGCTTCGGGCGCGGATTGCAGGTGAACGGCTTGTTGATCCCAGTGGCGATGCGACCCAAGCCCGAAGATCTTCAGAGCCGCTGGCGGGGCGACGAGGCGCAGAGGTCATTGTCCGAGTTCACTGCCGTTTCTTCTGCCGGATCTGCCGGGCCTGCCGCGCTCCCGGTGGCCACGTCCGATGTACCGGGTGCAGCGTTGCCGATCTCGACGACTGCGGGCGCGGCGCCGCGGGAAAACTGGCAGCCCGACCATGGCGTTCTGTTCAGCTCCACTCCGACCTTGTTCGGCCGCGTCTACAACACCTACTACTGCGATGGCTCGCAAGGCCGCGACGTTTCCAAGTGCGAGGCGCTCAGTGATGCGGACCCCTACAAGCTGGGTGTGCTGACGCCGTAACGCCATTGCAACCCGACCCGCCGTCACCAGCGCGGCGGGTCCGGCACATAGCCGTACTGCGGGTTGCGGGGGTTGGCCGGAAAAGGTCGTGGCCGCCCGGGTGTGTCGACATCGGCCGGAATCACGCCCAGCCGGACCAGATTCGCATGGCTGTCGTAGCGCACCGCGATCACTTCGTCCGGCGCGCTGGCAGCCCGCTCGAAACGGGTGTGACCCACCACCGATTCTTCGCGCTGGCCGTGGCCGGTGCCCAGCTTGGCGGTGCTGTCGGCTGCCTTGGCCTCGCCCCGCATCTCCGGGGCCGCCGACATCGACGGTGCGGGCGATTGTGTCTGCGCAGGCGCTTGCTGCGCGCTGCGCTCGCGACGGTCGCTGCCTGCTTCCCGCTCCACCGATTCATCCTTCGCCGCGCCCTGCCCCCGGTCCTCGCGCCATGGCGTCGAGCGCGGCGGCGGTGAGGGAACCGGCATGGGCGGAGCCACGGCCACCCGTTCGCGAAACACCGCGAGCCCGATGACGCCGACATCGAGAGGCCGGCCCGTGCGCGCGGCGTAGGACTGCTGTTGCGCGGTGAACTCGAAGGCGGCGATTTCACGATCCGTCTTGCGCCAGCCGTCGATCTGCCCCGACTCGAACGGACCGAGCACGTAGCCGTTCTGCTGCCAGCCTGCCGTCTGCCCCGTCAGCACGTTGACGCCGTCCACCGCCATCACCACCAGTACGCGCTCGCGCCGCATGTTGCGGATGCGCAGGCCGTAGCGCGCACCGGGGCGACCCGGCACATAACGCTCCCCGCTCGCGGTAAAGACGGGCAGCAATTCGCCCGTCTCGCGGTCGACCACTTCGAGCTGCAACCAGCGCCCGTCAGCGGACGTCGCGGCGAGCGGTGGTGAGCGCGACCAACTCGGCGAGGCGCAGGCGCCCATGAATGCGAGGGCGGGCAGGGCCAGCAGCAAGCGCCGGCGAGGCGCGGGGAGTTCGATCGAAAGGGCCATAGGAAGCACTCCTGAGAACGGTCGAAATTGAAACCGTCCGACTTCTACGGCCGGCGTGCTGCGATGGGGTTAAGGGGCTTACCGAATCAGCGCGACCGCCAGCGGAAAGCTGAGGAATGCCGCCACCGTGGTCCACAAGATGATCCGCGCGATGCGGCCGTTGTCGGCGCCGAAGCGTTCGGCCAGCATCGCCACGTTGCTGGCACTCGGCAAGGCGGCGACCAGCACGATGGCCACCAGCGCCATCCGGCTGAGCGGCAGTCCCAACGCCGTGGCCGCGCGCGCCACCGCAAGCACCAGCAACGGATGCGCCACCAGCTTGACGATGACGACGGGCAGCACATCGCCGATGCGCGACAAGCCGTGGCGCGGCGCGCCGGGGAAGTGCAGCGCATGTTCGCGGCTCAGCAGGGTCGAGCGCGCCAGCACGGCGCCGATGGTGAAGAGCGCGGCCGGCGAGGCCGCATCTGCCAGCATCGCGATGGTGTCGGCGATGGGCGCTGGCAACTTGAGTTGCACGGCAGACACCAGCGCACCCAGCAGGATCGACCACGGCAGCGGGTTGACGACCATGCCGCGCAGCGCCTGCCGCACCGCCTTGGCCGCGCCATGCTCGTCGGCGCCGTCGAGTCGCGACAGTGCGATGCACAGCGACGACGTCACCACCATGTCGAAGGCGATCGTGATGATGACCGGCCCGGCAACCTGCGGCCCGAGCAGTGCGGCCAGCAACGGCACACCCATGAAACCGGTGTTGGGGAAGGCTCCGACCAGCGCACCGAAAGCTGCATCGTTCCAACCGATGCGCGCGCTCCGTGTGATCCACACCACCGCGCCGACCACGATGAGTGCGCACACGCCCCACACCAGGGCCACGCTGCCGTCGAGCAACTGCGCGATCGGCGTGCGAGCGCCGAAGCGAAACAGCATGCAGGGCAACGCGAAGTAGAGAACGAAGGTGTTGAGCCCGGGAATCGCATCCAGCGGAAGCACCCGGCCACGCGCTGCGGCATAGCCGGCCGCGATGAGTGCGAAGAACGGAAAAGTGACAAGAAAAATCTGCAGCACGCGGCGATTGTCAGTGCGTTGCGCGTGATGGCTTCAAAGCTGCGAAGAGAACAAACTGGCAATGTGTTCCATGACCTTCTCTCGCAAAGGCCTGGCTTGCCATTGCGCCAGGGTCACTGCTTTGCTCACCTTGAGGTCGTCTTCGAACGTGGCCACCTGCTGCTTCGCGAAAGCCGTGTCGTAGATGTTGAGGTTGGCTTCGTCGTTCAGGCGGAACGAGCGGTTGTCGAAGTTGGTCGAGCCGACCGAGACGAGAAAGTCGTCCGCAACCAGAACCTTGCAATGGAACATCGTCGGCTGGTACTCGTGGATCTGTACGCCGGCTTCGAGCAGCGGCCCCCAGCCGGCACGCGACGCGCCACGTACGGTCTCTGCGTCGATGATCGGCCCCGGCGTGATGATGCGCACGCGCACACCACGTTTGACGGCGGCGATCAACGCGTCACGCGTGAGATCGTCGGGCACGAAGTACGCACTCGACAGGTCGATCGAATGCTCGGCCGCGGTGATGGCGAGCAGGTACATGAGGTGCATGCTTTCGCTGCCGCCCGATGGCGAACTGCTGAACATCTGCGCGCCACCGGCATCGGACTGGCCGATGGGGCCGCGCGGCGGAAGCGCCGGAAAGTAACGCTCGCCATGCAGCACCTGGCCTGACACCTTGATCCAGTTGTCCATGAAGACGGCCTGCATCTGCCCGACCACCGGGCCTTCGACCTTGAAGTGCGAGTCGCGCCAATGCTCGGCGTCCTGTCCGTGACCGGTCCATTGCGGTGCGATGCCGACACCGCCGGTGAAGCCGACCATGCCGTCGATCACCAGCAGCTTGCGATGGGTTCGATTGTTCAGGCGTGCGATGTCATACCAACTGGGCTTGTGGAACTTGTGAACCTCGACACCCGACGCGGTCATGCCCTCCAGCATCTTGTCGTCCATCTTGGCGCTGCCGACCCAGTCGAGCAACACATGCACCTTGACGCCGTTGCGCGCGCGATCGGCCAGCGCATCGGCAAAGGCACGCCCGATGTCGCCCGACCAGTAAATGTAGGTTTCGAAGGTGATGCTCTGCTTTGCGCCGCGAATGGCTTCGAGCATCGGCGGGAAAATCTCGTCGCCGTTGCGCAAGGCCTCGAAGCGGTTGCCCTGGAGGATCGAGGGGCCGAGCAAGCCGCCCATGGTTCGAACCAGCTGCGCATCGTGAAGACCATATTCGCGGGTGACCTGCTGCTCGATCTTTTTTTCGCCCGGAATGAAGTTCAGCACCAGCAGGGTGGCGGCGACCGTCAGCACGGCGGTCCAGATGGCGATGGTGAAGGGATGTCTCGTTTTTTTCATAGCGCGTTAACTTGCCTGCTAGCCCTGCCTGTTGGCCCTGCCTGCTGGCACAAAAAGTCATCGGTTTAACAGCGCGCAACATCATCGGGCGTCCGACGGCGACCCGTATCATTGCCCGCTTTGCGCCTCCGCACACGGGTCAAGCGCTCCGTACCTTCCCTCCATGTCATCCGGTCTCAATCTCGCGCAACAGGAAGCGGTCAACTATCTGCACGGCCCGTGCCTGGTGCTGGCCGGTGCCGGCTCGGGCAAGACGCGGGTCATCACTCACAAGATCGGTCGACTCATCGAAACCGGCATGGCGCCGAACCGCATCGCGGCCATCACCTTCACCAACAAGGCAGCGGCCGAGATGCGCGAGCGGGCCAAGGGCCTGATCGGCCGCGACGCCAAGAAGGTCGTGATCTGCACCTTTCACGCATTGGGCGTGCGCATGATGCGCGAGGACGGCGCGGCACTGGGCCTGAAGCCCGCCTTCAGCATCCTCGACAGCGACGACGTCACCAAGATCCTGAAAGACGCCGGCGGCACCACCGATGCCGCGACCGCGCGCATCTGGCAATGGACCATCAGCAAGTGGAAGAACATGGGCCTGAACGCCGCCCAGGCCGAGGCCATTGCAGTCGACGACAACGAGCGCATCACCGCCAAGGTCATGGGCCGGTACGAAGAGCGCTTGTCGGCTTACCAGAGCGTCGACTTCGACGACCTCATCGGCATGCCGCTCAAGCTGCTGCAACAGCACGACGAGGTGCGCGCCAAGTGGCAAGCCGCACTGGGCCATGTACTGGTCGACGAATACCAGGACACCAACGCGACGCAATACGAGGTCTTGAAGGCACTCGTCGGCGACGGCGGCCGCTTCACCGCGGTGGGCGACGACGACCAGTCCATCTACGGCTGGCGCGGCGCGACGCTCGACAATTTGAAAAAGCTGCCGATCGACTACCCGACCTTGAAGGTGGTCAAGCTTGAACAAAACTACCGCAGCACGTCCGGCATCCTGCGCGCGGCCAACAACGTCATCGCGCCGAACCCGAAGCTGTTCCCCAAGACCTTGTTCAGCGAACTGGGCGAAGGCGAGCCGGTGCGCGTGGTCGATGCCGACAGCGAAGCGCACGAGGCCGAGCGCGCGGTGGCCCGCATCCAGAGCCTGCGCGCCGGCGAGACCATCACGCAAAGTTCGACCGGCACGCAGCACCTCGAGTGGCGCAACTTCGCGGTGCTGTATCGCGCCAATCACCAGGCGCGCGTGTTCGAGCAGGCGCTGCGCAAGGCCAACATTCCTTACAAGGTGTCGGGCGGCCAGAGCTTCTTCGATCGCGCCGAGATCAAGGACCTGTGCGGCTGGTTCAGGCTGTGGGTCAACAACGACGACGACCCGGCTTTCTTGCGTGCGGTGACCACGCCCAAGCGCGGCATCGGCCACACCACGCTGGCAAGCCTAGGCACCTTCGCGAGCCAGTACAAGCTGAGCCTGTTCGAGGCGCTGTTCAGCCCCTCGTTGCCGAGCGTGATGGCCAAGCGCGCGCACGAGCAGTTGCATGAGTTCGGCCGCTACATCAACGACCTCGAATACAGAGCACGCCGCACCATGGGCGCCGAAGACTCGCGCGCCTTCATGACCGAATGGCTGAAAGAGATCGACTACGAGAAGCACCTGTACGACGGTGAAGACAGCGAGCAGGTCGCCGCCGCGCGCTGGACCAACGTGCTGGAGTTCTGCGACTGGATGTCGGCTCGCGCTGGCGGCGAGATCGACGACGCATCGGGCGCCACCGTGGAAAGCGAGCGCAAGAGCCTGCTCGAAGTGGCGCAGACGATTTCGCTGCTCTCGACCATCAGCGAGCGCGAGAAAGATCAAAACGTCGTCACGCTGTCGACGCTGCACGCGTCCAAGGGCCTGGAGTGGCCGCACGTGATGCTGGTCGGCGTGACCGAAGGGCTGTTGCCCTTCAAGCTCGACGACGACAACGGCAAGCAGGAAAAGATCAGCGACAGCACGCTCGAGCGATTGCAGGAAGAGCGCCGATTGATGTACGTGGGCATCACGCGCGCTCAGCGGAGCCTGGCCGTGAGCTGGACCAAGAAGCGCAAGAAGGGCCGCGAGATGATCGCCGGCATTCCGAGCCGGTTCATCGCCGAGATGGCGCTCGACAAGACCACCGCCAAGGAAGACCCGCGCGAGAAGCTCAAGGCACTGCGTGCCGAGTTCGCGCGCAAGGCACAGGACAGCGCGGCCGCTGCAGCGGCGGCCGCAGCCGCGCCATGAGAGGGCTCGCTGCCGCTCTGGGGATAGCCGTGTGCGTAGCTTCGACGTCGGTCATCGCACAGGGCACCCCCACGGCGCCAGCGGTTCGAGCTGCACCGGGCACGTGTCCTGCAAGCGCAGCAGAGATGGCGACTCAAATGCTCTACGGAATCTGGCAAGCCCGCTTCGACGATGCACCTGCTTCGCTCTCACCAGCCACCGTCAAGCTCGGCAAGCATCCGGACTACGACGGCGTCCGCGGCACGATCACGCGCACAACGAGCGGTGTCGGCGACACTGCCGCCCAGTCGGTAGCGCAATTGGCGGGAGATGTCGATGCCGAAGGTCAGCTGGCGATCGACGAATCGCAAGACGGGCGCAGCATCAGCGGCGTCTGGGTCGGCACGCTCCAGCCCGGTTCTTGCGGCACGGAATTCAAGGGGACCTGGCGCAACGCCGCCGACGAGAGCACGCATCCGTTCGTGCTCCATAAAACCAGCCCATAGCGACGACGCAAGGACTTCAATGATTTCACGCACTCACATTTTTGCTGCCCTGCTCGCCTTGGTCGGCTTTGCCGGTGCCCAGGCGCAACCCGCCGACAAGCCGCCGAGCCCCCTGGCCAACGCGCAGCTCACTTGGCAGCAATGCAGTGCATTGGGCGCCAGCAACGACGCCCGGCTGGCTTGCTACGACCGCTGGGCGCAGCAGCAAACGTTGCCGCCGACTTCGGTACCGACGGCCCCCCCTGTATTAGCGAGCACGCAGCCGGGCACGCCCGTGGACGCATCCATACCGGCGACACGGGTGGTGTCGGTGAGCACTGAAGAAGGCTGCCGCGACCGCCAATATTCAGCGCTGTCGCGTTTCTGGGAGCTGGAGAACGGCAGCGATTGCGGCACCTTCGGATTTCGTGGCTATCGCCCGATCAACGTCTCGTTCTCAGCCGCCAACAACAAGCCGCAAACGCCGACATCGCCGTCGGAAGGCCACACCGGGACGGCGACCGACTACCAGGCCAACGAGATGCGCATCGGTGTCTCCGTCAGAACCAAGCTCGCGCAAGGTCTCCTGACAAAAGACGACCCGCAGAAGAAGGACTCGCTCTGGTTCGGCTACACACAGCAATCGACCTGGCAGGTCTTCAACAGCGAGCTGTCACGGCCATTTCGCACCACCGATCACGAGCCTGAGTTGATCTACGTCTACCCCACCGACTTCGCATTGCCGGGCGGTTGGCGCTGGCGCTACGCCGGGCTCGGCCTGGTGCATCAATCGAACGGGCAGAGCCTGCCGCTGTCGCGCAGCTGGAACCGCACTTACCTGATGGGCGGAATGGAACTGGACGATCGCTTTACCGTGACGGGCCGCATCTGGAAGCGCATCAACGAGAGCGCCCAGAGCGACGACAACCCCGACATCGAAAACTTCATCGGCCGCGCTGAGATCACCGGCCGCTGGAACCTGAACCGCGACAACACGCTCGGCGTCACGGTGCGCAACAACCTGCGTGAGAGCGGTCGCGGCTCGGTACGTTTCGAGTGGCTGAAAGCCATCGGCGATCCGACGAGGAGCAACCTGCGCTTTCACACACAGCTGTTCCATGGGTATGGCGACACGCTGGTCGACTACAACCGCAAGCGCACCGTGCTGAGCATCGGCCTGAGCCTCGTCGACTTCTAGCGCGGGACAACGCTGAACTAGCGCAGTTGCGCGGGCGCCGAATTCCATGTCGGATCGATACGACTCGGCAACCCCAGCTGTTCGTCGACTTGCAACTCGTGATTGATCTGTTCGAGCAACTGCCCGAGGCGCATCGCTTCGGGTCGGGCTGAGGCCACGCCGGTTTCGAGCAGGCGCATCTGCTCGGCGAAAGCTTCAGTGAGCTGTACCCATGCATCGAATGACGCACTGACGCTGGTCGATGCCATGTGCGGCAACGTGGTTGCTCCCATTGCATCGTCGACAAAGTAGTCGTCGTTCATGGCATCGCTGCTCCGTATGAGTGTCGGTCCCTGATCTGCTTTTGCAGTTGTAGACCGACCGTACAACGCGGTCTGTACGGAAGCGCACGCGCTTGGCCGATGCGCCGTGACAGACGGTGTCGCAGCCACGATCGAGCAGCCCCATACTGTCTTCGTCCCTTCGAAACGGCATTCGACACGGCTTGCAACTGCTTGCTCCTCCCTTCGGAGGCGCGAGCAACCGAAAGCCTTCTTGGCCAACCCGTCGAACCAATTGATCGAACTCCTGCCGCGCGCAGCCCGTGCACGGCTTCTCGCACTTTGCGATCCACAACCGCTGGTGCTCGCCGAGGTACTCAGCGAGGCCGGTTCCACCACACGACACGTTTATTTTCCGACCGAGGGCTTCATCTCTCTCGTGTCCGTGATCGACGGCAGCTCGGGCATCGAAGTCGGGATGGTCGGGCCGGAAGGAATGCTGGGCGCGCACCTCGCGCTGGGTGTCACGTCACAACCCCTGCATGCCCTGGTACAAGGCGCTGGATCGGCACTGCGCATCGCCGTTCGCGCTTTTCGCGCCGAACTTGGTCAAAGCCCTGCCTTACAAGGCGTCGTTGCACGCTATGTCCATGTGCTGATGGCGCAGCTCGCGATCTCGACGGCTTGCGTGCGCTTTCATTCTGTGCAGCCCAGATTGGCCCGATGGCTCTTGATGAGCCAGGACCGCGCAGCGTCGGACAGCTTCAGGGTGACCCATGAATTCCTGGCCCACATGCTCGGCGTTCGTCGCGTCGGCATCACGTCGGCAGCGACCGCGCTGCGGCACGCCGGGCTGATCAGCTACCACCGGGGAGACGTGACGGTGCTCGATCGAAAGGGTCTCGAAGCTGCAGCGTGCACTTGCTACGCGGCGGACTGCCGGTCTTATGCGTCCGTCATGGAGCGAGCATAAAAAAACGGACTGCGCTTTCGCGCAATCCGTTGATGAATTTGGTGGCCTGGGGCGGAATCGAACCACCGACACGCGGATTTTCAATCCGCTGCTCTACCAACTGAGCTACCGGGCCATACACACAAACTCTCGCAAGCTTGAATGCAGCCTCAAATTATAGCGCGCTGCGACGGCCCCTCGAAAGATCGACGCCAAGTTGTTTGAGTTTGCGATAAAGGTGGGTGCGCTCGAGCCCGGTCTTTTCCGCAACACGCGTCATCGAGCCATTTTCCATGGCCAGGTGAAATTCGAAGTACGCCTTCTCGAACCCGTCGCGAGCGTCACGCAGTGGTCGGTCGAGGTCGAAGCTCTGCGTCGATTGCGGACCCGGGTCTGTCGCGGGAATGTGCAACGGAGGCGGCACCATCGTGCTGTCGCTCACCGTTGTCAACGCCGCGGCAAAGCTGCTCGATGCAGCCGCTGGCACCACGCTCGCTGCAGCGCGCCGGGCGCTTTCGCGGGCGAGTCCCTGCTCGACCGCTTTCAGCAGCTTCTGCATCGTGATCGGCTTTTCGAGGAAAGCGAAAGCACCGATCCGGGTCGCATCCACTGCCGTGTCGATGGTCGCATGGCCGCTCATCATCACGACCGGCATGCTGAGCAAGCCCGCGGTCGACCACTCCTTCAGCAGCGTCACGCCATCGGTATCGGGCATCCAGATGTCGAGCAGCACGAGATCGGGCCGAGCGCGCTGCCGTGCGGCACGCGCCTCGGCGGCGTTCTCTGCGAGTTCCACGTTGTGGCCTTCGTCATTGAGAATTTCGAAGAGCAGGTCTCGAATGCCCAGCTCGTCGTCGACCACGAGGATATTTGCCATGAATGCTTGTTTACTGCGCCGGTATGAGGCCCGCTCGCCAGGGAAAGACTTGCGTCTTCGGTGTGAGCGACCGCTATTGCGGATCGCCTGCCAACGCGAATGATAACGAGACTTGCGCTCCTGCTACAGCCCCGTCGGATACGCGGTTGCTCAGCTCGATGCGCGCGCCGTGCTCGTCGGCGATTTTCTTGACGACCGCAAGCCCGAGACCGGTGCCCTTGGTCTTGGTCGTGACGTAAGGCTCGAAGGCCCGCTTGAGTATGTTTTCCGCGAAGCCCGGCCCACTGTCCTGCACGGTCATTCGCACGCGCTGACCGGAATCGGAAAGGCGTGTGCGGATACTGATCTCACCGGCTCGTCCGAGGCTGTGGGCGGCAGCCTCCGCAGCGTCTTGCGCATTCTGTAAAAGATTGTGAATTATCTGTCGTATCTGCTGCGCGTCGCCGCGAATGGGCGGGCAGCGCGGGTCGAGTTCGGAGATCACGGCGATGGGCGCGTTCTCTGCGCCATAGAGCTGCAGTACATCGCCGACGAGGGCGTTGAGATCGACCGCTTTCAGGTCCGCGGCAGGCAACCGCGCGTAGTCGCGAAACTCGTTGACCAGCCGCTTCATGGCGTCCACCTGGTCGACGATGGTCTTGACCGACTTCGTGAGGATGGCCTGCTCGGGTGCATCGACCTTGCCCGACAACTTCATCTCCAGCCGCTCCGCGGACAACTGGATCGGGGTCAGGGGATTCTTGATCTCGTGCGCCAGCCGACGTGCTACTTCACCCCAGGCTTGCGCGCGCTGCGCCGACACGATTTCGGAGATGTCGTCGAACACCAACAAGCGGGCGGCACCCGGCAATTCGGCCCCGCGCGCCACCAGGTTGATGGCGTCCTGCGACAGGCCATTGCCGGATGCGTGCAACTCGAATGCATGCTGCCAATGATCGAGTCCATGTTGCAGACGCTCCACCTGAAAATCGTCGAACTGCTGCTGCACGTCCTGCCCGAACTCCGCCAGGCCCGGCACATCGCTCAGCGAGCGCCCTTCGAACGCGGCCAGCGGTGCGCGCAGCACGCGCGTTGCACCGGGGTTGGTCGACAGCATCGTGCCGTTGGCGTCCAGCACGATCACGCCGGAAGTCAGGTTGTCGAGAATCGTCTGCAAGTTGGCCCGCGCAGCATCGAGCTGGCCCATCGTCTTTTCGACGGCGCCGCGGGCGTCGGACAGCTGTTGGGTCATCACGGCGAACGAGCGGGTCAGGCCGCCGAGCTCGTCCCTGCCCTGCAACACCGCGGTAGGTCGCAAGTCGCCCGCCGCCACCTGCCGCACGCCGTCGGCCAGCACCAACAGCGGCCGCGCCAGTTGGGTGCCGAACAGCACCGCCAGCAGCACCGCGCCGAACACCGCCAGAAACAGGCTGAGGGTGAGCGTGCCGATGTACATGCGCCGAAGGCCCTCGCGCGCCAGCGCCCGCTCCTGGTATTCGCGGTTGGCTTCCTGCACCGCCAGCGCATTGGCGACGACGGCGGGTGGCAGCGGTTGCGTCACCTGCAGATAGCGCGGCTCGGTATTGAAATCGAAGCCGGGTCGCTGCACCAGTGCCAGAGCCCGTATGGTGGCGGCAGGTGGCGCGTTGGTGCCCGGGGCCGGCACTTCGTCCAGCCCCTCGATGTGCGCCATCGGCCGGTCGGCACGCACCTGTCGGAACTGCTGCTGCGTGGGTCGGTCGGGACTGAGCTGAAAGCGCGATGCGCCTGCCCCGGCGACCAGCTGTCCGGTGCCCGTCCAGAGCACCACGTCGCTGGCGCCCAACTGATCGCGAATGCGCTCGAGCAAGAGGCCGGCGCTGGCATCGGGCACTTCGGCAAGCTGGCTGCTGGCGACGCGGGCCTTGGAGGCGAGCTCGTCGGACAGGGAATCGAGCGTGGCGCGGCCGAGGTTCAGGCCAGCGTCGAGCGCGCCTTCGACTTTGACGTCGAACCAGCTTTCGATCGACCGTGCGACAAACTGGTAAGACACCACGTACACGAGCGCGCCCGGCACGACGCCCACCAGCGCGAAGATGGCTGCGAGCTTGATGAGCAGCCGGCTGCCGAACTTGCCTTGCCGCAATCGGCGCAGCAACCTGAACGCGACCCAGCCGATGACCAGCACCAGCAACCCCGCGACCACGACATTGAGGCCGAAGAGGCGCGCATAGTTCTGCTCGTAGAGGGCACGGTTGTTGGTCGCCTGCGCCAGCAGGAACATCAGCACCAGCCCGATGGCCGTGACCAGCGCTGCCCCGACGCCGACCGCCCAGCGCATCGCCCGCGAACGGCGCGCAGCCGGCGACGCCGAGGCGCCGACGCGTGGCCCTGTGCTCACTTGAGCCTCACTTGAGTTTCTCCAGCGGCAGGCGCGCACTGCGCTCGACAACGATATTCCAGTCGGCCTGACCGGCCACGCCGATCTGGAACGGCCGCGGGAGCTGGGTCGTATCGAGCCTGAAGCTGAAATGCACCGGCTGCGTGGCGTCGTCGCCGACTTCGGTCCGATCGGCAAGCCGCAGTCGGCCAACGCGTTTGATGGCGTCCATCGCTTCGGGCAGGCTGTCGAAGTTCTGGTTGAGCGATACGCCCAGGCCCGCGTTGGCGATCGGCACCGAGGACACGTTGAGTCGCCAGCGCCGGCTGAGCGGCTGGTAGGCGAGCCGCATGTGCCGCGTCGCCGAGCCGATCTTTCGATCCGCCCAATACCAGCGCTCCCGATAGAGCTCGGCGTCTACGACGAAATAGATGGCAATGCCTTTGTCGAGCACCTCCCCCACGCCGACCGGCAGTTCGAACTCCACTTGTGCTGTCAGATAGATGCCGTCGTCAGCCTCCTCCAGTCGCATCTGGTTCACCGTTGCCTGCGCCGAATCTGCCAACGCGGGCGCCGGAACCAGGGACATCGTGCCGGCCAGCCACACGGCAGCGAGCGCGACCATGCGGCGCCGGTACACGCTGTGCACGTTCGAACCGCCCGCTGGCAGCGCGCGCACTTCAGCCGGGGCGCTTTTCGAGCAGGGCGTAGAAGAAACCGTCGTGTTCACCCAAGGCATTGTCCGGGACGGCACGGGCAATCCCGGCGCTTTGGGGCAGCAAATGCCCGGGCGACGGTCGCAATCGGGCATCGGTGTTGTGCGCAAGAAACGCATCGATCTGGTGCGAGCCCTCCTCGCGAAAAACCGAGCAGGTGCAGTAGACAAGCCGTCCCCCGGCTTTCACCAGCGGCCACAGCGCGGCCAGCAACTGGGCTTGCTGGGCCGCCAGTTGTTCGATGTCGCTCTCGCGGCGCAACCATCGCACGTCCGGATGGCGACGCACGATGCCTGACGCCGTGCAGGGCGCGTCGAGCAGGATCGCATCGAAGGGGATGCCATCCCACCACTTCTCCGGGCGCGCGGCGTCGGCCACGACGATCTTTGCCGCCAGTCCGAGGCGTGTGAGCGTCTCCTGGATGCGGCCAGTGCGTGCGGCGTCGATTTCGAGGGCCGTGACATCGAGGCCGCGTCCACCATCGAGCTCGAGCAGATGCGCTGTCTTGCCACCGGGTGCGGCGCAAGCGTCGAGCACACGCAACGGCACGCCGGAGCGCAGATCGAGGCCTTCGAGCAACAACGGGGCGGCGAGCTGGGCAGCGGCGTCCTGCACCGACACTGCGCCTTCGGCAAAGCCTGGCAGTTGCAAGACGGGCCGCGCACGGGCCAGTTGCACGCCGCTTGCCGCCACTGGTTTGGCCGTTTGCTGGTCAGCAGTCAACGCGGCCAGATACTCGGCGACAGAGGTCTTGCGAAGGTTGACGCGCAGGGTCAGCGGTGCCTGCAGGTTGTCGGCCGTGAGCACCCGCTGCCAGTCGCGCGGGTGATCGCGTCGAAGCCGCTCGATCCACCAGCGCGGGTGGTTCCAGAGCGCGACCGGCTCGCGCTCTGTGGCTTCGACCAGTTCGTCGCGTTCGCGCAGAAAGCGCCTGAGGCACGCGTTGATGAAGCTCGCCTGGGCACGAGTGGCCGGATTTCGCTTGGCCGCCTCGACGGCCTGATCGACCAGGGTAAAGGGTTCGTAGGGCGCGCGACTCGCGTCCCATGCCAGCGCCAGGGCCGTGCAAAGCAGCGCATCGGCGGCCGGCGGCGGGGTTCGCTTGGCGAGGTGTCGGCGCAGCGCCTCGGCGCGCCCGAGCCATCGAAGCGTCTGGAAGCCCAGCGCCTGCACGCCGGGCCGCAAGGCGGTCTCCACATTGTCGAAGGCAACGGAGCCGGACACGCCGCTGCGGATGGCCGCCAAGGCCGTCGCGGTCAGCTGCAATTGGCGCCAAAGCGGCGGCTGGTTCGGCGTGGTGCCGGTGGAGGAGTCTGTGAGATCGGGCAAGTTGCCGCCATGGTAACGGGGGCGTGCCGACCACCGAGCACGCGGCGAGTTCCAAGGTCTTAAAGCAAGGGCGCTGCGGGCCGCAACCGCATGATCCAGGCAATCAGCAAAGGCGGAAATTGCCGGATCGCGGTGTTGTACTGGGCGACCGCCGCGTTGAACTGCCCACGCGCGATCTCCGCAGCGGCCGAGGGCTCGGGCCATGCGATGAACCTGCCTTGGGACGGCGCCTCTTCGACCCCTTTCAGAGGCGCAGGGCGCGACAGGGTGCCTTCGGCGTCGAAACTGACAACGTCGTCCGGATGCAGGCGCTGCCAGGCGGACAGCAGCACGTTCAGTGCGGTCCCGAGCGCGTCGATACGCTCCGGATCCAGCGGCCGCGCCCGCGTCGCGGCCAGCAGCGTGGTGAGCTGCGCGGTGGCGGCCCGCAACGACTCGGCGCCGACGGCCACGTTGGCCTGAACGAATTCGAGCTGCCGCATCAGGGCGGCGTCGAGCGTTGCATAAGCCTGAAAGGCGGTCGAGCGGAGCCTCACCATCCGGTTGTAGGCCCCGACGAACCAGAACAGAAGAAGCGCACCGCCAATCCAGAAAGGCCAGGAATCGGGCACCGCACTCATGGTTGTCCCAAAATGAAAAACGCCCTCCGTCCGCAAGCGGAGGGAGGGCGTCGGATACCGGTCATGCCGGCATGCTAACGCGGTAAGGGCGCAGGGCCCGAACCGGTTTACTCGGCTGCGGCGCCTTCGCCAGCGTCGACCGTCGCGGTGTCGTCGGTCGAGTTGCCAGCCAGTTCGGACGCTTCCGACTCTGCGATCGCGCGGCGCTCGGCTTCGTCCATCTGGTCCTTGACCTTGCGTGCCTGGTGGTACGCCATGCCGGTGCCTGCGGGAATCAGGCGGCCGACGATGACGTTTTCCTTCAATCCGCGCAGCTCGTCGCGCTTGCCCATGATGGCCGCTTCGGTCAGCACCCGCGTGGTTTCCTGGAAGGACGCCGCGGAGATGAACGAGTCGGTCGACAGCGATGCCTTCGTGATACCCAGCAGCAGGTTGGTGAACGTCGCGGGGATCTTGTCAGCGGCGCGCAGGGCGTCGTTGGTGTTGAGCATTTCGCTGCGTTCGACCTGTTCGCCGGAGATGTAGTTGGTGTCGCCGATGTTGTCGACCACGACCCGACGCAGCATCTGGCGAACGATCACCTCGATGTGCTTGTCGTTGATCTTCACACCTTGCAAGCGGTACACGTCCTGCACTTCGTCCACGATGTAGCGCGCCAGTTCTTCCGAACCCAGCAGGCGCAGGATGTCCTGCGGGTCTGCCGGACCGTCGACCACGGACTCGCCCTTGTTCACCACCTGGCCTTCGTGCACCAGGATGTTCTTTTCCTTCGGCACGAGGTCTTCGTAGACGCCGCCTTCCGGATCGGTGATCTGCAGGCGAATCTTGCCCTTGGTTTCCTTGCCGAACGACACGGTACCGGTCATCTCGGCCAGCATGCCCTTGTCCTTCGGCGAGCGGGCCTCGAACAGCTCGGCCACACGCGGCAGACCGCCGGTGATGTCGCGCGTCTTCTGGCCTTCGACCGGAATGCGTGCCAGCACTTCGCCGGGGCCGACGTCCTGGCCGTCGCGGATCTGCACCAGCGAGCCGATCGGGAAGCCGATCGTCACCGAGTGATCGGTGCCGGGGATCTTCACTTCATTGCCCGCGCCGTCGATCAGCTTGACCTGTGGACGAACCACCTTGGTCGCACCGCGGCGCTTCGGATCGATCACGACCAGCGTCGACAGACCCGTCACTTCGTCGACCTGCTTGGCGACCGTGAGGCCTTCTTCGACGTTCTCGAACAGCGTCTTGCCGGCGAACTCGGTGATGATCGGGCGCGTCAGCGGATCCCAATTGGCGAGC
>CAXTCC010000010.1:0-42537 GCA_964242015.1 uncultured Variovorax sp.
ATCTCGCCCTTGATCTCGACCACGGCCGTGTGCGAAGTGGTCTTGGCTGTCGTCGGGGTGGCACGCGACACGCCGAACCACACCAGGAAGATGAAAAAGAGCAACCAACTCAGTCGCACGAAGGTCTTCCAGCGACGCGTAGCCTTTTGTTCTTTCAACGCCGCGAAAGCGAGCTTTTCGAGCGTCGCGCGTTCCCAGCCGGCCGATTGCGTCGGGTTGCCTCGCTCCGTGTTTTTCACAGCGCTGTAGGCAGGCGGAACGGGCGCTGCGGGATCAAAAGGCTCAAAACCTTCAGGTTCCGTGCGGTTCGGGTCGGTCATGTGGAATCGGCTCAGAAAGCCATAGGTTGGAGGTTCCAATCAGTATGCCAGCGCACCACTCCGCCGCTCTCGCTGAGGGTGATCTTGACGAGACCGCCGCGACACGGCCCGCCCGCGCATTCACCGGTGTCCGGCGCGTAGATCGCACCATGCGTCGCGCACATCAGCCAGCGGCCGCCGTCGTCGAAAAAGCGGTCTGGCTGGAAGTCCATTTCCATCGCGACATGGCTGCACCGGTTCAGATAAGCACGGGGTACACCCTGGAAGCGGACCGCGAAGCCACGGCAGATTGCCCCGGCATAGACGACATCGAAAGGCACTGCACGCCCACCATCGACCAGTTCGGAGGCGCTGCACAGCGGAATCGCCTGAGTCATGGACGGATGACCGGAGCGGGGCGCAGCGTCTGGTCAGGCGTTGGCCACCAGCCACGCCTGCAAGTCGGCAACCGAATGCGCAATATGAAGAGGCTTGAACGCATCGAATGCAGCCGGCTCGTGAGCGCCGTAACTGACGCCGATGCTGGCACAGCCCGCATTCAACGCCAACTGCAAGTCGTGCGTCGTGTCACCGATCATCAACGTGCGCTCCGGCGCAACGTCGAGCTCCTCCATCAGCTCGAGCAGCATGCGCGGATGCGGCTTGCCGGCGGTCTCATCTGCCGTGCGCGAGGCATCGAATCGATCGCGCAACGCAACCGTCGACAGCGCATCGTTCAGGCCGCGACGCGACTTGCCGGTGGCGACCGCGAGCTTGTGGCCACGTGCGCGCAACGCATCGAGCATCGGCAGCACGCCATCGAAGAGCACCAGATCGTCCTGGTGCTGCACATAGTGATAGCGATAACGAGCGCCGAGTTCGACGTACTTTTCCTTCGGAACGTCGGGCGCAGCGCGTGCCAGTGCTTCGGCCAGCCCCAATCCAATGACCCAGGCCGCGTCGTCCTCGCTCGGCTTGGCGCCGCCGACGTCGATCACCGCTGCCTGAATGCAGCGCACGATGAGACGCGTGGAGTCGTAGAGCGTGCCGTCCCAGTCGAAAGCGATCAGGTCGAAGCGGCGGGGTCGGGCAATTGAAGCCGTCGAAGAGGTGGGATCGGTCATTTGTCGAGCGTCGGGGTCAGATGTTGAGCAAGTGCTTCCAGAGCCAGTGGCGGCATCAGCGCTTGCAATTCAGGCGGAAGATCGGTTTGCAGCGAAACGCGCTCGCCGCTTGCCGGGTGCGTGAACTGCAGTCGCCACGCGTGCAGGAACATGCGCCTCAGACCGAGTTTCGTCAAAGCGCGCTGTCGATCGGAAGTGCCGTATTTGTCGTCTCCCGCAATGGCATGCCCTGCCGACGCCAGGTGCACCCTGATCTGATGGGTGCGTCCGGTCTTGATCGTCACGGCGAGCAGCGAAACCGGAGTCCTATCACCGGGCAACGTGAACCGCGCGAGCACGCGCACCAGCGTGACAGCGCGCATCGCGTCCGGATGGTCTTTCGCGACCACCCGCACCCGGCGCTCACCGGTGTCGGGCGTGCCGTCCTTGCCCGGCAACAGGTATTTGGCGAGCGGTGCGTCCAGCACCTTCTTGTTCGCAGGCCAGGTTCCTTCAACGAGCGCCAGATAGGTCTTGCCCGTTTCACGTTCGCGGAATTGCGATTGCAGCGCGGTCAATGCACTCCGCTTCTTGGCCACCAGAAGAATTCCGGAGGTGTCGCGATCGAGTCGATGCACCAGTTCCAGAAACTTGGCCATCGGACGCGCGGTGCGCAATTGCTCGATGACGCCGAAACTCACGCCACTGCCGCCGTGGACGGCGACGCCAGCGGGCTTGTCGATCGCGAGCAGCGCATCGTCTTCCAGCAAAACCGGAAACTGCCGGGCCGGCGCAGGCTTGGAAGCGTTTTCCTCCGTGCGGGCGGAGACGCGCACCGGGGGCAGACGAAGCACATCGCCACTCTCGATTCGGGTCTCGGCCTGCGCCCTGCCCTTGTTGACGCGCACTTCACCGGAACGAATGATCCGGTAGACGTGGGTCTTGGGCACGC
Organism: uncultured Variovorax sp.; assembly: GCA_964242015.1. Classification (GTDB taxonomy): domain Bacteria; phylum Pseudomonadota; class Gammaproteobacteria; order Burkholderiales; family Burkholderiaceae_C; genus Variovorax. The sequence continues at coordinate 2,355 of CAXTCC010000010.1, forward strand.
CCTTCAGATGGCGGAACAGAAAGTTGTCGAGTCGCTGTCCGGCCGACTCTTCATCGACTGTCAAAAATTTGACAACTGAATCCGGAGAGCCCGTTTCAGTGGCCGCGGAGGCCGGCTTCACACCTATAATGTTTTTCACCAGCGCGGTCATGTAAGTGCTTGATTAGACAGAAGTTTAGAGCACCGACACCCGCGCTGTGAGGTCGATGCCGCTTTGGTGCCGAGCTCGCAAGTCAAACGCAACAGCGTACGGCGGCGGGCAAAACATCCAAGTCAAGCCGACGCCCACGAAACACCGATACGGAATACCCAGCAAAGAGCCTTCCAGCTTTTTGCGGATCGAAGCGAGTCCCTTGTGTTGATGCTGCTGATTCAGATTTGCCTGCGCTGCCCCACCTGGCTAAAGCCCGGTTGGCCAGTGGCCTCGGGCATTGAATCGCCTGCAGCGCGCGCCACCCTTGCGCACCCCGCCGTCGAACCGATGGCAAGTCAACACCGAATCTGGCTCTCGCCCATCCACGCGCCCCCACCCTGTTTGTCGTTGAGCTGACGCTCAAACGGCTGACCGCGCTCGTCGCGGAAGGCTGGGACATTCGGGGCCAAGCGGCAATTCCTTCGTTTCGCAGGCGTCGTCCGTGCATCGTTGGCTCGTCATGAGCCGGTCAGAACGATACGAACAAGGACAACCCAATATGAAGCGGATGTTGATCAACGCCACGCAGCCTGAAGAGCGCCGCCTGGCCATCGTCGATGGGCAAAAGCTGCTCGACTACGAGATCGAAATCGAAGGGCGCGAGCAGCGCAAGGGCAACATCTACAAAGCCGTCGTGACGCGCGTCGAGCCTTCGCTCGAAGCCTGTTTCGTCGACTACGGCGAAGACCGCCACGGCTTCCTGCCTTTCAAGGAAATCTCAAAGCAATACTTTGCCGAAGGCGTGTCGGCCAGCCAGGCCCGCATCCAGGACGCGATCCGCGAGGGCCAGGAACTGGTCGTGCAGGTCGAGAAGGAAGAGCGCGGCAACAAGGGCGCGGCCCTCACCACCTTCATTTCACTGGCTGGGCGCTATGTCGTGCTGATGCCGAACAACCCGCGCGGCGGTGGCGTTTCGCGCCGCATCGAAGGCGAAGATCGCGCCGAGCTCAAGGAGAACATGGACCAGCTGGAGTACCCCAAGGGTGCCAGCATCATCGCGCGCACTGCCGGCATCGGCCGCTCGGCGCCGGAACTCCAGTGGGACTTGAACTACCTGCTTAAGCTGTGGACGGCCATCGACGGTGCGTCCAAAGGCGCCAAGGGTGCTTTCCTGATCTACCAGGAGTCGAGCCTGGTCATCCGCGCGATCCGTGACTACTTCAATCACGACATCGGCGACATCCTGATCGACACCGACGACATCTACGAGCAGGCGCAGCAGTTCATGGCGCACGTGATGCCCGAGCATGCCGCGCGCGTGAAGCGCTACCGCGACGACGCGGCGCTGTTCAGCCGCTTCCAGATCGAGCACCAGATCGAATCGGCCTACGCCCGCACGGTGCAGCTGCCGAGCGGCGGCGCGATCGTGATCGACCACACCGAAGCCCTGGTTTCGGTCGACGTGAACTCGGCCCGCGCTATCAAGGGCGGCGACATCGAAGAGACCGCCACCCGCACCAACCTCGAAGCCGCCGACGAAGTGGCCCGCCAGATGCGCTTGCGCGACCTGGGCGGCCTGATCGTGATCGACTTCATCGACATGGACGAGTCGAAGAACCGGCGCGAAGTTGAAAGCCGCCTGCGCGATGCGCTGCGGCAAGACCGCGCCCGCGTGCAGTTCGGCTCGATCAGCAAGTTCGGCCTGATGGAAATGAGCCGCCAGCGCCTGAAGCCGGCGCTGAGCGAAGGGTCGTCGATCCCCTGCCCGCGCTGCGGTGGTTCGGGTCACATCCGCGATACCGAATCGAGCGCGCTGCAGATCCTGCGGATCATTCAAGAGGAATGCCTGAAGGACAACACGGCCGCGGTACACGTCCAGGTGCCCGTGGAAGTGGCGTCGTTCCTGCTGAACGAAAAGCGCCCTGAAATCGCCAAGATCGAGCTCAAGCAGCGCGTCACCGTGCTGATGGTGCCCAACAAGACGCTGGAAACGCCGAACTACCGGCTCGAACGCCTGAAGCACGACGACCCGCGTCTCGACCATATCGAAGCCAGTTACAAGATGGCCGAGGAGATCGAAGATCCGACCTCGGTCACGCGTCGCTCGCAAGAGCCGACCAACAAACAGACGCCGGTGATCAAAGGCGTGCTGCCCGATGCACCAGCGCCGGTGGCCGTGCCCAAGCCCGAAGTCGTGCGCGCCGCGCCTGTTGCGGCTCCCGTGGCCGCGCCAGCCCCAGTTGCGCCTCCGGTGATTGCCAAAGCGCCTGCAGAAACCGGCTTCTTCGCCAAGCTGAAGAGCTGGTTTGCCGCACCTGCAGCACCGGCGCCGGCAGCGCCGCCTGCCGTGATTCCCGTCGAAGCACCCAAACCCGCGCGCCGCGACGGACGTCCTCCGCGTGACGGCGAAGGCCGCGCCGCACGAGAAGGCGAACCGCGCCGTGGTGGTCGCGGTGGCGAAGGCCGCGAACGCGGCAACGGTCGTGATGGCGAACGCCGCGGCGGACGTGGCGGCGAGCGTCGCGACGGAGAGCGCCAAGGTGGCGAGCGCCGCGAGCCGCGTGAAGGTCAAACTGAAGTACGCAGCGAAGCGCAAATCCGGGAACCTCGCGAAGCACGTGAACCGCGTGAGCCACGCGAAGGTCGCGGCCCGCGCGAAGGTGACGGTCGTGGCCGTGGTCGCGGTGGACGACGGGATGCGGATATCCGCACCGATGCGCCTGAAGCCATAGGAGGCGTGCTTGACGGCGCGACGTCAGCTCCGCAATCACTGGCTGGCGAAACGGGGACGACGCCCGCCGAACGCTCGCCGCGTGGACGCGGCGAGCGCCGGGAGCGCCCTGAGCGAAACGACCGCGGCGATCGCAACGATCGCAATGCGGAAGCAGCGCGTGATCCGGGCACCGATGCCCCAAGCGACGCAGTTGGCGATGGCAATGTCGAGAGCGCCTCGGGCAGCGAACGCAATGCGCGCGGTGGGCGTGGCGAAGATCGCGCGTCGCGCGGTGAACGCGGTGAGGGCCGCCGCGAACGTCGACCGGAAGACAGCGCTCGCCCTGGCGCGGAGGTCGCACAGCAAGCGCAGCCTGTGTCGATCGGCGAAGCCACTGATGGCAATCAACAAGACGGCTCGACTGATACCGAAGCGCCGCGCCGTGACAACGACGAGCGCCGCGGCCGCTCACGCGACCGCTTCGGGCGCGATCGGCGTGACAGGGCGCCGCGTGAAGGCGCCGAAGAGCAGGGCGTGTCTGCGCTTGCTCCGGAATCCATCGTCGGTGCCGACGCGGCCGAGCAAAGAACCGAAGCGCCTGCTTCGTACTTTGCGGCCTTCCGGCCAGCGGCGCCCCAGGCGGCTGCGCCTGTCGCGCCTGAAGCTGCCGTTGCACTGGCGGCACCGACGCCAACGCCGATGTCGGCGAGCATCGCGGTTGTTGCCTCTGTGGCGCCGGTCAGCACGCCCGCGCCGGCAGTTGCTGCGCCTGCACCGCAATCCGGACGCGCCCTGCCAAAGGTTCAGCCGTTCGACCTACCTCTTGCGGAGTTGTCTCAGATCGCCGAAGGCTCCGGGCTGCATTGGGTGAACTCCGATGCGGACCGGATCGCGCAGGCACAGGCGGCAATCGCTGCGGAACCTCGCCCGGCGCACGTACCGCGGCCTCGTCCCCCTGCCGTTGTGCTGGAAGAAGGATCTCTTGTGCTGGTCGAAACGCGGCGTGACCTCAATGCCATGACGCTTCCGTTCGAAAAAGCTACCGTGGAAGAGGGACCGACCCGTTAGCAAGCGGCTTTTCCTCACCAAAAGGGCGGCATTGACCGCCCTTTTTTTTGCTCTTCAGCAGCCCTTACATCACGCACGGCAGCTCCCGGTGCTGTTTTAGCAAGGATGGCGCGCGCATCCAGGTGCGCCGGAATCCGTATGTCGCATACGGCAATGCCGCTGTACGAGCCATCCAACACGAGTCTGTTTGGACCGATTTGTTCCCCCGCCGATTTTTTGACTCGATAGGGGTAATCCCCGAGAAATAGTTGGCACAACGGCGCGCGAAAGCAACATTTTTTGTCCAGCCCCATTAACATCTTGTCATACAAAAGGACTACACTAAATCCTTCGAATGTTGCGGCGCATCAACCCGTTGCGACATCGTGGGCAGAGGGCAACTCTTCGATCTTGGTCGGAAGATGTACGGCATTTGCTGACAACACAAGCCGAGTCGGATGTGTTCGAATTCTTTCGGATAGTAGTAAAGCGTTACACTGCCGCGCTGGTGGGCAGAAACCCTTTTTAGGGGGACTTTCATGTTTCGTACTGACTCGAATGCAGATGGCAATGTCGTGCGGCGCCCGACGCCTGGCGGCGGCGGCTCGCCGGCCTTTCCGGCACCCGTACAGCCGAAGCGGCTCAGCAACGCGCAGCGAATTGCAAAGCGTTCGATCGATGTGATTGGCGCACTTGTTTTTTTTGCGCTTTTCGGTCCGCTCTATCTCGTCGTGGCCCTTTGCGTCGCGGTCAGCATGGGCCGGCCCGTTCACTTTTGGCAAAACCGGCTCGGCGAAAGAGGCCAGCGTTTTCGGTTCTACAAGTTTCGTTCCATGGTGCACAACTCTGAAGATGTGCTCGATGAGTTTTTGAGCCGTAACGATATGGCCCGTACCGAATGGGATACGTTTCAAAAACTTGAAAAAGATCCGCGCATCACCCCGCTGGGTCAGTTCATTCGCAAGCTGAGCCTCGACGAAATTCCACAGTTCTGGAATGTGTTGAAGGGCGACATGAGCCTCGTCGGCCCGCGCCCATGCATGGAGCGCCAGCGTTCGTTGTACGGTAAGCATTGGCCGCACTACTGCTCGATGCGCCCAGGGATCACAGGTCTTTGGCAAGTGAGCGGGCGCAACAAACTGTCTTACGCCAAGCGCGTCGAACTTGACGCTCAGTATGTCGATAACTGGTCTCTCATGCTCGACTTCCAGATTCTGGTTCGGACCGTAAAGACCGTGGTCACTGGAGATGGATCGCGATGAACCAGATTCGGCCAGTCATCTTGTGTGGCGGTGCGGGCACCCGGCTCTGGCCGCTCTCGCGCAAGGCATTGCCCAAGCAGTTCGCGCCGTTGCTCGACGGCAAGAGCTTGCTGCAGTTGACCCTGGAGCGTCTTCGCGTACTCAACGCTGAAGTCATGTGCGTGGCCGCAGAAGAACATCGCTTTCTCGTTCAGGAGGCACTTGAAGCAGCGGCGGTGCATGGCACCCAACTGCTCGAACCTGTAGCGCGCAATACAGCTGCAGCCATGGCGATCGCCGCGCTGCTCAGCGATCCTGACCAATTGCTGCTGTTTGCGCCGGCCGACCATCACATCCCGGATTCGGCTGTGTTTGCCGCCACCATTCGCAGTGGCGTCGAAGCCGCACTGGCTGGCAATATCGTCACGTTCGGTGTGGCACCCACTTTTCCAAGCACGGGCTATGGCTATATCCGCCAGGGCGAAGCACTTGGAGTCGACGGCGACCTCGCCGTTGCCCGGCGCGTCGATGCATTCATTGAAAAGCCGATAGCCGCAGACGCCATCAAATTGGTATTGGCTGGGGGCAATTTCTGGAACGCGGGCATTGTTCTGGTCAGTGCGACAGTGCTGATCGAGGCGTTGCGCGCACACGCCCCTGACATCCTGGAAGCGTGCAAGCTGGCAACAGCCTCGCCCGAGCCAGATGGAAATTTCCTTCGAATGAACCGCAGTGCATTCGAGAGCTGCCGCAGTCAAAGCATCGACTATGCGGTGCTCGAACAGTGCGACCATGTCGCTGTCGTTCCGTTTGCCGGTGTTTGGAGCGATGTAGGCAGCTGGAATGCCGTTGCCGAGCTCTACCCGGAAGATGCGGACGGCAACCGGGTGCATGGTCAGGGCTTTTCAGTCGACTCGCGCAACACTTTCATTCACGCACCGAACCGACCGGTCGTCGCACTCGGCACCGACGATCTGATCATCGTCGACACACCGGATGCCGTTCTGGTTGCGCATGCAAGCAACACCGAGCAAGTGAAACATGTCGTGAACCTGCTCGTTTCCAGCGGTCAGGTTCAGGCGACCGAGCATCGCCGCGTGGCGCGGCCATGGGGCGCCTACGACAGCGTCGACAACGGCGAGCGTTTCGAGGTCAAGCGGTTGAGTGTCAAGCCCGGCGCCAAGCTGTCGCTGCGCATGCATCACCACCGTGCAGAACACTGGGTGGTCGTCAAAGGCACGGCCCGCGTCACTCGCGACAACGAAACCACCTTGCTGCGCGAGAACGAATCGATCTACATACCGCTCGGCAGCGTCTATCGGCTCGAGAACCCGGGAAAGATCCCGCTCGAAGTCATCGAGATTCAGTCCGGGAGCTATCTCGGCAAAGACGACATCGTGCGATTCGACGACAACTACGGTGTCGTCATTCCTGTCACCGTGCCGCGCAAACACGCCTAACCGACCGCACCGGAGCACCTCATGAGCTTGCCTTCCAACACATCGAAACGCATCTACGTCGCCGGCCATCGCGGCATGGTGGGCAGCGCGATCGTTCGCGAATTGCGTCGCCGCGGATTCATGAACATCGTGACTCGGACGCGCAGTCAACTCGACTTGACCAATCAAAGCGAGGTCAAGGCCTTCTTCAAGAGCGAAGCGGTCGATGAGGTCTACATGGCCGCCGCCAAGGTCGGCGGCATTCATGCCAACAACACTTATCCGGCCGAGTTCATTTACTCCAACCTGATGGTCGAAGCCAACGTCGTGCACGAGGCTTGGCGGGCTGGCGTCAACAAGCTGCTGTTTCTCGGATCGAGCTGCATCTACCCGCGACTTGCACCGCAGCCCATGGCCGAAAACGCGTTGTTGTCGGGCTCACTGGAGCCCACGAACGAGCCGTACGCGGTCGCCAAGATTGCGGGTATCAAACTGTGCGAAAGTTACAACCGTCAGTACGGTACCGACTACCGCAGCGTGATGCCGACCAACCTATACGGCCCCGGCGACAACTACCATCCTGAAAACAGCCACGTGCTGCCAGCGATGATTCGCCGCTTCCATGAGGCGAAGCTGGCCGAAACCCCACAAGTCGTGATTTGGGGTACGGGCTCTGCCAAGCGCGAGTTCCTGTACGTCGACGACATGGCCAAGGCGTGCATTCATGTGATGGATCTGTCCTCGGAAACCTACAAGGCCAACACCGAGGTCATGCACAGCCACATCAACGTCGGAACCGGTGAGGATCTTTCGATTGCAGACCTCGCGCGCCTGGTCGCCAAGGTCATCGGTTACGAAGGCGAGATCGTTCAGGATGTCAGCAAGCCCGACGGCGCACCGCGCAAGCTGCTGAACGTCGACAGACTGAACAACCTTGGCTGGCAGGCCAGCACCGAACTCGGGGCTGGTATTGCACTGGCTTACGAAGATTTTCTCGAAACCACGCAATCCGTAGAGCACGCTCAATGACTTTGAAGAAAGCCCTGATCACCGGGATCACCGGCCAGGACGGCTCGTACCTTGCGGAACTGCTGCTCGAAAAAGGCTATGAAGTGCACGGCATCAAGCGCCGGGCTTCGTCGTTCAACACCGAGCGCATCGATCATCTGCTGGAAGACACACCGAACAGCGATCGCCGGCTGCAGATGCACTTCGGTGACCTGACAGACACCAGCAATCTCACGAGCATCGTTCAACAGGTTCAACCCGACGAGGTCTACAACCTCGGCGCGCAAAGCCATGTCGCGGTAAGTTTCGATTCACCCGAATACACAGCCAATGTAGATGCCATGGGCACGCTTCGCTTGCTCGAAGCGATTCGAGTTCTCGGGCTGCAGCAGAAGACGCGCTTCTACCAAGCGAGCACCAGCGAGTTATACGGTCTCGTCCAGGAGATCCCTCAGCGCGAGACCACACCTTTCTACCCGCGCAGCCCCTACGGCGTCGCCAAGCTCTACGCCTACTGGATCACCAAGAACTACCGCGAGGCGTACGGCATGTACGCGTGCAATGGCGTGCTGTTCAACCACGAGAGTCCGCGTCGTGGCGAGACCTTCGTCACCCGAAAGATCACTCGCGGACTGGCCAACATCGCCCAAGGCCTCGAGCAGTGCATCCATATGGGTAACCTGGATGCGTTGCGCGATTGGGGTCATGCACAAGATTACGTTCGCATGCAGTGGATGATGTTGCAGCAGCAAGAGGCGCGCGACTACGTCATCGCTACCGGCGTGCAGTACAGCGTGCGAGAGTTCATTTCCAAGGCGGCCGAGCAGTTGGGCATCACGCTCGACTTCATCGGCAAGGGCGTCGAAGAGAAAGCCATCGTTCGCAAGGTCACCGGGGACAAGGCACCCGCCGTTCAGGTCGGCCAGGTCCTCGTGCAAGTTGAAGCACGGTACTTTCGCCCGGCCGAAGTGGAAACGCTGCTGGGCGACCCGTCGCTGGCGAAGTCCGATCTCGGATGGGTGCCGCAAATCACCCTCGACGTCATGGTCGCCGAGATGGTGGCAAACGACCTCGATCGCGCCAAACGACACGCCTTGCTGAAAGCACACGGTTATTCGGTACCCGTCAGCAAGGAAGATTGAGCGCATTCCCATGGTGATTTCTCCACGTCGTTTTGCGAGCAATGCCGCACTGTCCGTGCTGCAGGTGCTCGTCTCCGGCGTCATTCTCTTTTTGCTGTATCGCTATCTGCTCAAGCACCTCGGTGCCGAGCAGCTGGGCTTGTGGTCCGTGTTGCTGGCAAGCACGTCGTTCGCAAGACTGAGCGACTTTGGATTGACCGGCGGCGTCGTCAAGTTCGTTGCGCGCTATCGTGGCAAGGACGATGCGCTTGGTGCTTCGGAAGTCGTTCAGACCACCGTGTTGACCATCGCCGTAGTGATGGGCGTCGTGTTGCTGGCGCTCTACCCATTGCTGATCCACATCCTCAACTGGACACTGCCCGCGGCCTCCATTCCTGAAGCACGCAGCATCCTGCCGTGGGCCGTTTTGAGTGTGTGGGTCGGTGCCATCGCCGGTGTGTTCCAGGCGGGTATCGATGGTTGCCAACGCGCGGGCTTGCGGCACCTCATTTCCATCGGCGGAAACATCTTCCTGATCGTTTGCGTCATCTGGTTCGTGCCCAAGTACGGCCTCGAAGCGTTGGCTCGTGTTCAAGTCGCGCAATGGATCGTGGTCGGCATCGCCAACTGGGTTGTGTTGCGGGTCTTGATGAAAGAACTCCCGTTGCTTCCATGGCGCTGGTCCAAACCGCGGTTCAAGGAGATGCTGGGCTACGGCCTCAACTTCCAGTTCGTGATGATCGCGGTGATGCTGTGCGACCCGGTCACCAAGATCCTGATGAGCCGGTTCGGCGGCTTGAGTTCGGCCGCTTACTACGAGATGGCGAGCCAGCTCGTCATTCGAGTTCGAACGCTTCTGGTTTCAGCCAATGCGGTGATCGTTCCCGTCATTGCAGAGCTGCAGGAAAAGTCCCCGGAGAAATTACGCGACGTTTACGTGCGCGCCTATGAAACGGTGTTCTTCCTGGCACTCCCGGTGTACGCAGGCATGTTCTTGCTGCTCCCGCTGGTATCCGACGTCTGGATCGGTCACGTGGAACCTCAGTTCATTGTTTTCGCGGCCATCCTGATCGGCACCTACTTCCTGAACAATCTGGAAGTACCCGCGTATTTCGACAACCTCGGCACCGGCGAACTGGGCTGGAACAGTGTGGCGCACTTCACCATGGCCGGGCTGAACGCGGCACTGGGCGCGCTGTTCGGCTATCTCTGGGGGGCAGTGGGCGTCGCAGCGGGCGCATCGATCGCCTTGCTGGTGTCGAGCGCCATGGTGTTGTGGGTCGTCAACCGCAAGTACAAGGTGCCGATGCGGCAACTGATCCCTCGCGACCACCGCCTCATTGCCTTGGTGATCGGTTGCGTCACCCTCGCCGGTATCGCCTGGCTGGCGTGGATTCAGACGCAGGGACTCAGCATCCTGATGAATACGGGCATGTCGGTCGCGGCATTCGTTGCCGCATACGTAGCCGTCGGCTGGAGGCATCCGTACCGTCATCAACTCGAGCGCTCATGGCGCGATCATTTCTCGGGGACCGCCAAATGAGTACAGCCGTCGCATCGCCTATTTCCATCTCGCTTTCATCGTTGCGAGTGATGTGGATCGCACTCGGCATGCTGGCGGCCGTCAAGGTCAATGTCATAGGCGAGATCTATATCGGCGAGGTGCTCTCGCTGGTGGCCCTGCCTTTTCTTCTCTTGAAGCGACGGGTCGACAGAAACGTCGCGTTCGTCATCGCGCTGGCCGTCTTTTGGAGCGCAGGCCAGTTCATCTCCGATCTGATCAATCAAACCGACCGCAACCTGTCGCTGAAGGGCGTGCTGGCGCCGTTGGTGTTCGCGGCCACGATCGGCTCGACGATGATCCTGTTCGATCGCTATCCGAAACGCATGCCATCCCTGCTGTTGGGTGCCGCCCTGACGCTGTTCGTCGATGTCATCGTCGCACCCACTCCCGAGCAGCTCTATGAGCCCTGGAAGTGGGGCTACGGCGTCGCGACGCTGGGCGTCGGCCTGGTCTGGCTTTCGTTCTTCCGTGTGCGCAGCCTGGTCCTCATGAGCCTGGCTGTTCTGGCTTTCTTCATCGCTTGTATCCTCGCCAGCGCCCGCTCGCTCGCCATGATCCCGCTTGCAGGTTTTGCGGCCTATATCTTCTGGAACACCAACGTCGCTCGCGGCTTCAAACGTTGGCTGACCGGGCGCTTCGGTCCTTTCAAGGTTGCAGCCCTCATCGTGATCGTGACCTGGGCACTGAACACGGGACTCACGGCCTTCTTTTCATCCGGAATGCTGGACCCGTTTCTGGCACCTGAAGTCGCAGCAAAGTACAAGCAACAGGCATCGGCCGACGTCGGGCTGCTGCTCGCGGGCCGGTCTGAATCGTTGATCTCTATCCAGGCTTACCTCGACTCGCCCATCGTTGGCCACGGGTCATGGGCGCAAGACAAGTCGGGCTACATCTCTCGCTACACCGCCCTCTTGTACAAATTGGGCATCAGCGACAACCTGAACAGTGACGATGCGACCGATCTTGCGCTGATCCCGGCGCACTCGTATCTTTTCGGTGCACTGGTATGGAGCGGTTTGGCGGGCGGCATCTTCTGGATCGCCTTTGCTTTCCGCGTCATCAAGCGCTATCTGAAGTTCGCTGCGCGGCTCCCGTTGTATTTCCACGTGGGTCTGGTCAATTTGCTCTGGAATCTCTTTTTCTCCCCCTTCGGTGCCGATGCGCGCTGGGCCGTCGCGATCTTTATCGCGGCGCTGTTTGCCTGTTGCAACCAATTGGGCAGAACCACCACTCAGCCTCCTGCCGCGTGAAACTCCTGCATCTCGTTTCGTCGATCGATCCACGCGGCGGCGGCATCTCTGAAGGTGTCGTCCGGCTCCAGGCCGCCTTGTCGCGAGCTGGCCATGAAGGCGAAATCCTGACACTCGATGCTCCGGACGCGCCGTTCGTTAAAGCGTTTCCCGGAAAAATTCATGCGTTGGGGCCTTCGCGCGCCACCTATGCCTTCACGCCCGGACTCACGCCGTGGTTGCGTCAGCATGCGAGCGAATACGACGCGGTCATCGTGAACGGTCTCTGGCAATACACCGGCCTGGGTGCCCTGCGTGCGCTGGGCTCGCTGGGCGACGCAGCGCCGCCTTACTTTGTTTTTCCGCATGGCATGTTGGACCCCTGGTTCAAGCGGCGCTATCCGCTCAAGCACCTGAAGAAGTCCTTGTACTGGGCGCTGGCGGAGTACCGGGTGTTGCACAACGCGGCCGCGGTGCTCTTCACATGCGAAGAAGAAAGACTGCTGGCACGCGAGTCGTTCTGGCCTTACCGCTGCGACGAAGCTGTCGTGTCCTACGGCACCTCCGAGCCACCCGCCGAATCACCTCAGCTGACCGAAAGCTTCTTGCAGACCTTCCCGGCACTGCGCGGAAAGCGACTTGTGCTGTTCCTCGGTCGTATCCACGAAAAGAAGGGTTGCGATCTTTTGATCGATGCCTTTGCAGAAGCAGCGGGCCGTTCGCCGGATGTGCATCTGGTCATGGCCGGACCCGATCAGGAGGGATGGGTCGATGCATTGCAGACGCGTGCCAAGGAACTCGGCATTGCCGATCGGATTACTTGGGCTGGGATGCTTTCGGGCGACGTCAAATGGGGCGCTTTCTATGCCTGCGAAGTCTTCTGCCTGCCTTCTCATCAAGAGAATTTCGGTATCGCCGTGGCGGAGGCACTTGCCTGCGGCCGGCCCGTATTGATCTCCGACAAGGTCAACATCTGGCGCGAGGTGGCTGACGACGCCGCTGGTCTCGTCGACACCGACACACTGCCGGGGACTCAACAGTTGCTGCGACGCTGGCTCGATGCGACACCCGCTGAAATGGCCGCGATGCGAACTGCCGCACGGCGCTGCTTCGAGCGGCGGTTTCGCATCGAGCAGGTCGCCCAGAATGTAGTCCAGGCGATCCGGCATCACGCACCCAGCCTGGCGATCGCGGCCCCTGCTCAGAGCCCTGTGCAGGATGTGCAGGACGTAGGCGTTTGAAATGACAACGCCGTCGGGGTTGTGCGTGGTCGTGCTCACGCACAACGAAGAGCAGCACATCGAGCGCGCGCTGAAAAGCGTGGCGGGTATTGCGAGCGAAGTGTTCGTCATCGATTCGGGGTCGACCGATCGCACGACCGACATCGCGCGACAGCTGGGCGCCATCGTCTTGTTTCATCCGTTCGTCAACCAGGCGCGCCAGTTTCAGTGGGCGCTCGACCAGGCGCCGATCACCACCGACTGGATCATGCGACTCGACGCCGACGAAGTGATCGAACCGGATCTCGCGGCTGAAATCGCGCAGAAGCTTCCGCAACTGCCGATGGACGTCGTCGGCATCAACCTGAAGCGAAAGCACATCTTCATGGGTCGCTGGGTGCGTCACGGCGGCCGATACCCGCTCGTACTGCTGCGGATCTGGCGTCGCGGTCTGGGCCGGGTCGAAGATCGCTGGATGGACGAACATGTGATCGTTCGGGGTGGCCGCACCGTCACCTTCGAAGGCAGTTTTGCGGACGACAACTTGAACGATTTGAGCTTCTTCACGCAGAAGCACAACAAGTACGCCACGCGCGAAGCCATCGAGGTTCTCAATCAACGACACGACCTGTTCCCGCACGATGATGGAATGAGCAAAGACAGTGCCTCGACGCAGGCATCGGCCAAGCGGTGGATCAAGGAGCGCGTGTACAACCGCATTCCCTTCACGGTCAGCGCGCCCGCCTACTTCATCTGGCGCTACGTGTTTCAGCTTGGGTTTCTGGACGGCCGTTCGGGTCTGGTCTATCACGCATTGCAAGGCTTCTGGTATCGCTTTCTGGTTGGGGCAAAGGTCATGGAACTCGAGCGTGCCATCGCCGCGCTGAGCGACAAGAATTCGAAGGTTGCCGAGCTGTCGCGCCTGACGGGCCACACTTTGGCGCGTCCGCCTGCCGAAGGCGCCCCGCGGTGAAGATCCTGGTCTATGGGATCAACTTCGCACCTGAACTAACCGGCATCGGCAAGTATTCAGCGGAGATGGCGGCGTGGTTGGCGGCTGCGGGCCACGAGGTGCGGGTTGTGACCGCACCACCCTACTATCCCAAATGGGCCGTATGGCCGGGCTACAACGCCGGCCGATACAGCACTGAAAAGTGGCAAGGGGTGACGGTATTCCGCGCGCCGGTCTGGGTGCCTCGCAAGCCGACCGGCCTGACACGCGTGATTCATCTCGCCAGCTTTGCGCTGGCCAGCATTCCAGCGCTGCTGGCGCAATGGCGCTGGCGACCCGACGTGGTCTGGCTGGCCGAACCTCCTCTCTTTTGCGCCCCGGCAGCCGTCGCTTTCGCACGACTCGTTTCAGCCAAAGCATGGCTGCACATTCAGGACTATGAAGTCGACGCCGCCTTCGACCTTGGTCTTTTAAAAGGTCGATGGGTGCGGCGTATGGTCATGGGCGGTGAGCGCTGGCTGATGCGTCGCTTCGATCGCGTATCGACCATTTCAGAGCGCATGCTCCAGCGCGCACGCGACAAGGGCGTCGATCCGGCACATCTGGTCTCGCTGCCCAACTGGGTCGATGTTTCGGCAATTCGACCGTTGACCCATGCCAGTCCTTACCGCGCGGAGCTGGGCATCCCCGACGACGCGATCGTGGCGCTCTACTCCGGCAACATGGGCGGCAAGCAGGGGTTGGAAGTGCTGTCAGAAGCTGCCGCTTTGTTGAAAGCAGTGCCGGACATCGTGTTCGTGCTGTGCGGCAACGGTTCAGGACGCGCCGACCTGATGCAACGTTGCAGTGGCCTGTCGAACGTCAAGTTCATCGAGTTGCAGCCGCTGGAGCGGCTCGGCGATCTGCTGGGCCTGGCCGACATTCATCTGTTGCCGCAGCGCGCCGACGCGGCCGACCTCGTCATGCCGTCCAAGCTCACCGGCATGTTGAGCAGCGGTCGCGCGGTCATCGCCACTGCGCATGCCGAGACCGAACTGGGCAAGGTGGTCATGCAGTGCGGCACACTGGTTCCACCCGATGACGCGAAGGCTTTGGCTGACCGCATCGAGTGGCTGGCCAAGCAACCGGAGTTGCGTCGCGAGATGGGCGTCAAGGCGCGGCTCTATGCTGAAACACGCATTGCCAAAGACGCCGTACTCGCCCAATTCGATCGCGACCTTCGCGCCTGCCGTTCGGCCTGAGCGGCTCCGCAACCCGCCAGCATCGTCAGCCTCGCGGCACCGGACAATAAAAAAGGGCCTTGCGGCCCTTTTTTATTGCTCCTCTGGAAGGATGCTCTCGTAGTTGTAGTTGGTGTACCGATAGCGCCCGTATTTGTAGGCGCCGTAGCCTTGCCGGCTCGGTTCGATCGCGTTCAACAAGACACCGTTGGCCGCCTTGCCGCCCAATGCCAGCCGGCGTGTGGCCTCCCTCAGTTCGCCCATCGTCGACGTGTGTGCGCGTGCCACCAGGAGCACTGTGCCAGCATGCGTCGCCACAGCGGCGGTATCGGCGGCCACCAGCACCGGCGGCGTATCGATGATCACCAGGTCGTACTGTTCGGAGAGCTTTTCAAGCGTGGTATTGAACGACTCGGACAACAGCAGTTCGCCCGGGTTCGGCGGCAGCTGTCCGGTCGCCAGCAAGTCGAGGTTAGGAATCACCTGCTTGTGAACAGTCTGTTGAATCGTGAGGCTGCCGGCAATAAGTTCAGACAGGCCGCCGTGACGCTGCAGACCCATGTATTGATGGATGTGTCCGCGGCGCAGGTCGGCGTCGATCAGCAGCGTGCGTTTGCCCGCTGCGGCCATCAGCGCCGCGAAGTTGGCGGTGACAAAGCTCTTGCCGACGCCCGGTGTCGCTCCGGTAATCATCACCCGGTTGTTGGGCGACTCGAGCATCGCAAACTGCATCGCGGTGCGGAGACTGCGCAGGCTTTCGATCGCCAGATCGTCTGGCCGTTCGATGGCGAGCAACCTGACACCGGTCGCTCCAGTCAGTCGCCGTTGCGCGATGCCCTTTTGTGCCGGGCTCAACGGAATGCTCGAGAAAACCGGCAGGCCAATGTTCATCTCCAGCTCGTGCGGGTCACGAATACGTTGCTCGACCAGGGCATTGCGGATGAAGGCCGCCAGGATGCCGAGGAACAGGCCCAACACCAGAGCAATGAGCACGATCATGCCGCGCTGTGGCTTGACCGGCCAATCCGGAACGGTCGCACTGTCGAGCAATCGCACATTGCCGACCTTGCCTTCTTTGACCAGGCGCAATTGCAGAGCTTGATTGAGCAGCGACTGGTACAGCGTGGTGTTGACGGTCACGTCGCGCTGCATGCGGACGGCGTCTTGCTGGATGCCTGGCAATGCCTTGATGCGGCCCTGGACTTCGTTGATGTCGCGGCTCAGCGCAGCGACCTGGGAGTCGAGTGTTTGCACCAGCGGGTGATTGGCCGTGAAGCGGGCTTCGAGTTCGCGACGACGTTGCTGCGCTTCGAGCAGTTTGGTCTGACGGTCGACGGCGGTTGCCAGCACCAGCTTGGCCTCTTCGTCGAATGCGACAGTGCCCTTCTGATTACGGTAGCCGTTGTAGAGCTGCTCGGACTCTTCGAGCTGGCGCTTGTACTGCGGCAGCTGAACGTCCAGGAATGCCAGCGTCTTCTGCGCTTCAGCCGCCTTGCGCTCGATGTTCTGGCGCACGTACTGGCTGCCGATCGCGTTCAGGATCTGAGTAACCTTGATCGGGTCGGGATCTTGCAGCGTCGCGCTGATCACACTCGTTTGCTTGCCCTTTTCGGCCAGCACCAGTCGCGATTGCAACGCCTCGATGGTGGCTTGCTTGGACAGACGAATGACGCGGAACTGAGCACCCGCCTTGCCCAGCAGTTCAGCAACGGTGAACTCGATCGGGCCCTGTGGCGTGTCGGCCTTCAGCATCGCGCCGACCTTGCCGGTCAGCACTTCGCTCCAGCCTTTGTGTTCCAGCGTGTAGGCGCCGTCGCCCTTGGCCGTGAGGATGAACTCGCTCGGCTCCAGTGCCGGCGGCACTTCGAAGCGCGACACGGTGATCTTCTCGGTCCCCGATACATAGCCACCGAAACCGAGGAAGCCCGGGTTCGACAGTTGCGACGCATGACGCGACAGCCAGCCGCCGATCAGCGGCACGTAACGCGGATAGGCATCGATGTACAGCTTGGTGGATTCGACCGCCTGGCCGACGATCATTCGCGAGCGGAGGATTTCGATCTCGGCGCTGGCGGGCGTCTTCACGTCGAACTGCGCATTCGCCTCGCCCAGGAAGCTCTTGTTGGCGTTGTTGTTCTCTTCCTCGACCTGGATCAGCAGATTCGACTCGTAGATAGGCTGACTCAACAAGGCGTACGCGACGCCGATGGCAAGCACCACCGCAGTGATAGCCGCCACCAACCATTTGTTGGCAACAAGGATGTCCAGGTAATGGCCAAGGTCCACATCGTCGTCATCGGCACGGCCGGAAGAGGTGGACGGAGTCAGCGTCGAATGGGATGTGAGTGTGGAGTTCATCGGCTGGATACTTTTGAAATGCGTTGGACCCAATGCCGGGCACCGGCTTCGATTTGCGCAAGAGATGCTTGAAACACTTCGCGTGGCCGGCGATACGGATCAGGCACGTCCTGCCCGTTCTGCCCGGCCATTTGAAAAACTTTTCCGTTGGTAAAGGGGTAGCGCTCGTGCATTGCACGGCGCTGGTCTCGCTCCATCACGAGAATCAGGTCAGCGCGTTGGCACATGTCCAGGCTGATCTGGCGCGCCCTGTGACCGTCGATGTCGATGCCTTTTTCGCGCATCAACTCTTTCGCTACCGGGTCCGCCGGATAGCCGACCAACGCGCCCAAGCCAGCCGAACTCACCTCGCGGCCGGGCAAGGCAGCAGCCATCAGGCCTTCGGCCATGGGACTGCGACAGATGTTGCCGGTGCACACGATGAGAATGTTCCGCATGAGTTGTGATGCGACCTACTTACTTGTAGGTCCCGCGAATCAGGTTCGCGCCCTGGGTCGACGGCAGGATCAGGTTGACGATGCGACTCCAGCGCACCAGCTCGACCGGGTCGACGAACACGACGTCCTTCGGCTGCAATGCAAAGCCATCGGCCATGGCGAGCGCCAGTGCGTTGCGCGCATCGAGGTGGAAGATGGCCTGGCCGCCCTGAGGACGATTGCGAACCACATAGATCTGACGTGGATTGGCGGTACCCAGGTCGACACCGCCGACTTCGCTCAGTGCGTCGTTCAGGCTCAATCGACCGTTGCGCATCAGCACAGCGGCCGGGCGCAGCACTTCGCCCATCACGGAAATCTTGCTGTCTTCACGATTGCGAACAGTCACCATGTCGCCACTGCGAAGGGGAATGCGCGTGGGGTCGACGCCCACTTCAGCCATGCCCATCATGTCGATCGGCGTGGTCACGCCGTCTCGGGTCAGGGTCACGAACGACCGATCTCCTGCGGGTGTAACGCCGCCGGCACGGCTGATCGCCTCTGGCAACGTCATCGGAATGTCGGTGAAGACTTGCAAGCCCGGCACGCGTACTTCGCCTTCGACGTAAGCGCGTTTGCTCCGAAACGCCTGCACCCGCACGTTGACTTGCGGCTCCTTGAAGACCCGCTGCAGCCGTTTGGTGACGACATCTTCGAGCTCCTGAACCGTCATGCCCGCTACTTTCAGCGTGCCGGCGTACGGAAAGCTCAGTTGACCGGTGTTGGAAACGATGAAACCAGGAGCGGGGGAGACGCTGGCCGGGTCGGCCACGGTCGTTGCCGGGATGGCGCTGGAAATGATTTCCGGATGATCGAAAACGGTGATGCCGACCACATCGCCGGGGCCAAGACGGTAGACGTCCGGCTCACCCAGCAACTTGGCGACATCCTGAGGAATCGTGGTCGGACGCGCCGAGGTGAGCGTCTTCAGGAGTTCCGGATTGATTTCCGAAACGGTGCCTTCCGGCGGTCGATCGGGATCGACCACGCCGCCATTGGCCGCACTTGCCTTGGCTTTCGCAGCGTTGTCATTGACGGCTTTTACAGCGCTGCTGGTGGTTTCGAAACCCGGCCCGATGGCAGCACATCCCGACACCACAAGAAGTGTCAGAGCAGACGCCGCCAGCGCGGCAGATGTATAAATTCGTTTCAAGCCAGACCCCCGAGTCACCGTAAAAATGAATACTTTTGCAAACAGTTACGACTGTACATCACGTAACGCCAAAACCTCAAATTGTTTCGGGGTGTACATCGTTTGATAGAGAAACGTGAACTTTTGCACTAATTGCAAAAAACCGCGAAATCTCCTTTCCATCCTTCTCTCGTAACACTTTTCAGCTATCGAATAGATAGCAAAGCGCTCAGAAAAGTCTAGTGCGATCAGGGGGCATCTGTCTGCGCAGCGCGCTTCCAGGCCAAGGACGCCTGATCGGTGTCGTCACGCGCCTCGGCGAGGGTGGCGAGTGCCTGCCAGGCGCGCCGGTAAAGACCCGCGTCCTGCAGGCCAGTTCCTGCTTGAGTTAGCAATTGTTGGGCCTTGCCCCAGAGTTGCCGCTTCATGCAAGCCATGCCCGCCAAGTACTGCAGATTCGGGTCGCGCGGGTTGTCACGTTGCGCCAGCTCGATGCGCGCAAGCCACTCCGCGTCGACCGACTCCAGCCCTGCTTCAAGTGCACGAGCCAGTTTCACGCGCAGACTGTCGCTGACGCTGTTCGGCTGATCGATCATCCGCGTCCAGGCAGGCAGCAACCAACCCCGGGCAATGGCAAGGTCACCACGTAACAGCGCCATGCGTTGCGCTCCATGGATTGCGACCTCGGGCATTTCACGCTCGGACGATTCGAGTTGCCCCCATGCGCTGATGAGTTGTGTCGGGTCATGCGCACCGGAGAGCAGCTCGGTCGCCAGACCGCGCACGATGCTTTCTGCTGCGGCCTCGGAGAAAGCCCGATGCTTGGCAAGCAACCTTGCCGTTTCGAGCGCCTCGAGCGTGCGTCGATCGAGGCGCGCCGCCTTCAGCCGCAAGCGCAACGCCAAGGTACGGCGCTGTGCGCCTTGCGGCAGCTCTTCGAGGCGCGCCAACGCAGCGGGTGCATCACGGTCTTCAAGCGCCCAACGGGCAGCCCGCAGCTGCACGCCTTCGCGCGTCTCCGGTGCCGGAAGCGCATTGCGGTCAACGCTTTCGTTCAGTGCCTGCTGAAGATGTGCGTCGCGCGCCGGCCGATCTTGCAGCGCCTGAGCGCTTTCCGCCGCCAAAAGATGCGACAGCACTCTGACTTGCTGCGCTTGCGGCAACCGGGCATCGAGCGCGGCCAGCGTCTTTTCCTGGACCAAGGCCGCTTGCGCCGCCTTGCGGGCGCGCGAGAACCGCCCGGCGATCAACTGCGCCAGTGCGTCGAGCAGTGCGCCATACAAGGCGCGCTCCTTTTGCTGCATGCGCCATTGCCGGGCTTGTACTGGTAGCGAGAACAGAGCCGACAGGCCCCGCAACGCCAGGTGCAGCAGCATGAACCCGGCGGCCATGAGCAGCAGCACCAGATTGAGCGACAGGTCGACACGCCAGGGCGGCCAGAAGACGGTGACCGTTCCCTGGTTGTTGCCCGCGAACAGCGCCACTGCCGCAGCGATGCCGAAGAGCGCCAGGAGCCAAAGTGCCGCACGCATGGGAAGATTCAGCGTCCGGCTGCGGCGGTCGCAATCGCCGCCAGCGTGTCGTCGATGCGCGCCGGCTCGGTCGACTTGACCTGTGCTTGCAACTGCTGCACCAGCGTGGCGGCTGCCTGCGTGCGGCGTGACGCAGGATCGAAGTACCGGTTCAGCGTGGCCGATACCGTGCCGAGTTCGGTACGGGCGTTGTCGACCTGTCGCGACATCAACGCCAGCCTGACGTTGAGCAGTTTCAGCTTGAGGTTCTCACGCAAGAAGAAGGTCTGGTCGGGTGCGAGCAGTACAGACTCAGGTCGTTCGATACGCCCTACTCGCAACAACGAGCGCGCCTCGCTGCGCACGATCAGCAACGCCCGTTGCCACCAGGGCGCATCCGCCGGCACCGGTTCGGCCTCCCATGGATTGGTGCCCGCGCCACGCATCGCGACCGCATTGACCGTCGGCAGATCATCGACGCCGCGCATCAGGTCGTCGAGCTTGCGCAAGGCCTCGCCGCTGTCGGTGCTCGCGGTACTGCGGATGCGATCGGCATCGCGCTGCATCGCGCGCTGCAATGGCGCCAGCCGCGGCTGCGCGGCGCGCGTGATGCGCAGGTCGCCGGCCTTCAACGCGGCGAGCAACGGCTCGGTATTGCCAGTGACTTCGGCCTGTTGCAGTGCGAGCCGCACGGCAGATTCGATGTCGACGACCAGGTTCTCGTCGCGCGACCGGGACAGGCTCTGCATCAGGTCTTCGAGTTGCGAGCGCTGCAATGCGACTTCGCCGACACGCGTTTCGGTGAGCGCCAGACGTGCAGCGGTGTCGCGCACCGTCTCTTGCGCCTGCCGGGCCAGCGTGCGTGCCTCGGCTGCCTGCATCAGGGCATCGGCGCTTTGACGCGCGAGTTGCTCTTGCATGCCGCTCACCTTTTGCCACAGCACGATGCACAGCACCAGGGCGACGAATGCCACGACGGCCAGCAGCCCGAAGACGATGCGAGACAGCGTCGCGGCCGCTACCGAAGGCGAGACGCCGAGCGGCGCCGGGACGGGTGCGGGGGCAGGAGGGGGTTGGACGATAGGCGCAATCGGCTCTGGCGAAAGATCGTCCGACGGGAAGGCTGCGCTCATGCCAACGATTCTATCGAGGCGATCAGCGCATCCTTGAGCGGTTGAGAGAGCACGACCGTGCCAAAACCCGTTGCCCGCGCGGCCTCTGCGATCCGCGCATGGGTCGCGACCACACGCGCGTTGTTCCACGAAGTATTCGGCAATGCGCGCTGCAGATTGCCGATCGCTTCCGAGCTGCTGAAGAGCCAGATTGCACGCCCGGCGGCACCTTCGGACGCGATCGACAGCGCAGCGTTGTCGAAGCGCGGTGACAAGCGGCGGTAGGCGACCACGGTGTCGTAAGACGCCTGCGCTGATTCGATCTCATGCGCGAGCCAATCGCGCCCCGCGGCATTGCCGCTCGCATCGCCGCCACGAACGATCAACACGCGCGCGCCGGGCTCGATCTGAGGACGCACCTTCAGCCACAACGCCTCGGAATCGAAGCTGCTGCTGGCGCCGTCCGGAACGTCGATCGCGCCCGATGAGACACCCGCTTTGTTCAGCGCGCGCGCTGTACCGGGACCGGTCGCCCAGCAGCGCGGCGTTGCCGGCGCCTCGCTCGGTCGTTGCCGAAAGAACTCTTCCACCGCGTTGGCGCTGACGAACATCACGGCCGCGTAGTCCGCAAGCCGTGACCATGCGGTGCGCAGCGGCTCGGTATCTGCCATCGGCGCGATCTCGATGAGCGGCAAGGCCACGGCATCCAGTCCGGCCGCGTTCAGGTCGTCGACCCATCGGCCCGCTTCCCGCGCCGGCCGCGTGACGATGACGCGCGTGGCGCTCACGGCCGTCCGCTCTCAGTGCGCACCGGCCGCGCGCAACAGCGTGGCGGCCTGAATTCCCAACGCCTCGGCCGCATCGAGATCGCCGGCGTCGGACTCGGCCTCCACCCTGATCAAAGCGAGGGCGCCTTCCGGATCGCCCCAAGCGGCATCGATGCGCAAACCGCCGCCTGGCTGCCAGCGCGCATGCGCCGCCAGCGGCATCGAGCAACTGCCACCCATTGCGCGGCTGACTGCGCGCTCGGCGGCCGTGGCAAGCCAGTCGGTCGGGTGCCCTAAAGGCGCCAATGCCGTGATCAGGTCCGCACGGTCTGCACGAATCTCGATGCCGAGAGCACCCTGCCCCGCTGCCGGCAGCATCACGTCAGGCTCGAAGGCAACGCGAATCCGGTGTTCAAGCCCCAGCCTTATGAGGCCTGCCGCAGCAAGGATGATCGCGTCGTACTGGCCTTCGTCGAGCTTGCGCAACCGGGTGTCGAGGTTGCCGCGCAACGGTTCGATGCGAACGTCGGGCCGCAAGGCACGGATCAACACGATGCGGCGCAGGCTCGAGGTGCCGACGACGGCACCGTGCGGCAATGCTTCCAGCGATGCATAGCGCGGCGAGACCAACGCATCGCGCGGGTCTTCGCGCTCCAGCACGCAAGCCAGGGCAAAGCCCAGGGGCAGATCCATCGGCACGTCTTTGAGCGAATGCACCGCGATGTCGGCAGTGCCTTCCTCCAGAGCAGTTTCGAGCTCCTTGACGAACAACCCCTTGCCGCCGACTTTGCTCAACGAGCGGTCGAGGATCTGGTCGCCACGCGTGGTCATGCCGAGCAGGCTGACCGTGTGGCCTCTTTCTTGCAGCAGTGCCTTGACGTGTTCGGCTTGCCAGAGTGCCAAGCGGCTTTCGCGCGTGGCGATCACGATGTTGCTCACAGGCGTTTTCCACTGGTGAATAAGACCAGCGGAATGCTAGCATGTTGCGCTGCAGCAACGCCGATGGCCGGGCCTTTCGGCACGCTGAAAGCGCTTTCGGCAATCCCGCCAAGACGAGGAAAGACGAGGAGTAGAGACCGTTGAAAACAACAAGCAAGACGACAAGCAAATCCACGGCGCCCACTGCAGCGGCTGCCAAGCGCCGGCCGAGCGAAGACCAGCCACTGATCGACGACATCCGGCTGCTCGGCCGCATCCTCGGCGACGTGATCCGCGAGCAGGAGGGCGAAGAAACCTACGCACTGGTCGAGAAGATCCGGACGCTGTCGGTCGCCTTTCGGCGTGACGCCGACCAACAGGCCGATCGCGCACTGAAGAACCTGCTCAAGGGCTTGAGCGCCTCCGAGACCGTGCGCGTGATTCGGGCCTTCACCTACTTCAGCCATCTCGCCAATCTGGCCGAAGACCGGCATCAGATTCGCCGTCGCACCGAAGCCGATCGCGCCGGAGAAAGCGCTTCCGGCACGCTGCCGATGGCCCTCGCGCGCATCCGCAAGGCCGGCATCACGTCGGAGGCGGTGGTCGAGTCGCTGGCCCACAGCTACGTGTCGCCGGTGCTCACCGCGCACCCCACCGAAGTGCAGCGCAAGAGCATCCTGGATGCCGAACGCGCGATCGCGCTGCTGCTGACCGCACGCGACGAGATCCAGCAGCGCCACTACGCGTTCATCGGCAAGAAAGACGCGCTCACGCCGATCGAGTACGCGGAGAACGAAGAGCAGATGCGCACACGCGTCACGCAGCTTTGGCAGACCCGACTGCTGCGCTTCTCCAAGCTGACCGTCGCCGACGAAATCGAGAACGCGCTGAGCTATTACGAAGCGACCTTCCTGCGCGAAATCCCGCGCGTCTATGCCGACCTCGAACGCGCGCTGGGCCAGCGCGGTATCGCGCCGTTCCTGCGCATGGGCCAGTGGATCGGCGGCGATCGCGACGGCAACCCGAACGTCACCGCCGACACGCTCGAGTACGCGCTCAAGCGCCAATCCGAGCTGGCCTTGCGCCACTACCTGACCGAAGTGCACTTTCTCGGCGGCGAGCTGTCCTTGTCGGCCACGCTGATCGATGTGTCGGTCGAGATGCAGGCGCTGGCCGAACGCTCGCCCGACGCCAACGAACATCGGATCGACGAACCGTACCGCCGTGCGCTGACGGGCGTGTACTCGCGCCTCGCTGCCACCTTGCGCGACCTGACCGGTGGTCAGGCGGCACGGCATGCGGTGGCGCCGCAGAACCCGTACACGCATGCCGAACAGTTCCTGGCCGACCTGCGCACCGTTGAAGAATCGCTGACTGAAAAGCACGGCGCGGTGCTGGCGGCGCAACGCCTGAGCCCGCTGATCCGCGCGGTCGAGGTGTTCGGCTTTCATCTGGCGACGGTCGACCTGCGCCAGAGCTCGGACAAGCATGAAGCCGTCGTCGCCGAGCTGCTCGCCATTGCGCGCATGGAACCTGCCTACGCCTCGCTCGCAGAAGACGCCAAGCAGACGCTGCTGCTGAAACTGCTGGACGACGCGCGCCCGTTGCGCGTGCCCGATGCGGCGTATTCGCCACTGGCGCAAAGCGAACTCGCGATCTTCGCTGCGGCGCGCACCTCGCGCGCTCGCTATGGCAACGCCGCCATACGCCACTACATCGTGAGCCATACCGAGACGGTGAGCGACCTGCTCGAAGCGCTGCTGCTGCAAAAAGAAGTCGGCCTGCTCCGCGGCGCGATGGACACCGACGCGACCAACGACCTCATCGTCGTGCCGCTGTTCGAGACCATCGAAGACCTGCGCAATGCGGCGCCGATCATGCGGGCCTTCTATGCGCTGCCCGGCATCGCCGCGCTGGTGCAGCGCTCCGGCGCAGAGCAGGACGTGATGCTGGGCTACAGCGACAGCAACAAGGACGGCGGCATCTTCACCAGCAACTGGGAGCTGTACCGCGCCGGGCTCGCACTGGTGGCGCTGTTCGACGAACTCAACAAGGGCAAGGCGGAGCCGATTCGCCTCCGTATGTTCCACGGCCGCGGCGGCACCGTCGGGCGCGGCGGTGGACCGAGCTACGACGCCATCCTGGCGCAACCCCCTGGCACCGTGCGCGGTCAAATCCGTCTCACGGAACAGGGCGAAGTGATCGGCTCCAAGTACGCCAATCGGGAGATCGGACGGCGCAACCTGGAAACGCTGGTCGCCGCCACGCTCGAAGCAACGATGTTGCCGGTCGCCAAGTCGGCGCCAGCGCCGTTCGTTGCCGCAGCCGAGGCGCTGTCGGTCGCCAGCATGGCCGCGTACCGCAAGCTGGTCTACGAGACGCCCGGCTTCGGCGACTACTTTTTCGGCGCGACGCCCATCCGCGAGATCGCCGAACTCAATATCGGATCGCGGCCCGCGTCGCGCAACCCGAGCCACAAGATCGAGGACCTGCGCGCCGTGCCGTGGAGTTTCAGCTGGGGCCAGTGCCGGCTCACGCTGCCGGGCTGGTATGGCTTCGGCTCGGCCATCGAGCACTTTCTCGCCGATGGCAAGCCGGCCGAACGCAAGGAGCGCCAGGCGCTGCTGCAACGCATGTACACGCAGTGGCCTTTCTTCAAAACCTTGCTGTCGAACATGGACATGGTGCTTGCCAAAAGCGACCTCGCGCTGGCGTCGCGCTATGCCGAGCTGGTCGCCGATCGCAAGTTGCGGCAAAAGGTCTTTTCGATGATCGAGAGCGAGTGGCATCGCACCTCGGATGCGCTCACGCTCATCACCGGGGCCAAGCAGCGGCTCGAGGGCAATGCCGACATGCAGCGCTCGGTGCGCCATCGTTTTCCGTACATCGATCCGTTGCACCATCTGCAGGTCGAGCTGATGCGTCGTTATCGCGCCGGCGAGGGCGGCGAGCGGCTGCAGCGCGGGATCCACATCTCGATCAACGGCGTGGCGGCCGGCCTTCGCAACACAGGGTAAATACGTACGTAGCGCACAATGGGGCCTTGGCGGTGCTCGTTGTGCGCCGCCTCCTACGCAAACATCGGCCGATACGGCGCAGTGAAACGCAAGGTTAGGGACTACCCTGAAGTCCAGTCACACAGCTAGCGCAGACGCCTCTGGCGTACGCAGCGGCTCCAGGGTCGTCTACAGGAAAACTTGCCATGTCTTCGCCTCAATCTTCAGCCGTTTCGCATGCCTTGCCGGGTGATTTCGTGACCGGCGATTTCGATGCGCTTGCGCTCCACATGCGCGAATGCGCGCGCGGCCGCGGGCCGATGTTCACGCTTCAAAGCGGCCTGCAACGCGTGCATTCGATGGCAGCCGGGCGCGTCGTGACAGTCGCTTTCGTGGCCTTCGTGATGGGACTCGGCCTGCTGGCCCTTGCCTGACGTCTTGCGCGACGTCTGAGTGAGCGCCACCACCGTCTTTCACCGCTTCGATTCGCTCAGCGAATACGCCCTCAACCTTCTCACCGCGCCGCACGAACCGCTCGAGGCGCCGATACGCGCAGAGTTGTTCGGCACCCAACGCTTCGAACAGCACGGCCGCAGTCTTGCACGCGCGCAGGTCGTCGAGGATGAAGCGAACGCCTCGGGCACAGCGCCCTTCTTTCCCCGCGTCGACCGCAACCTCGAATCGCTGCGCCGAGCCTTCGACTACATCGCGCTGACGTCGCGCAGCGGCCGCTACGTGTCGCCTGCAGCCGAGTGGCTGCTCGACAACTTTCATCTGGTCGAAGCGCAGCTGCAGCAGATTCGCGAGGGCGTGCCGCGCAGTTACTACGCGAGGTTGCCCAAGCTGGTGGCCCAACCGCTGGCCGGTCTGCCGCGCGTCTACGGCATCGCGTGGGCTTATGTGGCGCACACCGACAGTGTGCTCAACAACGAACTGTTCACCGCGTTCCTCAACGCGTATCAGGAAGTCGACGAGCTGACGCTGGGAGAATTGTGGGCACTGCCGACCACCCTGCGTGTGGTCCTGCTGGAGAACCTGCGTCGGGTCGCAGAGACCATCGCAGCGGCCAAGGTCGCGCGCGAGGTCGCGCATGCGGCGTGGGACGCTGCGCCCTCGCTTTCGGATCAAGACCTCGATGCCATCCATGAGGCCTTGCTGCGTCGGGGTCTGGCGGCGAGCTACCTCACGCAATTGTGGCAACGGCTGCCGGTCGAGCAAGGCGAAACGCCGCCCGCGCTGGTCCGCTGGACCGCACGCCACTGCACCAACGGCCCTGCGCTGATCGGCGATGCGCACGCAGAGCAGGCCGCTGCCAACCTGACGGTCGGCAACATCATCACCACGCTGCGCATGATCGGCCAGGTCGAGTGGGCCGATCTGATCGAACCGGTGAGCCGATCGCTTCGCGTGCTGCGCGAGCTGCCGAGCTACGCCAAGGAGAGCGAACTCACGCGGCAGCAGATCACGCATGCGATGGAACAGGTCGCGCGCACCACGGCGCGGCCCGAGCGCGAGGTGGCACTGGCCGTGGTGCAGCTTGCAAGCGCGCCGGCCAATCCGCTGATCGAAGAGACCGAGGATGCGCACTGGGCGCATGCGGAGTGCACGGCTGGCTACTTCCTGTTCGGACGCGGTCGCCCGGCGTTGACTGCCGCGCTGCGGCCTGCGAGTTCGAGTTCAACTGCCGCGGCGGCTGAATCCCGCAAGACCGCGAAGCTTCCTCGAACCTGGCGCCTGCCGATCTACATCGGCGTGGTGATCGTTGGCACCCTGCTGCTGCTCGCGCTGGTGATGCGCGCCCTGCACGGGTCCGACTGGCCCGTCACCGGCTGGGAAACAACGGTTGCCTTCGTGCTCATGCTGTGGCCGCTCTCCGAAGTGGTGATCGCACTGATGCACCGCATCGTGTCCGAATCCGCGCGCGTGCAGCCGCTGCCTCGGCTCGATTTCACCGACGGCATTCCGGCAGCGCACCGGGTGCTGGTCGTGGTGCCGGCCATGCTCACATCGACGCGCAGCAACATGCAGCTCGCCCATCGGCTCGAACTGCATTGGCTGGCGAATCGCGAAGAGCACGCGCAGTTCGCCCTCTTGACCGACTGGGCGGATGCGTCGCAGCAAAGCCTGCCCCAAGACGCTGGCTTGCTCGACGACGCGCTGCAACGCATTGCCGCGCTGAATCTTCGCTACCCGGCGTTGCCAGACGCCGCACCACGCTTCGTATTGCTGCATCGACCCCGCAGCTGGAGCGAAACCGAACGACGCTGGATCGGCTGGGAGCGCAAACGCGGCAAGCTCGAAATGTTGATGCGCTGGCTCGCGGTGGACGACAGCAGCGGCTTCGTTCCGCTGGCACCCGGTCTGCGGTTGATGCGTGCCATTCCATACGTCGTCACGCTCGACAGCGACACCGGTTTGCCTTCGGGCGGGCTGCGCGAACTGGTTTCGATCGCCGCGCACCCGCTCAACGCACCGCAGGTGGATCAGGCTACCCGGCGCGTCGTCGCGGGCTTCGGCATCCTGCAGCCGCGCATCGTCACGCCGTTTCCGGAGCGCAACGAACGTTCGATGTTCCACTGGTTGTTCGCGGGTCAGTGCGGTATCGATCCTTACAGCAGCGGCGCGTCGGACGTGTATCAAGACCTGTTCGGCACGGGCTCTTTCACCGGCAAGGGCTTGCTGCATGTGCGCGCGCTGCACGACACGCTCGACCGTCGCTTGCCCGAAGGCGCGGTGCTGAGCCATGACTTGCTCGAAGGCACCGTGGCGCGTTGTGCGGTCGTCAGCGATCTGGTGCTTGTCGAAGACCATCCGCACCACGCCGGCGTCGCGGCCTCGCGCATCCACCGCTGGACGCGCGGTGACTGGCAACTGCTGCCGCTGATGCTGCGCCCGCGCCGTTTCGGCATCGACCTGCTGGGCCAGTGGAAGATGAGCGACAACCTGCGCCGCGCCATGGTCGTGCCGATGTCGGCTGCGCTGCTCATGTGGGTGATCTTCACCGGCGCGCTGCCGTTGAACTGGACGGTGGGCGTGGTGCTGCTCGCCATCACGCTCGGCCCGTTGCTCGGCGCATTGGCCGGCCTGGTGCCGACGCGCCGCTCGATCGAGCTCCAGCATTTCTTCGATGTCGGCTCGACCGAACTGCTGCGTGCCATCGCCGGCGCGGCATGGCAGTTCACGCAGCTCTTCGCGCAGACCAAGCTGCTGATCGACGCCACGCTGCGCGCGCTCTGGCGGCTCGTCGTCAGCCGACGTCACTTGCTGCAGTGGACGACGGCCGATCAATTGCAGGCGCAGGCACGCTACAGCGCCGGGCCTTTCCTGCGCGCTGGCGCTTTCGCGAGCGTGCTGTGCCTGGTCCTCGCCGTCGCTTCGCATTGGAGTGCCGACCCGCTTCTGGCGCCGGTGCTGTTCCTGATCTGGGCCTGCGCACCGCTGGTCGCATGGCTGAGCAGCCGCGTGCCGCATGCGAACGACGCAGCGCACCGCGTCACCGACGACGAGCGCGACTACCTCGCCACGCTCGCGCGCGACACCTGGCGCTTTTTCGAGCAAGTGGTCGGCCCCGATGACAACCACTTGCCGCCCGACAACCTGCAACTCGAGCCGCAGCCGACCATCGCGCACCGCACCTCGCCGACCAACATCGGCATGTATCTGCTGGCAAGCTGCTGCGCACGCGAGTTCGGCTGGATCGACTCGCCTGCATTGGTCGCGCGGCTCGACGCCACGCTCGACGCCATCGACAAGCTCGAAAAGCACCAGGGCCATCTCTACAACTGGTACGACACGCAAACGCTGCGGCCCATGCCGCCGACCTACGTGTCGAGCGTCGACAGCGGCAACATGGCGGGTCATCTGCTGGCGGTCGCGCAGGCTTGCCGTGCCTTTGCCGATGAAGACGGCAAAGCCCAATTGCAGGCGACGTCGGCATACCTGCTCGAAGCAGTCGCGCAGCGCTGCGAGGCGCTGTGCGCCGCCATGAACTTCCAGGGCCTCTACGACGCCAAGCGCCATCTGTTTCACATCGGATTGCGGGTCGACGACAACGCGCTGGACAAGAGCTATTACGACCTGCTGGCTTCCGAGTCGCGTCTGCTGAGCTTCCTGGCCATCGCCAAGGGCGACGTGCCGCGCCGCCACTGGATGGCGTTGGGCCGTCCGTTCTTGTCGGTGGGCGCCAAGGCCAGCCTCAAGTCCTGGTCGGGCTCGATGTTCGAGTACCTGATGCCGGCGCTCGTCATGCCGGAGCCCGACGATGGCCTGCTGCAAGTCGCCAACGCTGCCGCAGTGACCGAGCAGCAGGCCTATGGCCGCGCGCAGAACCTGCCCTGGGGCGTGTCCGAGTCCGCGTACTTCGCGCAGGACCATTCGCTCGCCTACCAATACTCTCCCTTCGGCGTGCCGCGCCTCGCCCTGCGTCGCACGCCACCGACCGATCGCGTGATCGCGCCTTACGCCAGCGCGATGGCCGCGTTGATGGCGCCGGCCGATGCGGTGATCAACCTGCGCCTGCTCGAATCGCTCGGCGCACGGGGCGACTGCGGCTTCTTCGACGCGGTCGATTTCACCGTATCGCGGCAGCCCGAAGGTGAACCGCTCAGCGTCGTGCGCAACTTCATGGCGCACCACCAGGGCATGTCGCTGGTGGCGCTGTGCAATGTGCTGCGCAACGATGCGCCGCGGCGCTGGTTCGCCAGCGCGCCGCTGGTCGAAGCGCACGTGTCGCTGCTGCACGAGCGCACGCCACGGCAGATCATCGGCAGTGCCGATCCACGCACGCCGCCCGAGCCCGCCGAGGGCGACGCACTGCCGGTTTTTCAGCCACGCGTCGTCGATCCCTCGGCGCCGGGCTTTCAGCCGACGCACCTGCTGTCGAACGGTCGCTACACCGTCGCACTTCGCGCCAATGGCGCAGGCGTAAGCCGATGGCGATCGTTCAACGTCACGCGCTGGCGCGACGACCCGCTGCGCGACAGCTACGGCACCTTCTTCTATGTGCGTGATGTCGGCGACCGGGTGCTCACATCAGTCACCGCCCTGCCCGCCCCCGGTGAAGACTGGAGCTACCGCGCCCGCTTCCTGGCCGACCAGGTCCAGTTCGACGCCCGCACAAAGGACCTGCACGTGCGTACCACGGTACTCATCAGCCCCGAAGACGACACCGAGCTGCGCACCGTCGCCATCCACAACACCGGCACCCAGAGCCGCACGCTCGAACTCATCTCGTATTTCGAACCCGTGCTGTCGAACCCGAAGTCCGACGAGGCGCATCCGGCCTTTGCCAACCTGTTCGTCGAGACTCGTTGGGAGCCGACCTGGCGCGCGCTTCTGCTGTCGCGCAAGCCTCGGCTGCATGGCGACGCTGTGGTGGCAGCCGCGCACTTCGTCGCCTCGGTCGATGCGAATGTGCTGTCGGTCGATTGCATGGTCGACCGCCGCGCCTTCATCGGCCGCAACCGCACGCTGGCCACGCCCGTGCTCGACCCGCAACCGCTGACCGCCGATGGCAAGCCCATCAATGGCCTCGACGCCATCGCCTGCCTGCGCGTCAAGCTGCAGATCGCCGCCGGCGCGACGGCCCGCGTGACCTTCGCGACCTCGGCTGACGAGAACGTCGAAGCACTGATCCCGAGCATCGATCGCTACCTGCAGCCGATGCACGTCGAGCGCGCCGCGCGCATGGCTGCGACCTTGGCACAGGTGCGGCTGCGCGACCTGGCCATCGACCCGGCGCAGAACCTGGCGCTGCAAGACCTGACGACCATCCTCACGTACACCACGCCGCGCGTGATGAGCGACCGTGGCCTGATCGACCTGCACCAGATCTGGCGCTTCGGTATTTCCGGCGACAAGCCCATCGTGCTGGTGCACATCCATTCGATGACCGGCATGCGCCTGGTCAACGCCCTATTGCGTGCGCAGCCTTGGTGGGGTTTCGGCGGCGTGGCCTGCGATTTGGTGGTGCTCAACAGCGAGCCCAACTCCTATCTGATGCCGCTGCAGCGCGAGATGGAAGCCTTGCGGGATCGCGTATCCCAGCAGACGCAGAACAGCTTTCCACGCAACGACGCGGCCGGCTTCTATCTGCTGCGCGACCACGAAGTGGCGCCATCCGAAAAGGCGGCGCTGTCGAGCCTGGCGCGCGTGGTCTTCACCGCCGATGGCCGCTCGCTCGAAGTGCAGGTGGCCGCCCTGCGCGACGCCGCGGTGTCGGCGCCGATCGTCGCGCCGCCTGCCCGCGTGGCATTGTCGGCGCTGCCCTCCGCGGCGCAGCTGGCCGAGTCGGTGACGGCGCCGCATGGCGCCTTCGATGCCGCCACCGGGGAGTTCTGCTTCGAGGTCGATCTGAACCGGCGCACGCCGCGGCCGTGGATCAACGTCATCGCCAACGCGTCGTTCGGCTTCCAGGTGTCGGAGTCGGGCGTCGGCTACACCTGGTCGATCAACAGCAGCATGAACCAGGTCACGCCATGGACCAACGACCCGGTGCAGGACCCGGCCTTCGAGCATTACCTGCTGCAGGACGTCGACACGCGCGAGCTGATTCCATTGACTCCGGCCGGGCGTGGCGCCGGCGCGGCCCGCCATCGTGTGCGACACGGTCAGGGCTACACCGTCTTCGAGTGCCTGCACCACAACCTGGTGCTCGAAACCACCTTCTTCGCAGACCGCGACGATGCGGTGAAGGTGGTTCAGGTCAGCGTGCGCCATGAAGGCATCGGGCAACGCCGGCTGCGCGCACTGGCGATGGTCGAGTGGCAGCTGGGTGCGGCACGCGGCGCGCGCCGCACCGTGCACACCTGGAAGCCGGAAGACCAGGCGGCGGTGTTCGGACTGCAGCGCGAGTCGAGCGGCGGCTTCGGCGGCAGCACCGGCTTCGTGCAGTTGAACGGTCTCGACGGCTCGCCGAAGCCGCTGCAATGGACCTGCGACCGCAGCGAGTTCTTCGCTGGTCGCGGCATGATCGAACTGCCCGACGAACTCGGCCAGCGTGCCGGCAGCGGGCTCGATGCCTGCGCCGCCATCGCCGGCGAGTTCACGCTCTCGCCCGGCCAGACAGCGCGATTCAACTTCGTGCTCGGCCATGCCGAAAGCGCCGACGCCGCACTGCAACTGGCCAAACGCTGGCAAGCACGAGACGCCTCGCAAGCACTGGCGCAAGTGCGTGCCTTCTGGGACGACCTGCTCGGCCGCCTGCAAGTGCGCACGCCCGACCCACTGTTCGACGCATTGGTCAATCGCTGGCTGCCGTACCAGACGCTGGCGTGTCGCTTGTGGTCCAAGGCCGGCTTCTATCAGGCCGGCGGCGCCTTCGGCTTCCGCGACCAGTTGCAAGACGCGATGGCGTTCGCGGTCACCGATCCATCGCGGCTGCGCGAGCAGATCCTCGTCAACGCAGCGCGGCAGTTCCCTGAAGGCGACGTGCAGCACTGGTGGCACATGCCGGGCGGCGCCGGCGTGCGCACGCATTTCTCCGACGACCTGCTGTGGCTGCCCTATGCGGCTGCGCATTACACCGAAGTCGCCGGCGATCTGACGCTGCTCGACGAGCCGGTCTCCTTCATCGACGGGCCGGCGATTCCGTCCGGTGCCGAAGACGCCTACTACGCACCGCAAATTTCCAGCCAGACCGCCAGTTTGTTCGAGCACGGTGCTCGTGCCATCGACCACAGTCTCACGGTGGGTGCCCACGGCCTGCCGTTGATGGGCACCGGCGACTGGAACGACGGCATGAACCGCGTCGGCAACGAAGGCCGCGGCGAATCGGTCTGGCTCGGCTGGTTCCTGTGCAGCGTGGTCGCAGCCTATTCGCCCTTGGCCGAGGCGCGTGGCGAGCACGAGCGCGTGGCGCGCTGGGCCGAGGCACGACGCGGCTGGATCACCGCCCTGCACGATGCCGGATGGGACGGCGCCTGGTTCCGCCGCGCCTTCTTCGATAACGGCGCGCCCTTGGGTTCGTCGGCCAACGACGAGTGCCGCATCGACCTGATCGCGCAGGCCTGGTCGGTGATTTCCGGTGCGTCGAGCGAACGCTTCACGGCGCCTGCGATGGCGTCCGTCAAGGAGCATCTCTTCGATGCGCCTGCGGGCCTCCTGCGCTTGCTGGCGCCGCCTTTCGCGACGTCGGAGAACAACCCCGGCTACATCCAGGCCTACCCGCCCGGTGTTCGGGAAAACGGCGGCCAGTATTCGCACGGCGCGGTCTGGGGCCTGATGGCGCAGGCACTCAGCGGCGACCACGAAGCCGCCTGGCGCAGCTTCGAAGGCCTGAGCCCCGCCCACCGATCCAGGCATGCCGAGCGCGGCCCGGTCTACGAGCTCGAACCCTATGTGATGCCCGGCGATACCTACGGCGCAGCGCCCTACGTCGGTCGCGGCGGATGGAGCTGGTACACCGGCTCGGCGGCCTGGCTGCACCGCGCCGCCGTCGAGACCCTGCTCGGCCTGGATGTGCGCGGTGATCGGCTCGCAGTGACGCCGCGCATTCCGGCGCATTGGCCGAGCTTCGAGATGTCGGTGAAGCTGGGCGATCGGCACCTCGAGATTCGCTGTCAGCGCGCCGGTGTCGTCGACGACCGCAGCGGTGCCGCGCTCAGAATTGCAGCCGGCGAATGGGTCGACTGGCGAGCGCTCGCCGAAGGCACCGCGCTGCAAATCGGGTTGCCCTGACAGCGGCTATATCGGCCTGATCTCGATTTCGGACGGCACGGGCATCGGGTTCGGACAGCGCTTGACCCATGCGACCGCCTCCTCGATGGACGGCAGCTCCCAGAGCCAATAGCCGGCGACCAGATCCCCGGTGAACGGACCATCGACGAGCGTGCGCGATGCGCCGTCGAACAGAACCCGCTTCCCCTCGCGGCTCAGGCGCAAACCGTCGCAGTCCTTCATCACGCCGGCCTTCCTGAGCGCCTCGTTGAAGACGCCCATCTCGGCCATCTGGGCTTTCATCTGCGCGTCGGGCATGACTGCCAGACGCGCTTCGATATCGGGGTTGGACTTGACCAGGATCATGAACTTCATGTGTCGCTCCACGTGTCGGGCCGCGCTGTTTGACGGGCGCTGAAATCGCAACGTAGCCGCTCGAAGATGACGCGTCAACCGGGTTCCGCCTGAGCTCCCGAGCGAGACAGAATGCCTCGACAGGCAGACACTCCGCAAAAGATTTCGGAGACTTCCATGTTGCGCACGATCACGGCGTTGGCACTGGCAATTTTTCTTCCGATCAGCATGGCGGCGGCTGAGTCGGCAAGCCAAAAGGCACCTGCAAAATCTGCACGACCGCATGCAGGTTCGAAGGCAGGAGCCAGGCACGAAGCCGCCGACCCCAACGCCCTCGCCGCTGCGTTGGGGACGTACCCGGCAAAGGTCGATTACGCCTCCAACGACGCACCCTTCGTGGTGTTCGACGTATCGCCGCGCAAGCTCGACCTGGGCGCCGACGCCAGCAACCCGAAAGAGGTGTCGCTGATCTTCGTCGCCACCGACGTACTGAGTTATGTGAACGTGTTCACCTACTCGTCGTCGGGCGCAAGCCCATCATCCAACGACACGAAGGAAGTGCCGCTTCGAACCGCCTGCGGCAGCAAGACGCCCGGCCACTACGTCTGCGCGGTGCCACTGCGCGCAGCAGTGGCGCAACTGCAGGGCGGCGATGGCTGGGTCGGAATGCGAATAGAAACGGAAGGCCTCGACGGCGACCACAGCACGGTCAGGGTGACGCTGCCGGTGAAAGCCGCTCCTCCCCCGACCGCGGCGCCAAAGCCGGGCGCGATGCCTGCCTACCGGCATGCCTTGACCTTCATCGCCGACGAGGTCAGTCGCCCAGCAACTCACCGATAGGCTGCAGGTCTTCGACACGATCGCAGATCGCCTTGATGACCATCATGATCGGGATGCCGAGCAGCAAGCCCCACACGCCCCACAACCAGCCCCAGAAGATCACGCCGACGAAGACGGCGAGCGGATTCATGCGGCTGGTTCGACTGGTCAGGAACGGCAGCAGCAAGTTGCCCACGAGCGTGTGGATCAGCAACGACACGCCACCGATCACCAGCGCCATCTGGATGCTGTTGAACTGCAGGAAGGCGACGAGCCCGGCGGCACCCATCACGATCACCGAGCCGATGTACGGAATGAGGTTGGTCACTGCCGCCAGGATGCCCCACACCGCGGCGTTGCCGAGCCCCAGTGCCCAGAACGACAGGCCAGTCGCGACGCCCACGAGCACGCTGGTGAAGATCTGCACGAGCAGGTAGCGCTCGATTTGCTTGGTGACATCGTCGAGCACGTGCACCGTGATCTTCTTCTTCTCCAGGCTCGGCCCGGTGATCTTGACCAGCTTGCGGCGGAACGTGTTGCCTGTTCCCAGCGCAAAAAATGTGAGGAACACGACCAGCGTCAGCTGACCGGCCGCCGCCAGCAAACCGACGGTGCCGGTCCACATGTAGTCACGCACGTTGAAGGCAGGCCGCTCGACCACCACGCGGGTCGCACCCGTGCGGCTCGCGACCTTGGCCGAATTTTCTTCAGCCGCCCGTTCCAGTTGCGATGCCGCCTGCTGAACGCTGTCGAGTGGCGTTCCGGTGCGATCCGCGGCGCCTTGGCGCACCTGGGCGCGCAACTTTTGCGCCGCGACAGGGAGCGAGTCGACCAGCTGCAACGCGCTGCCGGCAAGCGAGTAAGCGGTCCACGCGATGCCGCCGCCCAAGGCGAGCAGAATCGCTGCCGCGCCGATCCAACGCGAAACTTTCATTCGTTCAAGCCGTGTCACGAGCGGTGCCAAGGCGTAGGTCAGCAGCAGGCTCACCATCAGCGGGATGAAGACTGCCGACGCCCATTGCAGGACGAAGACCGTGGCCAGCACCGCGAGCACGACGAGCGAAGCACTGCGCACATCGACCGGCATGTGCAGCAACACGCGCTCGACATCCTTCTTGGCTGCCGAGTTTGAGCCGGACGCAGCGGGCGGCGGCCCGATCAGCGGCTCCAGCGCCGCCTCGATCACCTCCGGCAACTCGACCGGAGGCTCGACGGCGTGCGGCGTCATGGCGCTTCCTTCATCGCTTCGCGCACGGCGCTGAGCTGCCGGCGCGAGACCACCACCGGCTCCGGAATGCCCTCCAGGCGAAGTGCCCATCCGTCGATGTCCTCGCCATCGTCGTACTTCTCGAGCGCACGAATGGCGGCACGCGACACCAGCGCATTGCGATGGACGCGCACGAAGCGGTCGGCATAGCGCTCTTCGAACTCGACCAGCGAGCCGTCCAGGATGTGGCTGCGCGTCGCGGTCCGCACCGTCAGGTATTTGTATTCCGATTTGAGGTACAGCACCTCGGACAGCGGCACGCGCTCGGCGCGCCCACGGTCCTGGATCAGCAGTGTCTCCTGCGGTGCATCGGGCTGCTGCCCGCGCCGGTCTTTCAAGTACCGCTCGACTTTTTGCAAGGCCTGTTGAAGCCGCTCGACGCGCACCGGCTTGGTCAGGTAGTCGACCGCGTCGAGTTCGAAGGCAGTCACCGCGTGCGCCGCATGCGCGGTCACGAACACCACGGCCGGTGCGTCGACGCGTGCCTTCAGGCTGCGGGCGACTTCGAGGCCGTCGATGCCCGGCATGTGGATGTCGAGCAATACCAGATCGAGCGGCGTCTGTGCCATGTGCTGCAGGGCTTCCGCGCCCTGGGCCGCTTCCGCGACCACTTCCGCACCGGGCAAGGTGCACTCGCCGAGCAAGGTGCGCAGACGCGAGCGCGCGAGCGCTTCGTCGTCGACGATCAGAGTCTTCAAATTCATCGGTTCGTCTCCCTCACGGCGCTCTTGGTACGGCGCCCGTTCATGGAAATCAGCCCGCTTCCGCCGGGATGGCAATCCGCACGCGATAGTTCTGCTGGTCGAGTCCGGCGCTGAACTGCGCCTGCATGTCGTGCAGCAGGCGCAGCCGGTCGCGCACGTTGTCCAGCGCAATGCCGTGGCCCCGCGGCAAGGGCTGGTCGGCCCACCGCAGGGGCGGCAGGCTGTTGATCACCTCGATCACCACCATGCTGCCGCGCCGCTCGGTGCGAATCCGCAGCTTGGCGCCGTCCGGACTCGGCTCCACGCCGTGCTTGACCGCGTTCTCGACCAACGGCTGGAGCAGCAGCGGCGGCAGTCGCGCGTCGCTCGCCGACGCATCCAGATCCCAGCGAATGCGCAAACGATTGCCGAAGCGCACCTGCTCGATCGCCAGATACCGTTCCGCCAAGGCGATCTCGTCGGCCAGCGTGACCGATTCGCGCGGTTCGGCAAGGGCTTGCCGGAACAGCTCGCTCAGGTCTTCCAGCATCGCCTCGGCCTTGGCCGGCTCGTCGCGAACCAGAGCGATCGCGCTGTTCAACGTGTTGAATAAAAAGTGCGGCCGGATGCGGGCCTGTAGTTCCTCGAGGCGGGCAGTCGTCGCGGCGGGCGTGCGACCGCGGGCGCGCAACACCAGCGTCACCATCACCACCGCAGCGAACAACCCGCCAGCCAGTACGCTGGCGATCCAAGGAGCCGAGGTCAGCACGCCGGTCAAGCGCAGCAGCCCGCAGCCATAGAGCGCCGCAATCGCACCGAGCAGGCTGCCGGTCGCGTACTGGGCCGGCCGTGGCAGCCGCGCGAGCACCTTCTTCAGGGCACAAGCCAACACCAGCCAGAGCAAGGTGGCGGGCAATGCCCCACCGGTGACGGTGGCCGCCAACGTCAGCCAGTCGGCCAAGGTCGGTGCCACGAACAGCGTGGCGATCGCCACCACCGCTTCGACGAACAACACCGCCCGCAGCACCACGCCGATCTGACAGGCGTCGAACAGCGCGATGCCGCCATGCGACGCTGCCGACGCTGGCGTGCTTCCGGCACCCGTCGCGAGCGCGCGTGTCTTCATGAGCGTTGCCGCTGCAGATTTGGGAGAGGTGCCCGATAAAATCGACGGGTTGCGCATCGCAGAAACGTTGGGTGACTTGCCCATTATTGCCTTCCGGCACGCCCCTCGACAGGCCCGTATGACCCAAAACCAACTCGACAAGAAATCCGAAGCCTGGTCGGCTTTGTTCTCCGAACCCATGAGCGACCTGGTGAAGCGCTACACCTCCAGCGTGTTTTTCGACAAGCGGATGTGGGAGGCCGACATACAAGGTTCTCTGGCGCATGCTGCGATGCTCGCCGCACAGAAGATCATCGGCGCGCAGGACCACGCCTCGATTCAGAGCGGGATGACGCAGATTCGTGCCGAGATCGAATCCGGCGCTTTCGAGTGGAAACTCGACCTGGAAGACGTGCACCTGAACATCGAGGCACGCCTGACCCAGCTGGTCGGCGATGCGGGCAAGCGCCTGCACACCGGGCGCAGCCGCAACGATCAGGTCGCGACCGACGTGCGACTCTGGCTGCGCGGCGAGATCGACCTGATTTCGGCACTGCTGATCGACCTGCAGAAGGCACTGGTCGACATCGCCGACAAGAACGTCGAGGTCATCCTGCCCGGCTTCACCCATTTGCAGGTGGCCCAGCCGGTGAGCTTCGGCCACCACATGCTGGCCTATGTCGAGATGTTCGCGCGCGACGCCGCCCGCATGCTGGATGTGCGCAAGCGCGTCAACTGGCTGCCGCTGGGCGCTGCCGCTCTGGCCGGAACCAGCTATCCGCTGGACCGTGAGCTGGTCGCGAAGACGCTCGGCATGGTCGATGAAGACGGCAACGCCAACGTCTGCCAGAACAGCCTCGATGCGGTGAGCGACCGCGACTTCGCGATCGAATTCACCGCCGCCGCGAGCCTGTGCATGGTGCACATCAGCCGCCTGAGCGAGGAGCTGGTGTTGTGGATGAGCCAGAACTTCGCCTTCATCCAGATCGCCGACCGCTTCACGACCGGCTCGTCGATCATGCCGCAGAAGAAAAACCCGGACGTGCCTGAACTGGCGCGCGGCAAGACCGGCCGCGTGGTCGGCCATTTGATGGCGCTCATCACCTTGATGAAGGGCCAGCCGCTGGCCTACAACAAGGACAA
>CAXTCC010000011.1:0-5583 GCA_964242015.1 uncultured Variovorax sp.
TGGGCGCATCGCGATGCCGCCGCCGCGGCTGCTGTTCGGGCTGCCGCGCTCGCGCAAGCCGGCGTGTCGCGCGGCGACCGCATCGCCGTGATGGCGGGCAACTGCATCGAGTTCATCGAGACATTTCTCGGCGCGGGCTGGCTCGGCGCAGTGGTCGTTCCCATCAACACGGCGTCGATGGGTCCGCAGATCGAGTACTTTCTTTCGAACAGCGAAGCGAAGCTGCTGGTGGTCGGCGCCGGCTTCGTCGAACGGCTGAAGACGATGGACTTCGGCCGCACTGCGTTGCGCGAGGTCTGGGTGATCGGAGAGGCGGTCGGAGGGGCGGTCGGCGATGCGGGCGAGGTCGACGCGATCGTCGCTTCGCGCGAGTTGCCGCCCGCCGTGCGTGTCTCCCGTTATCCAGAAGGCTTCCACGACGCCGACAGCGCGCAAGCGCATCCGCCTGCCGCAGTGCAGCCGGGCGACCCGCTCGCCATCCTCTACACCTCCGGCACCACCGGCCCCGCCAAGGGCGTGATCTGCCCGCACGCGCAGTATTTCTGGTGGGGCGTGAACAGCGCGGAAGTGCTCGGCGTCGGCCGTGACGACGTGCTCTGCACCACGCTGCCGCTCTTTCACATCAACGCGCTCAACACCTTCGCGCAGGCGGCGTTGACGGGTGCCGAGGTGGTGTTCGAATCGCGCTTCTCGGCATCGGGCTTCTGGCCGTCGATGCGTGCGAGCGGTGCGACCGTGGTCTACCTGCTCGGCGCGATGGTCCCCATCTTGTTGGCGCAACCAGAAGGTGAGGGCGAGCGCGATCACCGGGTTCGCATCGGACTCGGCCCCGGCGTGCCGTCGGCGGCAGGGCAGGCCTTCAAGGCGCGCACCGGCGTGACGCTGCTCGAAGGCTATGGCTCGACCGAGACCAACTTCGCCATCGCCACCGCGCCGGACTCGCCGCGGGGCGGCGTCATGGGCTGGCTGCGCAACGGCTTCGAGGCGCGCGTCGCCGACGAGGACGATGCGGCCGTGCCAGACGGCGAGGCCGGCGAATTGCTGCTGCGCGCCGACGAGCCATACGCCTTCGCCAGCGGCTACTTCGCCATGCCGGAGAAAACCGTCGAGGCCTGGCGCAATCTCTGGTTCCACACCGGCGACCGCGTGGTGCGCGACGCCGATGGCGCGTTCCGTTTCGTCGACCGCATCAAGGACGCGATCCGGCGTCGCGGCGAGAACATCTCTTCTTTCGAGGTCGAGCAGGTGCTGCTCAGCCATCCAGCCGTGGCGTCGTGCGCGGTATATCCGGTGCGGTCCGAGCTGGCCGAAGACGAGGTCATGGCGGCGCTGGTGGCACGCGACGGTGTGCAGATCGACTTCGTCGAAGTCATCGCGTTTTGCACCGGCCGACTGCCGTACTTCGCGGTGCCGCGCTACATCGACGTGCTGCCCGACCTGCCGCGCACCGAGAACGGCAAGGTGCAGAAATTCAAGCTGCGCGAGCGTGGCGTCGGGCTGCAGACCTGGGACGGCAAGCCGGCCCGGTCGTAGAACAGACATCACAACCGAACACTGAAAACATGCCATCCATTTCATTCACCGGCCGCCATGCACTCGTCACCGGCGCAGCACGCGGCATCGGCGCCGAGATCACACGCACCCTTGCGCTCGAAGGGGCGGTACTGACCTTGCTGGGACGCGACCGCGAAGCGCTGCAACGCGTGGCCGAATCGCTGCCGGGCATCGGGCACGGCGTGGTCGCGACCGACGTGGCGGACGCCGAGGGCGTGAAGGCAGCCTTCGCCGAAGCGAGCGCTGCGCGCGGGCCGATCGCCATCCTGGTCAACAACGCGGGCGCCGCGGAGAGCGCGCCGTTCCTGAAGACATCGGTCGATCTCTGGCAGCGCATGCTGTCGGTCAACCTCACCGGCACTTTCCTTTGTTCGCAGGCTGCGCTGCCCGACATGCTCGATGCCGGCTGGGGCCGCATCGTCAACATCGCCAGCACGGCGGGGCAAAAGGGTTACGCCTATGTCGCCGCCTACACGGCAGCCAAGCACGGCGTGATCGGGCTCACGCGGTCGCTCGCGCTCGAAGTCGCGCGCAAGGGCGTCACGGTCAACGCCGTTTGCCCCGGCTACACCGACACCGACATCCTGCGCAACAGCGTCGCCAACGTGGTCGGCAAGACCGGGCGCAGCGAGGCCGATGCGCTGGCCGAGTTCTCCAACGTGAATCCGCAACGGCGCATCGTGCAGCCGTCAGAGGTGGCGGACACCGTGCGCTGGCTGTGCGGGGAGGGCGCTGCATCCGTCACCGGCCAATCGATCTCGGTGTCGGGAGGCGAGGTGACATGACACGCGACGACGCGTCGCACATCGCCCTGAGCGACGCCGAAGAACTGGGCCACGAAGCGCGTGCCGGTCATGAAGACCACGCGATGCTACGACTGTGGCTTCGCATGCTCGCGAGTACCACGCAGATCGAGTCCGAAATCCGGCGCCGGCTGCGCGAGCGCTTCGGCATCTCGCTGGCACGCTTCGACTACATGGCGCAGCTCTACCGCTACCAGGACGGACTCAAGATGCGCGTGCTGTCGCGTTACCTGATGGTGACGGGCGGCAACGTGACCGGCCTCACCGACGAGCTGGAGCGCGACGGCATGGTGGCGCGCACCGCCAAGGCCGAAGACCGCCGCACCTGGATCGTCGGCCTCACGCCTGCAGGCCGCAGCACCTTCGAGGCGATGGCGAAGGAACACGAGCAGTGGATTCTGGAAATGTTCTCGGGCCTCGACATGAAGACGGTGAAGCAGATGCACGGGCAGTTGGGGTTGCTGCGGGTGCATGTGATGCGCGGCGGGCCGGCCATCGAAAGCCGTCAGGGCTGAGTGCCGCCGAATCCCAAACCGGCAAAGACGGCCTTTCAGACTTCGACGCTGGCGAGAAAGTCCATGACCGCCTCGGCAAAAACTTCAGGCATCTGATCCGGCAGCGGCACCATGCCGTGCTCGATGTTCAACAGCCGACTGCCGGCAATGGCCTGTGCCACGCGTGGCGCTGCCGGAAAAGCATGCGGGTCTTCGGTCGGCGCGATCACCAGTGTCGGGCTGGTCACGAGCGGTGTTCGCATCTCCATCGCGTAGCGGTTGACCACTCGGTGGCCTTCGACTGCGAGGTCGCCGGCCTTCAATGCATCGGCCATGAATCGTTCCAACAGATCGATGTCGCCGGGGGGATAGAAAGGCATACGCCGTTGCCACAATTCGGTCAGATGCTCGCCACTGGCCTTGCGCTCGACGTCGTCGATGATTCGCTTGCCGTGGTGCGCCGCGCGCCTTGGCGCATCGACAAATGGGCAGGCCGACAAGACCAGAGCACTCATGCGGTCCGGTCGGCTCGCCGCCATCTCGAGCGCTACGGCGGCCCCTGTGTGATGACCGACCACGGCTGCTTGCTGCAAGCCCAATGCGTCGAGCAGATCGAAGGCGACATCGGCCCATCGCTCGATCGTGTTGTCTGCGGCCGGCAAGGGGTCCGAGTCACCAAAGCCCGCCGTGTCCATCGCGATGGCGCGGTAGCGCGCGCCGATCAACGGCAGCACATCGCGGTACTCGTCCCATGAGCGCGGCGTCTGGTGCAGCAACAGAACCGGGAACCCTTGGCCGACGCTGGCAACGTGGATGCGGCCTGACCGGGTCGGGACGAACTGGCGATCTATGGTCATGATGCAAGGGCCGAGGTCGCGCGTTTGAAACCTTGAACGACGACGTCGATGTCGTTGGATGAGACGACCAATCGGTAGCCTTCGCTGCGCCGCTGAATCGCGGCATCGGTGCTGCCGGTGAATGCGCCACACGGCACTGAAGCGTCGTCGCAGGCGCGCTTGATTTCGGCGCAGGCCTCCGCATGTTTCGATGCATCGCCTGCACCGATTTCGAGCGACAACGCGAGATCGCCGGTGCCGATGAAGACCATGTCCAGCCCTTCGACGGCTGCGATCTCCTGCGCGTTGGTCAGGCCGGCAGCCGTTTCGATCATCACCATCACGGCGATGTGTTCGGCGCCCTCGACATAGGCACTGAAATCCATCAACGGACGCACGCCCCCGGCGGAGCGGATGCCATGCGGTGGGTACTTGGCGCAGCGCACGGCGTGGCGGCACTCCACCGCGTTTTCGATCAACGGAACGATGACGCCTTCAGCGCCCGCATCCAGCGCCATGCCGATGGCGGTGGCCGAGTTTTCCGCCACACGCACGATCACCGGTGTGCTGCTCGGCACCACGCCGATCGCGGCTTCCAGCTCACGGCGCTCCCACAGGCCGTGCTGCATGTCGATGACGATGGCGTCGGGCTGCGCGCGTGCAGCAGCTTCGACCAGTGCCGGCGAGCCGAGCGACAGCCAGGACACCGCGATGCAGTCGCCAGCGGCGATGCGCGCCTTCAGGGTAGGTCGTGTGGGATCGAACATGGAAGGTTTCAGGTCTCAGGTGATGCGCAATCCGGCCTGCTTCATCAAGGGCAGGACGCGGTCGCAGAAAAAGGGCAACTCGTGGTTGTAGTTGACGAAGGTGAGCGCCGCACCGGCGTACCCTTCATCGGCAATGCGGACCATGTCTTCCACGATCTTCTCCGG
This sequence comes from uncultured Variovorax sp., assembly GCA_964242015.1. Taxonomy (GTDB): domain Bacteria; phylum Pseudomonadota; class Gammaproteobacteria; order Burkholderiales; family Burkholderiaceae_C; genus Variovorax. The sequence continues at coordinate 4,620 of CAXTCC010000011.1, forward strand.
CGTGCCGACCAGCGGATAGGTTCCGGCACCGCCTGCGAAGCGCTTGCGGTAGAGGTCGAACGCGCTTTTATCGTGCGAGTTGGAGAACTCCTTCTTCTGCGCCATGTGGTTGTCGACCGCGCCGTGGTCCGCCAGCGTGACCGCATAGCGCTCGTAGTAGTCGTCGGCTTCTTTTTGGGTTTCGCGGCAGACGACATGGCACACCGTGTAGATGCCGACGTCGCGTGCCTGCGCCTTCGACCGCTCCTTGATGTCGGCGTAGTGCTTGCGACCATCCTCGATATTGGAAAAGGTCGAGAACAGGAAGTCGCAATGCTTGGCCGCGAAGTCGCGACCCGGTGCACCGAAGGCCGCGTTCATCGTCAGCGGCCGCGGCAGCTGAAGGCTCGCGGGGCGGCTGACAACGCCCTTGAGCGAATAGAACTTGCCCTCGAAGTCGAACGGCTGGTCATCGCCGTAGCAGCGCTCGATGACTTCGGTCCATTCCGCCGCCTGTCCGTAGGCGTCGTCGCTGAGCCTGGCGCCGAACATCGCGAACTCCTGCGGGTTCCAGCCGCAGACGATGTTGAGCCCGGCTCGGCCGTTGCTGATGTGGTCGACCGTCGCCAGCGCCTTGGCGGCGTACACCGGGTGCACCAGAGGCACGTGCACCGTCATGAACAAGCCGATGTTTTTGGTCGACGCGGCAAGCCCGGCGGCCCAGGTGAATGTCTCGAAGGACCATTCCCGGACATGGTTCTTTCCACCGAAGCCGCGCCATCGCGCGATCGGGAGAAAGAACTCCAGACCGGCCCGATCGGCGATGCCGACAGCGGTGAGGTTGTCGTCCCAGCTGGCCCGCCAGCGCTCCGGCACGTCGGTGATGGCGAGCCCGCCGTCTGCGTTCGAAGAGAAGACGCCCAGCTTGAAGCGGTTGGGGCCCTTGAGCGGATGCGGTTGTTTCATTCGATGAGTTCCCTGGAGG
>CAXTCC010000011.1:5683-23859 GCA_964242015.1 uncultured Variovorax sp.
CATGTGCCGAAAAATAGGCGGCTTGCGCATCGGCCATGAAATGGTCCATCGCCTTCGAAGCCAGTTTGGCATCCCGCTTGACGAGTGCCGTATGGAGCCGGGCCAGCCCGTCGACCACGACTTGCCGGGTCTTGCGGTCCGCGAGCGTTCGCAGGCGCACGGTCTGCACGTGGTCGACGAAGCGCCCGATGGTGTTCGCCAGACGCTGGTTCCTGACGCGACTCAGCCAGGCCTGTCGAAATGCCATGTTGGCCAGAGCCATCTCTTCGTCGTCGTCCTTGATCGCCGCCTGTCGTGCCCGCTTGAGGGCCAGTGTCAGCTCCTGCTTCGCGGCCGCGTCCACGTTGGGCGCGACGCTGGCGATCGCTGCGGGCTCGAGCAGGCGGCGCACTTCGAAGATGTCGCGCACATCGTCGATGCTCAGCGTCGGCACCACGAAGCCACGGCTCGTGCCGACCAGATAGCCCTCATTCACCAGGCGCAGCAATGCGTCGCGTGCCGGCATGCGCGAGGTGCCGTAGGCAGCAGCCACCTCGACGTCGACCAGCCGCTCTTCGGGCTGCAACGGCGCATGCTGCAAGCGCTTGCGCAGTTCGTCGTAGATGCGGTCGCCCAATGTCTCTGCCCTTGCCAGCGGCTTGGCGGCAGCGATCTTCGTCACTGGCTTTTTCATTGATTGCTCAGACAAGTTTCTTGCACCTGGAAACTGTATACAGTATATTTTCCTTTGTCCAATCGATCGCTTTGCCGTTCTTTGGCGCGATGCTTGCAAGTCGACGGTTCCTCCTTCAGACCAATCAGCGAGAACTTCCATGAATGACTTTTCGAGTTCGGGAACCACGACGAACGCAATGACGCCATTGCCGGTACAACTGTCGAAGATGCAGCCGTCGCGTCGCAGCTTCGTGCTGGGCGCGCTCACCGTCGGCGCAGGCAGCGTGCTGCCATGGGATCTGGCGCAGGCGCAGGTGACGGACAAGTCGACCCTGGCCATCGCGTACCCCGTCGACGTGCCGACATGGGACCCGGGCGCGCTGTCGATCCCGACGATCCAGGCGATCTATCACACGGTGTTCGATTCGCCTTTGCGCTATTCGCAGCACCTGAAGCTGGAAGCGCGGCAGATCAAGCAGTGGCGCTGGCTCGACGACAAGGCGACGCGGCTCGAGATCACCTTGCGCGACGACATCCTGTTCCACGACGGCTCGCGCATGACGATGGACGACGTCAAGTACAGCCTGTCGGAGCGGCCCAAGGCCGACAAGAAGCTGCTGGTGGGCGGCATGTTCAACACGCTGGCCGATGTGGAAGTGCAGTCGCCCACCAAGGGCGTGCTGGTCTACAGCCGCCCGACGCCGGCGGGGCCGATCTACCTGGGCTTCCTGGCCATGTACATCGTGCCGAAGGCTTACATGACCCAGGTCGGCGCTGAAGGCTTCAACGCCAAGCCGATCGGTGCCGGGCCGTATCGCATGGTCGAACACCAGCGCGGTTCGCGCATCGTGCTGGAAGCATTCGACAAGTACTGGGGCGGTGCGCCGGCCATCAAGCAGGTCACCTTCCTGATCGTGCCGGAGCCGTCGGCACGGGTGGCGTTGGTGGAATCGGGCAGGGCGGCGATGGCGGTGCAATTGCCGATGCGCGAAGTGCAGCGGCTCGCCACCAAGACCGGCACGGTGACCAAGATCTATCCGTTCTCCGAGGTCTACATGCTTCGGATTCCCAACTACGTGAAGCCCTTCGAGAACGACCACGTGCGCAACGCGATGCACCTGTCGATCGACAAGGCGGCACTGTCGAAGGCCTTCTATGGCGGCGTCGCCAAGCCACTGTCGGTGATGACGCCCGAAGGCACGCCATCGTTCAGCGACTTCCAGTTTCCGTACAACAAGGCCAAGGCCATCGAGGAGCTGAAGGCCGCCGGCTACAGCACCAGCAACCCGATCGCGCTGACCCTGCTCAGCACCAACGGCACCTTCCCGAGCGACTTCGACATGGCACGCGCCATCGCGCAGATGTGGAAGGCGGTCGGCATCAACGCGACGATCGAAGAGACCACGCCGGCCAAGCTGGTCGAAGCCGCACAGAACGGCAAGCTGACGGGTGTGCTCTTGTACAGCTGGGCCAACAGCACGGGCGATCCGGAGAACTACGCCGGCCGCATCTTCGATCCGCGATTGCGCTTCGCGACCTGGAAGGACATGACGCTGGCACCGCGCATCGACGGACTGATGACCGAGGTCGACGAAGCCAAGCGCATGGCCGGCTACAAGGCACTCAACGCGGAGTCCTCCGAGAAGTCGTGGGCGATTCCGCTGCTGCAAGGCGTCGCGACGGTCGCGTATTCATCGACGCTGCAACCGGTGCTCTTCGACAACGGCTACGTGTTGCCTGTCGAATACAAGTACCGCTGACACCGCTGACACCGCTGACAAGGCACTGCGCGCCCCTGTGTTCCAACTCATCTCCACGATCGTGATCCGCCGCCTGCTGGTGGCGATCCCGACGCTGCTGCTGCTGTCGCTCGTGGTGTTCGTGGTGCTGCGACTGCTGCCCGTCGACCCGCTGGCGATGATGCTGCCGCCTTCCGCGACCGCGGCGGACTCGGCAGCGTTGCGGCAGCAGATGGGCATGGACAAACCGATCCCTGTCCAGTTTTTGATCTGGCTCTGGGACGCAGCGCGCGGGAGTCTCGGCAACTCCATCAACTTCCGTCAGCCGGTGGTCGGTTTGATGATCTCGGCCTTGCCTGCGACCATCGAACTGGCGATGGTCGGCTTGCTGCTGGCATTGATCATCAGCATCCCGGGCGGCGTCGTCGCCTATGTACTCTACAAGCGCAAGCGCGAAACGGCGGCCGACCTGGTCGTCACGCTGCTTCAATCCATCCCGTCGTTTCTCTGGAGCCTGCTCCTCATCCTGGTCTTCGGCGTGCTCTGGCCGGTGCTGCCGTTCAGCGGACGCGTCGGGCAAGAGGTGACATTGCCAGGGATCACCGGATTCGCCCTGATCGACCTGCTCGTCACCGGCCAGTTCCAGGCGTGGCTGAGCGCGCTGTCGCATCTGTTCTTGCCGGCCCTGGCGCTGGCGCTGAGCTTCGCGCCGCTGGTCATTCGCGTGCTGCGATCCGGGCTGATCGATGCGGCGAACGAGCCCTATGTCGAAGTGGCGCGTCTGCGCGGCCTTTCCGAGACCCGCATCCTCTGGCGCCACATGCTGAAGAACGCCGCGCTGCCGACGATCACCATGATCGGCGTGCAGTTCGGCTTCCTGTTCGGCGGCGCGTTGCTGGTGGAAATGATCTTCGGCTTTCCGGGTCTGGGCAACCTGATGGTGCAGGCGGTCAAGGGCAACGACCTGCCGTTGATCCAGGGCATCTCCTTGGTCTTCTGCGTGCTGATGCTGGCGATCACGGTGGTCGTCGATGTGCTCTACGCCTTGCTGAATCCGAAGTTGAGGAACCTGTGACGCAATCGATGACGCCGCCCGCTACGCCCGCCACGCCCGCCGTGGCCGCCACAGCCGGCCGCCCGTCGAAACGGCGCGGCGCGCTCAGGCAGCTGGCATCGCAGCCGCGCGTGCTGATCGGGGGCGGCATCCTCCTGCTCGTCGTTGTGGCTGCGCTGTTCGCGCCGTGGATCGCGCCGCACGATCCGCTGGAGCAAGACCTGCTGCACATGCTGTCGCCGCCGATGTGGTCTGCAGAGGGCGACGCCTCCTTTCCGCTGGGCACCGACAGCCTGGGCCGCTGCGTGCTGTCGCGCGCCATCTACGGCGCGCGTGTCGCGTTGCTCGTGGCCGTCGTCTCGGCCTTCGGCGCCATGCTTCTCGGCAGCACGCTGGCGGTCGTCGGTGGCTACTTCGGCGGCAAGATCGACCGGGGCATCAGCTATGTCGTCGACCTGTGGATGTCGTTTCCGCCGGTGGTGCTCTCGTTGATCCTGCTGGTCGGACTCGGTTCCGGTGTCGACAAGGTGATCCTGGCGGTGGTGCTGGTCGACTGGACGCGCTTCGCCCGCGTGGTGCGCGCCGATGTGCTGGTCACGCGACGCCGTGACTACGTGCTGGCGGCCCGGCTCATCGGCTTCACGCACCTGCGCACGATGTTGCGCGAGGTGCTGCCTACCGTGGTGCCGCTGATGATCACGCTCTTCTCCATCGAGATGGGCATCGCGATCATCGTGGAAGCCACGCTGTCTTTCATCGGTCTCTCCGTGCCGCCGGACATCACGACCTGGGGCCAGATGCTGGCCGACGCGCGCAGCGACATGCAGAGCGCCGCGTGGGTGATGCTGGTGCCGGTGGCCTGCATCATCGTCACCGTGCTCGGCTGCAACCTGCTCGGCGACGGCATCCGCGTCGCGCTCGATCCGCGCTTGCGCACACGGGGCGAATGACGATGCTGTCGATCTCCAACCTGAGCCTGACCACGCGGGTGGAAGGCCAGCCCGTGGACCTGCTGCGCGACATCACGCTGTCGGTGGAGCGCGGCAAGGTGCTTGGCCTGGTCGGTGAATCGGGCGCCGGCAAAAGCATGATCGGCCGCCTGATCGCGGGGCACACGCCGCCGGGTTTCGAAGTAACCAAGGGCCGCATCGAGTTCGACGGCCAGAACCTGTTGTCGCTCGACGCGCGCGAATGGCGCGGACTGCTGGGCCGGCGCATCGCCTTCATTCCGCAAGAGCCGCTGACGGCGCTCAATCCGGTGCTGACCATCGGACAGACCTTCGACGAGCACCTGATGCTGCTCGGCATCGCCGCCGGTCGGCGCAAGGATCTGATCGTCGCGCAGCTGGCGTCGGTCAAGCTGCCCAATCCCGAACAAATGGTGCGGCGCTACCCGCATGAATTGTCGGGCGGCCAGTGCCAGCGCGTGTTGATCGCCATGGCGTTCGCGGCCAATCCTTCGCTCATCATCGCCGACGAGCCCACCACGGCGCTGGATGTCGTGAGCCAGGCGCACATCCTTTCGCTGCTCGCCGAGCAGCAGCGCCAGCACGAGACCGCGGTGATCCTCATCACGCACGACCTGCGTTTGGCCGCCCACGTGTGCGACGACATCGCGGTGCTGTACGCCGGCGAACAAGTCGAGTACGGACCGGCGGCGGACGTGCTGCGCGAGCCGCGTCATCCGTACACGTGGGCTTTGCACGATGCAACGCCCGACGTGCACGGCGTCCAGCGCGTGCTGCCGATGCTCGGCGGCCAGATGCCGGGGTTGTCGGCTTTGGCAAGGCTGGGCGGTTGCCGGTTCGCGGCGCGCTGCCCGACGCGCAACGCGAGGTGCGAAGCCGGGGTGCGCGCGCTGCGGGAGTCATCGCCCGGCCATTGGGTTCGTTGTGCCGAAACCTGCGAAGTGGCGCCGCACGCGATCGCCCTCGCTTCCACCACCGTCACCGATGGCGCTGGTTGGATCGCACCGCGGGGCGATGCCGCAGCCCACCCGATCGTCGAGCTGCGCGACGTCACGCTGCGCTACACCGCGCGCCGCGGCTTGCTCGGGCAGCACCAGGTCCACACCGATGCGGTGAGCCGCGTATCGCTGAAAGTGCAGCCCGGCGAGTTCGTCGGCATCGTCGGCGAAAGCGGCAGCGGCAAGACCTCCGTCGCGCGGCTGATCGTCGGTGCAGAGAACATCACGAGCGGCGAGCTGCTGATCGAAGGGCAAGACCGCGCCAAGGCGGCGTCGACCGTGCAGCGCCTGACCCGCGAGCATGTGCAGATGATCTTTCAGGACCCGCATTCGGCGCTCAACCCGCGGCGCAGTGTCTTTCGATTGCTGACGCAGGCCTACGAGGTCGACCACATTCCCGGTGCGTTGCAACGGCTGCCGCGGGAGGCGCGTGCATCGCAGTTGCTGCAGGACGTCGGCCTGGCGTCGGACGCGCTGGAGCGCTTTCCCAGCCAGCTGTCGGGCGGCCAGAAACAGCGGGTAAACATCGGCCGCGCGTTGTGCGTGATGCCGCGGCTGGTGGTGGCCGACGAGATCGTGTCGGGCCTCGACGTGTCGATCCAGGCGCAGATCCTCAACCTGCTGCTCGAACTCGGGCGCGAGCATGGCATCGCGTTGCTGCTGATCTCGCACGACCTGTCCGTGGTGCGCTATCTGTGCTCGCGCGTCATCGTCATGCAGTCCGGCAAGATCGTGGAAGAGGGCCGGACCGACGAGGTCTTCGCCAACCCTCAGCATGCGTACACGCGGTTGCTGCTCGCGTCCGTGCCACCGGCCGACCCCTCCATCGCCTGGCCGCCCGTGCCTGCATCCACCGAAACAGTCTGAACACCATGGCCACCACTTTCGAACTCGAACTCGAATCGGCGCTGCCCGCCAACACGGTTGTCTTCGGCGAGGCGATCGAGCCGAAGTACTGGCACGACTGGAGCGGCCTCGCGCCGGTGCAGCCGCTAGCGCTGGTGCGGCCGCGGACGACGCAGGACGTCTCGATCGCGATGGCGCTGTGCCACGAGAAGCGCATCGCGCTCGTGCCACAAGGCGGCTTGACCGGTCTGGCAGGCGGTGCGCAACCCGTCGCCGGAGGCGTGGCGATGTCGCTGGACCGCATGAGCGGCATCGAAGAGATCGACACGGTGATGGGGACCATGACCGTGCTCGCCGGCACGCGCCTCTCGGAGATACAGGATGCAGCGGAACAGGCCGGCCTGTACTTTCCGCTGGACCTCGGCGCGCGCGGCTCGTGCAGCATCGGTGGCAACCTCTCCACCAATGCCGGTGGCAACCGCGTCATCCGCTACGGCATGGCACGCGACCAGGTGCTCGGTCTCGAATACGTGCTGCCCGACGGCACCATCGTCTCCTCGCTCAACAAGATGATCAAGAACAACGCGGGCTACGACCTGAAGCAGTTGTTCATCGGCTCCGAAGGGACGCTCGGCATCATCACGCGCGTCGTGTTGCGTCTGCAGGCCAAGCCGATCTCGGTCGCGACCGCGCTGTGCGGCTGCCCTGACTACGACGCCGTGCTGACCTTGATGAAGACCGCACGCGCCAAGCTCGGCCCGTCTCTTTCAGCCTTCGAAGTCATGTGGCCGAGCTTCGTCGATTGCATGACGAACGGCTTGCCGCAATTGCGCAAACCCTTCGCCGAAGCACATGGTGTGTACGTGCTCATCGAGGCCAGCGGTTTTCGCGAAGAGGGTGAATCGGCGCATCTGGAGGCTTGCCTGTCGACGCTGCTGGAGGAGGGCGCGCTGACCGACGTGGTCATCGGCGCATCGGAACGCGATGCGAAAGAACTCTGGGCACTTCGCGACAGCGTGTCGGAATATCCGAAGGTGCTGGGTCCGGTGATCGGTTTCGACATCGGCCTGCCGACCACGGCAATGGGCGACGCCGTGGCGCGCGTGCAGCGCGAAGTCAAGGCGCGGTGGCCCGATGCGCACGTGCTTTGCTATGGGCATATCGGCGACAGCAATCTGCATGTCGTCGTCAACGTGCCTTCCGCCGGGGCCGACCAGCCGCATGCAGAAGTCGATGGGCTGGTCTACGAGCTGGTACGCAGCCTGGGCGGCACGATCTCGGCGGAGCACGGCATCGGGCTGGTCAAGAAGCCATTTCTGTCCTTCACGCGTTCGGCTGAAGAGATCGCGCTGATGCAGCGGATCAAGGCGGCGCTGGACCCGCACAATGTCTTGAATCCCGGCAAGGTGTTTTGAGCAGGGACGAATTACCATGCCGTCAAACGCATTGGAGACTCGATGACCGCGCCATTCACCCAAGCTGCCGCTCTCTGCGGCGCACTGCGCAAGCCGCGCCAGATGCTGGCCGATCAAAAGTACGATGGCCACAAGTCCATTCACGACGACGCCATGGCCGAGGGCCTGGGGTTGCGTGCCGGGCCGATCGAAGGGCCGACGCATTTCAGCCAGTTCGATCCATTGCTTTTCCGCGTGTTCGGCCAGGCATGGTTCGAGACCGGCTGCATCAGCGCGCACTACCAGAACATGGTGGTCGAAGGCGAAGAGGTGCGAGCCTTCGTCGACCTGCCGGCGTCGTCCGAAGAAGCAGCATCGGCCCGCTTCGTGCGCATCCACGCAGAGAAGCGCGATGGGACGCCGGTCCTCGTGGGCACCGCTTCGATCGGCGACGCGGGCACCATGCCGCATGAGATCGACCAACGCATCGCCAGGCTGCGACCTGCCACTGCGCTGGTCATCAATCGGGATCTGAAGGTCGGGCAACGTGGTGCCGTGACCGAGAAAGTCCGCATGGGTTTCGACCAGCACATGGGCGACCACTATCCGTTCACGCTGGCCGACAAGCTCGAGGTCATCACCGAACCGTGTGCCTGGTACACGCGCGAACAGGGCGCCGCATCCCCGTGGGGCCGCGCCATCATCCCGATGGAAATGATCAGCGTGCTCCTCGGCAGCACGTCGGGAGAGTCCGGCTTGAGCGGCCGCAAGCCGGCGGTCGGGCTGTTCGCTGGGCAGCAGATCCGGCTGATCGCCGGGCCGCTCTTCGTCGATCAGGACTACGAGCTGGAGCGCGAGATCGTGGCCCTCAGCGAGAGCGCGCGCACCGAGTCGGTCTGGATACGCACCCGGGTCTACGATGGCGCGCGAGCATCGCGTTCGCTGGTGGCAGAGATGATCCTGAACGGGGCGGTGATGAAGGCGTCCTATCCCGCCTATGAGCTCGAGGCGAAGGCACTGTACGGGTGAAAGCTGCTGGCACTCTGGATCTTGAGGATGAAAGCCATGAAACGATTCGTGATCAAAAGGCGGCCTCGGGTGAGCTCTCGATCCGTCGAGCGCGCTCGACGGGCGGTTTCCGACCGATCGTCACTCGATCGAAGCGCCGCGTTCGACGACGCCGAGTCCTGGTCAGGCACTCTGCCGCATTACACGGCGACTTCCATCGGGCTGAAAGGCTGGGCGATCGTTTTCGTCATTGGCCTGTTGCCGCTTGCCGCCGTGATCGTGGCGTCGGCGAGCGGCTATGGCGTGACGCGCCTGGTCGGCGAAGTCGGCCCGGCATTGCTGCTGTGCTGGCCGATCGTGCTTGCCATTGGAACGAAGTTGCTCGTTCGAAAAATTGCCGCGGAGCGAAACAGGGTCGCCAACGAGTGGAAGAAACCACTGTTGATTGAGCGTGCCCGCGTGGCTTCACTCGAAGTCGTCGCCCGGGCTCGCTATGAGACACCGAGTTATCGCAATTAGTCTCAGATGTCGAACGACGAAATTGCAAAGACCATTCACACGCTTCTCGCGTCCCGTGCGATCGACAGTTCGATCTGTCCATCGGATGTAGCGCGCGCACTTGCGCCGCACGACGAGGTTGCCTGGCGCGCCTTGATGCCGCAAATCCGTCGCGTTGCGGCGGCACTGAGCGGGCAGGGCCTGTTGAAAGTGACGCGTGGCGCCGCGGTTGTCGATGCCGAGTCTGCAGGGGGTCCGATTCGCTTGCGTCGACCGCGCGGATAGAGCAAGCCTGCCGAGCTGGTGGAACCCTCGACGCATGCAGCACTGAACCCCGACGCTCTCACTTGTAATACTTTGGTAGTCTTTATAAGATCGGTGCCTTGCCTGTGGACCAAGCAAAAACTGCCCAATGTTTACAGAGGACCTCAGCGCCGAAACGGCATCGCCCGTCGTCGATGCGCCGCATTGGTCGATCAGCGTCACGGCTGACTTCGTGAGGTTGGGCGATACGCATTACCACGCTGACTTGTTTCTCTGGGAAGAACGAGTCTGCCGAATCTCATTGAAACGCAGAGTCGTGAGCCGAGCTGAAGCGGTCTGGCTTCTGACCCAGCGATGCCGCTTCTGGATCGCGCGGCAAGAGAGCCGGCCACCAGCCGGACCTGCCGACGCCTGAGCCTCGTCTGCTTAGCGTTTTGTCGATGTCGTGGAGGCTTCAGATTCCTGTGGCTTTTCGCGAGTCTGTTGCCGGCTCTGCGTTTCGACGAACAGGATGGCGACGACGATCAAAGGCAGGAGCACCAACACGACGGGGCCGAAGACATAGACCAGGCCGCCCATGAAAAGGGCACTCAGAAAGATCGCAACCAGTCGGACCATTGGCCATGATCCGAGTCTGGCCGCGGTTGGTCAATCCGATGATTCCCGATAAGATAGACCACGGGCAAATCGCAGAATCTCGGATCCATCATTTAACATACTATACATTGTATTGTTTTAGGGGGGGCGATGAAGCAGCCTCAGGCCGCGTACTGCATCACCAGCTGCGTGGCGGCCCAAACCCTGTTCTTGCGATAGCGACCGAACATGTAGTTCCAGGTCTGATGCAACGCATCGTCGATGGACCGGCGCTTGAACAGGTTTTCATAGAACGTCTTCGAGTGTTCGCCCGCCATGGTGTCTTCGATGTTCCAGCGAAATCCGGCGAGTGCCGGCACGCCATGAAGGCAAAGGTTGAAGACGAAGTCCTGCGACGAACCGCGACAGCTGCTCATGTAGACGAATCGCGTCCTCGACAGCCACCTCGCGAAGTCGGTGGTCCCTACGTAGTCAGGCTCGTGCAGCACTGCCTGGGTGCGACCCGGCAGCAGCACGTAGCCGAAGTCGTCGTCGGCGTCATAGTGCGAATGTCCTGCGTAATGCACCAGGTGCCACGGCTCGTCGTCCATGAGCATCGCGCTCATCGCATCCCTGAAGGAACCGTCGCAGGCCTCGGCGGGTGCCGACCGAGTGCCCGCAGACACCGATGTGAAGACCTTGCCGCCATCGCACCAGATCCGTCCGATCTTGCCGACGCGAACATTCGACTGGGTGCGCAGATGATCGACCAGCCAGTCGGCTTCCTGCTTGACGCCGGGAATCGACTCGAACTGCAGGTCGTTCCATTGCTTGACCATGCCCGACGTGTCCGCCTCGACCACCAGGCAATTGATCGGGCCCTCCCGCGTTTCCGGGTCATGAAAGAGTGGGAACTGAGGCGTTCTGACCGCCAGCTGCCGCCAGACCAACGACTTCTGCAACCAGTAATGGGTCATCGTCGGACTCTCCTTGCCGCGCAGCGCTTCCAGGGCAATCGGATAGAGACCTTTCTCGACGATGAAGCAGATCTTCGGCTGCGAGCCTGGCTTTGCGGTCGACATTCTGTCGCTGAGGCGTGCAACGTCCTTGATCACTTCGATGTCGCCTTCCAGCAGCACGTTGCGCAAGCGGTCGCCCAGCGCCTCATATTCCCGTGCCCACGACGGGGAATCCACCAGCTTGGCAGTCAAAGCAACCAACTCCTGAAGATCTTCACGCTTCACCGCGAACTTCAGGTCGCTCCGGAAAGGCACCCGTCCTCCCTCGGATTTTGCGTGGTAGTCGCAATCGCCACCCTCACGCAACGATATTTCGATGACGAAGCTGACAGGTTCTGCCGCACGGTCGACCAGGATCGGCGTCGCTGGATTCAGCGTACCCGTGCCCTCGGCGTGGGCCGCCCGAGGTTCGACTCGGCCGGAAGCTGCCAGTCCGATGCGGACCTGGTCGACCAGGTCGTCTTCGAAGTCAGGTCCCTGCAGGACGAGCGCCGCATTGCTCATCGCGGCCACGCGCTCCGATATCTCCGGCGTCGTGTACGGCGCGACGATCACGAGCGCCAGATCGGGAAAGTCCGCGAGAGCCTGCCGAGCCAGTTCCAAGCCACCCTCTCTTGCCACGCTGCTCGTTTTGTTTTCTGCCAGGTCGAGCTCGGTGATCAGCATCCGGTGCGCTTCCATTCGCAGCGCCTGCTGCGCCGCGCTCCTGTTGCGCGCGTAGTCGAATGCGAGCGCATTGCCGGCATCGAGTCTTTCTTCGAGCAATTCGCGAATCACGTCGACCATGTCCATGCTCGGGTTGGCGATGAGTATCCGGTTCATGACCATGCTCCTTTGCGCGCATCAGGAAACGAGAAAACGAAGGTCACGTGCCCGCTCAGCCCGCTCGCGATCTCCGCGAACTCTCCGTGATTTCTTTCGGCCAGCCGCGTCAGGGTCGATTTCCCCAGCGACAGCTCGGCACGCACCTGGCCGGTCCGACACTCGGTGTCTATGTCGTCGACGGCTTCGAGCGCCGTGGCGTGACCACAAACGCTGAACGTGATGCGGCCGTTGCTTCGGTTTGCGTTCATCTCGATGAGATCGTCCTCCGCAGTCAGGCGCAGCAGATACGACAGCACGGTCTGCAGGCAATAGCGCAGCTCGTACGCATCGGCGCGAACGTAGGCATCGTCGTGCGGCAACCGCGTCACGATGACCACTTCGCGCTCGCGGATGGGCATGTCGCGCACGATGCTGTCGAGCATGTCGTTGACCGACAGCAGCACCTCGTGACGGATTTCGTCGCCGTCGCGCCGTTCGACCAGCATCAGTCGGTCCAGCGTCAGCTCCGCCTTTTGCAGTTGCTGAATGACCTTGTGGGTCAGTTCGTCCGCACCCGTGTGTCCTTCGGTCGATCTGCCATGCGCGGAGCGACGCAACCATGCGATCGCCAGCGCCATCGGCGTCTTGATCTGACCGGTGACCTCGCGATAGAGATCTTGTGCCAGCTCGAGTTGCCTGATCCGCTGGAGTTGGGTCATATCGCTTGCAACGAATATCTTGCCGCCGGCTTCTTCGGGCAACGTGGCCACCGAAAGCAACACCTTGACTTGTTGCTCCGCGTCTCCGGCGGCATCTGCGCCACGCTGCATGAGTGCCTCGTGATTCGGAAAGTCGCCACCCTCCAGCAACACCCTCGCCTGCTCCGCGTCCGCAAAGAAATCTTCGATCGGTCTGCCTACGACGCGCTCTTTGGTCATGTCCAGCAAGTCGCACGTGGCCGGATTGATCTCGCGAATCGCCCCATCGATGTCCGTGAGGATGATGGCGTCATTGGCGCGCTCCACGACGGCGGTGCGGTATTGGTAATCCAGCGTTCGCTGCAGCAACGAACCGAGACCGGCAGCGATCGATTCGAGATCGCGTCTTTCCTGGGGCGCGAAAGCGTCCGTCTGGTTGTCTTCGACGTTCAGCAGCCAGCGCGCGTCCTTGCCGACCGGCACGCACAACTCGGAACGCGTGTCGATGCCTTCGCGTGCCACGTAGGTTCTTCGAAAAGCGTCCGACTTGGTGATGTCTGCGATGGTCACGCCTTTCCGGGTGCGATAGACGTGGCCGATGACGCCTTCGTCGATCGAAAAGGTGCTGTCTTGTTCTTTCGGAAGTTGCAAGCCGTCTTTGAGCGCGCGTTCGGCAATCAGCCGGAATTGCCGACGGTGCTCGTACACCTGATAGATCGAAACGTACGGCCAGCCGTAATGTTCGGAAATCCGGTCGACGATCGCCTGCGCTACGGTCTTCACCGATCGATGCGCCGACGATGTCTGCATGATGAGTTCGATCAGAAAATTGAGGTTGCTCTCCGTATCGCTGCGCAGTGCGACACTCACCGCTTCTGCGAGCGGCAGCTCGTCGGCGATCTCGAGTTCGGCATCATTGAACGGGCCGCTTTTCTCGTATCGATACAGCACGATGCTGGCCACCTGCATGTCGTTCTGGCTTACCGGCAAGCTCATCGTGGAGACGAAGCCCAGCTTGAGAAAATCCTTGACGATGGGGTCCTCGAGCATCGGCTTTCGGGAAGGCTCTCGATACCAGTGCGGCAAATCGTTGATGACCAGCGACTTCCTGCTGTTCAGGATGTCCTTGACGGACGGATGGATTCGCCACCACCTGAACGTTGCCGGTGGCGCTTCACGACCGATGAACTGGTCGTAGATCGTTCGCAAATGCGTGCGCTCTTCATTGAGCCGGACAACAGACACGCGGTCGAACGGCACGAGCGGCCGCAGCGATGCCACGATGGCGTCGAGCAGCCGCTCGCTGTTCGACTCCTTTTCGACCAGGCGATACATCTCTTTTTGCGCCATCTCGATCGTCAGGTCGCGCACCAGGGCCAGCGTGCCCACCACTTCGTTGGCCTCATTGGTTTCGGGAAACGCCGTGATGCTGACCGGGACGAGCTTGCCGTTGTCTTCGCGCTTCAGGTCGACGCGGTATTCGCTGGCAACGCGCTCCTCGAACCGGCTCCGGAGCCCCTCGCGTACCCGGGCAAGGTCTTCTTCCGCGAACACATCGGCCAGCGTGTAGCCCTCCCAACCCGGCAGCCCGGCCATCTGCAACATCCGCTTGTTCGCATAGGTCAGCCGCTGCGCTCGATCGACTTTCGCAATGCCCAGCGGCACCATGTTCAAGGCCGATTCCGGCAGCGCAACGGCCAGGCCGGGCGCGTCTTTCAGGGCAGTCGATGTCATGTCACCCTCCATCTACCGTTGCAAGAGGATCGGCGTACACGGTGTAAGCCAGCCAGGTCAGCGGATCTGCCGGCGTGCGCACGGCGAGCCGTGCATCGCGAACAGCCTGGCCGATCTGCTTTCCGCCGTTCATCAAGCCCTCGTAGAGCGCCTTGCTGAACTGAAGCGCTGCCGTGTCGTAGACCGACCAGTACGAGCCGAGAAAAGCACTGGCGGCGTATTGCGACGAAGCGGGCTTGAGAAAGCGATGTGCCCAGCCGCCGACACCCGTCAAAGACAGTCCGCCGCGCGCACTCTGGCAGGCGTTGAAGAAGATGAAAGGTCGCGTGCGCAGGGCGTTCTCGACCGTTCCCGAAAACAGGTCGGCCGTCATCGTGTCACGGTCGTCCAGCGCGATGGCGGCCTTGTCCCCGTCGCCGCCCTCTCCCGCGTTGGCATGCCCGCAAAAATGCCAGGCGTGATAGACCTCGGACTCCATCGCCTCCGTGAGATCGCAGAAATTGGCCGCCACTTGCGTGACTTTGCGACGCTCGTTGGCCATCGAAAGCACGAAGCTTTCTTCAGCGGCCGCGCTCGGCAAGCGGGAGTCCCTGGGAACGACCAATGCCCATTCGCCGAACCTGAAGCGCGGCGGCGGCGCGACACCATGCAGCCAGCGCGTGACGCAGAACGCCTCGGCGAGAAACGGACCTTCGACCTTGGCGCCGTCGGCGGCCGTGCCGACGAGGCGACAGACCTCCCACGGAATCCATGCTTCGTCGGAGGTGATCTGCACCGAGCCGATGCGATCTTTCAGCGTCCAGAGCGTGGTCCGCAGTTCGGGCGGCAGCAGCCGCTCGATCATGCCGGCGCCCCACAAGCCGAGCTTCCGAGCCGAAGTCTTGCGGTCGTTCTCCGAGTCGACGGCCAGGTTCTCGATGTTGCGGCAGAAGTCGGCGAAGTAGTCGCGCGAACTGATCGCGAGCTTCACGGGAGGATAGGTCGTGCCGTCGAACTCGCGGTCGTTCGACTGCAGGCGAATGCCGATTTCGGTGCCTGTTTCAGTGATGAGCAACGAGAGGTCCGGCTGGGTCCTGGGCTCGGCCGGAACCGTGGCGTGGACTTGCGCGAACGGGACCGCTTTCACCGCTGGCGCCGCGTCGCCCCCGCGCTCGACAATGGCCGTGCGCAAGTCCATCGACGCCACCGAATAACCGCCGCTATACGCGTAGATCCGCACCGAGCCATCTCCCACGCTGCCCGCCTTGAAGCGGAACATCAAAGGTGCGGCGTCTTGCGGATCGCTCACCACCAGCGTGCCGGTGTTCGTGCCATCGAGGATGACGCCGACCTGCGGGCGCACAACGATGTCGATGCGAGTGCCGAGCGTGGCCGTCAGTGGCGCGGCACCGGGGCCCGACGTGCCGGGCAATTCGAGCGACACCAACAACGCAACCCTGGAGCCTGCATCGATCGACTCCGGCCATTCCGCGCTCAGTTCGCGCGACACGGCAGGCGTCGATGCGGGCGAAGGCCCGCGGGTGCGCACGCGTTGCAAGGCACGGCCAGTGGGCATGGCGCCCACCGTCGCAGCCGGGCTGGACGCGCGGCCCGGGAGCTGTCCGCCTCGATGTGCAGGTGCCGGCGCGAGAACGCCGACCGGCACCTGCCCGACCATCACGACTTGCCATGCGGTCTCGCTGAAGCGTGCAGCCGTCAGCGCGACGGCAACGCTGACTTTTTCCGCA
This sequence comes from uncultured Variovorax sp., assembly GCA_964242015.1. GTDB lineage: Bacteria > Pseudomonadota > Gammaproteobacteria > Burkholderiales > Burkholderiaceae_C > Variovorax. The sequence continues at coordinate 21,665 of CAXTCC010000011.1, forward strand.
TACAGATTCAATGCGGCGATGGTGCTGGAACCTTGCGACTTCCTGAGTTTCTCGCGCACTTCGGTGGTATCCAGCACGTAGTAGTTGGGCTGCATGTCCACTGCGATCTTGCGCCGCACCACGACGTAGCGCGCCGCAGTGCGCTCTGCAACATCAAGTGCCCGAATGCGCGGCCAGTCTGCGTCCAGCAGGCGAAAATTGGAGTCGATGGCGTCGCGGATGTTCATGTGGAATCCCGACGCTTCATGGCTGCCGATTCATCCGATGCCATTCATGCGATGCCATTCATGCGATGCGCTTGTACGCATCGATGTAGGCGGGAGCGATCCGTCGGCCGATGTCGAGTTGCGCTGCCTCGGCTGCGACGTTCTCGCGAAACCTCTCCATGATGGCGGGCAGGGCACTGAAAAGGCTGCGCAGGTGCTTCGGCTGCAGTCCGGATATCCATGGAACTTTGGCGTACCACTGCACGCTTTTCCAGAGCGCTTCGAAGTCGCTGTCCGGCATGTCCGCGGCAAACTTCTGCGTCAACGTCGGCGCCCTCGGGTGCGGAAACGGCACACGTTTCGTCGCCGCATAGAGGTTCTTCGGGAATTGTCGGCGCTTCCATGCGAAGAGCAATTCGGTCACGGAGTCGGCCACCGCTTTCACCGCACGATCCACCGCTGGCGACTTCTCCGATCCATCAAGAAACAGCTGCCCATCGCAGTAGGTGTGCCAGGCGTCTCCCTCCGAATTCATCACCTGCAAGCCATCACTCGAATCGCGGGCGCCCTCCTCGTGCTCGCCATGCAGCGAGTGCACATCGACATGACCGTCCTGGTCGTGCAGCAGCTTCGACAACGCGCCGGCAACCTTGTCGTTCAGGCCTTGTGAAGCGGCCCAATCGCAGATCTCGGCACGCGGCACGCGCACATGCCCGGCGGCAAAGCCATCGGTCAGAAAATGGTCTGCGAAAGCGTTGGTGTAGAGCGCCCTCCGAAAATTCTCGTTCTCGCGGCCGTCCGCTGACGCTGCGAGTGCCATCGCTTCGGTGTGATAGCGGCAGTAGGCGACGATGTTGTGCCATCCGAAATGATCGACATTGCGCAAGGCCAGCTCGACATACGACTTGGCGTTCCAGGCCATGCGGATGTTGTCGTCCGGATACGGCGCTTTGCCGCCCTGCTGCTGCAGACGGTCTTCGATCCACTTCAACTCTTTCGCGAAGATGGCGCGGAGGTCCGACAGATCGTTCGCTTCCCAGAGCCAGGGCAGCGGCGAAGGCTTTTCGTCGAACAGCGCGTCGGGCGACTCGTAGAAGTCGCCGGAGAGTGCGACCAATTCACCGTATTGCAATTGCTGCTGCTTGTCTCGCCGTGCGATCGACGAAAAGATGCGTGCGTCGACCTGGATGCCCGAGGCGCTCTTTTTCAGGTTGGCGCATGCAAGATCGGCCCCCCGGCTGGCCAACCATGCATGCTCGCCGGCATTGAAGCGTTTGGTACCGCGGCTCGGCGGCAGACTGCGGTAGTGCGCATCGAGAAACACCGTCATCGGGTCTGCCAGCACGGCTGCAGAAGTGGCCGACGTGTTCCCGTTTTCGGAAGAGGTCTGTATCGACACGCTACCTCCGGTAAGTTTGGTGTCAGATATTGATCGTCTCGACCGGCCGGCACAACCCAACTTTGGGAGTGTTGCTGTCACCGGGGGCTCTATTACTTTGGCCGTACCCGCCCGGCGAGCCTCCATCCGGCGAGACCGGCACCCGCTCGTCAGCGACTGGTGGATCATCATCCAGATGGTCGGCGCGCCGAGCGCCATGGTGGCCTGCCCTGTTGCCCTGCCTCCGTCTTGTCTCAGCTGTTTCAGCGCCCGACGAAATGCGGTTGCCGCTTCTCGACGAAGGCGCTGCAGCCTTCATGCGCGTCGTCGCTGTCGAACACCAGGCCGATCATGGCGCGCTCGTATTCCAGCGCGGCTTCCATCGGCATGTCGATGCCGTGCAGCATCGACTTCTTCAGCATGCGCAGCGCGACCGGCGCGTTGCCTGCGATGCGATGGGCGAGCTTCATCGTCTCCGCCATCAGCGCCTCGCGCGGCACCACGCGGTTGACCAGCCCGAGCGACAGCGCCTCGCTCGCTTCGATGGGGTCGCCGGTGAACATCAGCAGCTTGGCCTGGCACGCGGGCAGTTGGCGCATCAGCCGCTGCGA
>CAXTCC010000011.1:23959-33898 GCA_964242015.1 uncultured Variovorax sp.
ACGACGATGGCGCGCACCGCCTCGTCGGCTTCGAGCCCGTTCAGCGCCCGTTCGAGCGCCAGCAGCATCGGGATGTCGAGCGTGTTGAGCGCGTCGGGCCGGTTGAACGTCATCACGCCGACGGCGCCGTCGCGATGGATGAGAACGGGCTCTGCGGACATGGTTTCTTCCTTCACGCCGGCTTGAGTTCGCCGGCCAGCATGGCTTCGATTTGCGGCAGCCGGTCGACGCCGAAGAACGGTTCGCCGTCGATGACGACGAACGGCGAACCGAAGACGCGCTGTGCGATCGCCGCATCGACCGCTGCCGCCAACGCAGCCTTCGCCGTCGCGCTTTGCAACGAGGCGACGACCTGCGGTGCATCGCCGAGCGCAGGCGCCTCGCGCACGACGCGCGCTGCGATCCATTCGATGTCGCCGATGGGAGCGCCGTCGACGAAGTGGTCGCGCATGACGCCGCGTGCGAAACGCGCCGACATCGCCGGCCCACCGACGCCGAGGCTGTCGATCAGATAGAAGGCCCGCGCCGCATGCTGCGTCACCACCGGGAATCCGGCGGGCATCCGATACGGCACGCCGAGAAAGCGGGCCGAGCGTTCGAAATCGTGCCGCATGTAGTCGCGCTTGATAACGTTGCCGAGCGGCGCCGGCAGCGCGAGCTCGCGCAGCACCGCGAACAGCAGCACCGGCCGCCATCGCACGCTGCGGCCATGACGTGCGGCCAGTGCGTCGATCTTCTGCGACATGAAGTAGCCATAGGGCGACGCGAAGTCGAACCAGAAGTCGATCGGCGGTACATCGATTCGGCTGGACAGTCGACGGGACATGCGGCGGTCCAGGCTCAGCGGTTCCGAACGGCCGGGCTCGGCGGCACAGCACATGCCGAACGGTACTCTCCGGCGATGCGTTCGACCAGTTCGGCCACGCTCGGCACGTCGTGGATGGTCGCCACGCCCTGCCCTGCGCTCCACAGGTCCTTCCAGAGGCGTGCTTCCGTATCCACCAGCGATCCCATGTCGGGCGCTTTCGGTGGCAAGGTCGCGACGTCGATGCCATAGCGCTCGATGGAAGCACGCAGAAAATTCGCATGCACGCCGGAAAGCCGATCGGTATAGACCAGGTCGGCCACGCCCGCATCGACCACCATCTGCTTGTATTCGTCTTGCGCCTGCGACTCGCGCGTGGCCAGGAAGCGCGTGCCCATGTACGCGAGATCGGCGCCCAGCACCTCGGCTGCGCGAATTTGAAAGCCATCGTTGATGCCGCCGCCGAGCACCAGGCAGCCGTCCCAGAACTCGCGGATCTCACGCACCATCGAAAAGCCGCTCTGGCTCGACGCGTGGCCGCCCGCGCCGGAGCCGACGCAGATCAAGCCGTCGACACCGGCCCGCATCGACTTGCGCGCGTGGTCGGCGCTGGTCACATCGCAGAACACGGTGCCGCCATAGGCATGCACCGCGTCGACCACCGGCGCCGGATTGCCGAGGCAGGTGATGACGAAAGGCACCTTGTGCGCCACCACCACTTCCATGTCAGGCTCGAAGCGCGGGTTGGTGCGGTGCACGATCATGTTGATGCCGTGCGGCGCGATCACCGCGTCCGGGTGCGCTTCACGATGGGCTGCCAGGTCGCGCTCGATGGTCGTCAGCCACTCGTCGAGTTGCGATGTCGGGCGCGCGTTGACGTGCGGGAATGTGCCCACCACACCGGCCTTGCACAGCGCGGTGACCAGCGGTGGAAACGACACCAGGAACATCGGCGAGCCGATGGCGGGAATCGACAAGGCGTTCTGGAACAGGCGGGGCAGCGGCATGGCGTGTGTCCTTCGATTTAAGCAGTCGTCGCCACGGCGCGGCGCTTGAACATGATCTGGCAGTGACCGGTCTGCACCTGCAAACGGTCCTGGTTGCGCAGGTCGAAGCGCAGGCTGACGATGCCGCGATCGGGCTTGCGCGTCGTCCGCATCTCGACCACCACGATCGACGCTCGCAAGGTGTCGCCGGCGCGCACCGGCGCTTCGAAGGTCCACTGCACGCCGAGCAATCCGAGCACGGTTTCGTCGAACAGCCCGGCCCGCGCACCCAGGCCGAAGGCCATGCCGAGCACCATCGGCCCGTGCGCGATGCGGCCGCCGAAGCCGGCCTCCTGCGCGAAGACCTCGTCGGTGTGCAGCGGATTGAAGTCGCTGGTCAGCCCGGCGAAGGCGCCGACATCGGCTTCGGTGAGGGTGCGGCCCGGCGTCTCGATGACGCGGCCCGGTTCGAAGTCTTCGTACAACCAGCCCATGCTTTTTTCTCCTCGGTCGGTCCGCTGCGGAACCGATTACTTTCGTTCGTTGGAAGGCGCTGCGTCGCGCCGCTTCAGGGCGCGCAGATCGCGCATGCCGGCCAGCGTTCGCGGATCGACGCCCGACGGAAAGATCTGGTGCTTCTGGATCTTTTGCGTCGCCGTCGTCGGAATGCTGTCGGTCACCCAGACCCAGCCGGGCGCCTTGTAATAGGCCAGCTTCGAATGGCAGAAGTCGAACAGCGTGCGCACGGCCGCGCCGACATTGCCCTCCTCGTCTCGTTGCACCGCATCGGCACGCAACACGATGCAGGCCAGCACCTCTTCTTCGCGGATGTCGTCCGGCAACGCGAGCACCGCCACCTGGTCGACCAGCGGATGCGTCTGCAACAAGGCCTCGACCTCGGCGGCGGCGATGTTCTCGCCGGAACGCCGGATGATGTTCTTGCGCCGGTCGACGAAGTGCAGCATGCCGTCGGGCGTGCGCATGACGATGTCGCCGGTGTGGAACCAGCCGCCACGCCACGATTGTTCGGTGGCGGCCGCGTCGTCGAGGTAACCGCTGAAGAAGTCCTTGCGCGGCGTCTCTGCCGAATGGCGGATGACCATCTCGCCATCGGCGCCGTCCGGTACGTCGACATCGGCATCGTCGACCAGACGCACCTCGACGCCCGGCTGCGCACGACCGAAGGCCCGCGTGCCGACCTGACGCGGCGGGTGGTTGTCGATCATGGCGCGCACCATCTCGGTCATGCCCCAGATCTCCAGCAGCGGAAAGCCGAAGCGCGCCTCGAAGGCCGCATGCCGTTGCGGCTCGACACCCGCGCCGATGGCGAAGCGCACGCTGTGCTCGCGGTCCATCGGACTCTCCGGTTGGCCCAGCAGCATCGGCACCACGACACCCAGGTAATGCACGACGGTCGCTCGCGACTCGCGCACTTCGGTCCACCAGCGCGCGGTGTTGAAGCGGTCGGTCTGCACCTGGCAATTGCCCTTCAGCATCGCGCAGTAGAAGGAAAAGATCGATGCGTTGACGTGGAACAGCGGCAGCGGGTTGTAGATGCGTTCGCAGCCTTTGCCGAAGGTGCAGAGCCCGTCGCGGGTCGCATACCAGTGGCCCGAAGCCAGCTCATAGCGGTGCGACATCACGCAGCCTTTGGGGCGGCCGGTGGTGCCGGAGGTGTAGAGCACGCTGGCGGGCGTCTGGGCATCCGGGGTGGTCGACGTGGCGCGTTCCCTCGGCGCCTTCAAAGTCGCCGCGAACTTTTCGACGGCTTCGATGGCTTCGAACGCCGCCACCACGGGCTGCTGCACGGCCTCGGCCAGCGCGGCCCGCACCAGGCCTTCGAGCGCGCCGATGCAGACGATAAGGTCGATGCGCGCATGGTCGATGACGAAAGCCATCTCGCCCGGCCGATGGTCGGTGTTGAGCGGCACGCAGCACACGCCGATGGCGTTCATCGCCAGCTTGTGCAGCAGGTGCTCGGGACGATTTTCCAGCAGCAGGCCGATGCGGTGTCCGACGCCATAGCCGGCACGCGCGTAGATCGACATGAGCTGCGTCACGCTGTCGGCCGCGGCGCGATAACCGATCTCGGCGCCCTCCGCCGCATAGGCCCGAGACGGATTGGCGGGCACTGCCAGAAAGGCCTTGTCGCCATACGCCTCCGCCGCGCGAAAGAAGGTCTCGCCGATGGTGGACTGCTCGTCGATCGCGATCATTCGATGTCTCCTGCCGGACCACTCAATGGGCTCATAGGGCTTGCCGGGCTCAAAGCCGCAGCACGCCGTAACCCCGGTCGTCGCTGAACGGCGCGTTGAGCGAGGCGACGATCGCCATGCCCAGGGCGTTGCGCGTGTCGACCGGGTCGAGGATGCCGTCGTCCCACAACTCGGAGGTCGAGTAGTAGGCATCGCTCTCCGCCTCGAAGCTTTTCAGCACCGGGTCGCGGATGGCGGCGATCTCGTCGGCCGAGAGCTCGTTGCCCTGGCGCAGCAGCTGCCGCACCTTGACGTCGGCCAGCGTGTTGGCGGCCTGCTCGGCGCCCATCACCGCGATCTGCGACTGCGGCCACATCCACAGGAAGCGGCCGTCGAAAGCGCGACCGCACATGCCGTAGTTACCGGCGCCGAACGAGCCGCCGACGATCACGGTGAACTTGGGCACCGTCACGCCGACCTGCGTCATGATCATCTTGGCGCCGTCCTTGGTGATGCCGCGCTCTTCGTATTCGCGGCCGACCATGTAGCCGGTGATGTTCTGCAGGAAGACCAGCGGCGTGCGGTCGCGGTCGCACAGCTGCATGAAGTGCGCGGCCTTCAACGAGCTGTCGTTGAAGAGCACGCCGTTGTTGGCCAGGATGCCGACCTTGCAACCCCAGATGCGCGCGTAGCCGCAGACCATGGTGGTGCCATAGCCGGGCTGGTACTCGTGGAAGTGGCTGCCGTCGACCACCCGCGCGATCACCTCGCGCATGTCGAAGCCGGTCTTCCAGTCGGTCGGCACGATGCCGTAGAGCTCGCTCGGGTCGTAGTGCGGCGGCTCGGCCGCGATGCGGTCGATGCGCTGCTTTTCGATGGGCGATGTCTGCGCCAGGATGTCGCGCGCGATCGCCATCGCGTGCGATTCGTCGTCGGCTGCGTAGTCGCAGGTGCCCGAGACGGTGGTGTGCATTTCGGCGCCGCCCAGTGCTTCGGCCGTCACCACTTCGCCGGTGGCCGCTTTCACCAGCGGCGGTCCGCCGAGGAACACGCCGCCGTTGCCGCGCACGATCACGCTGTAGTCGCAGAGCGCCGGAATGTAGGCGCCGCCCGCCGTGCAATGGCCCAGCACCACGGCGATCTGCGGCACGCCCATCTTCGACAGCGTGCACTGGTTGCGAAAGATCCGGCCAGCCGCCTGGCGGTCGGGAAAGAGGTCCGACTGCAGTGGCAAGAAGCCGCCGGCGCTGTCGCACAGATGAATCACCGGCAGCCGGTTTTCGATGGCGATATCGAGCGTGCGCACGATCTTCTTCACCGACAGCGGGTACCAGGCACCGCCCTTGATGCTCGGGTCGTCGGCGTGGATGATGACTTCGCGTCCGTTGATGATGCCGATGCCCGACACCTGTCCGGCGCCGTGCACCTCGCCGCCGTAAGCGCGGTTGGCGGCGAGCGTGCTGAGTTCGAGAAACGGCGTGCCGGGGTCGAGCAGCAGATCGAGCCGCTCGCGCACGGTGAGCTTCTTCTGGCGATGCAGTCGGTCGATGTCGCGCTCGGGCCGCTCGAAGCGCGCCTTGTGCACTTGCGCGCGCAGCGCCTCGACGCGCTCCGTCATGGCAGCGTGGTTCTGCTTGTAGCTTGCGCTGCCGGTGTCGACGTTGCTTTGGAGTCGGCTCATGGGGCGGCTCCTTCTGACGTCGCTTTGGCCGTAGGGACGGCATCAGCGGCGGTCCGCACCAGCACCGCGCCACGCTGGAAGGTCTGACCGACCGCGAATGGCAGCTCGGTCACCACGCCGTCGGCAGCGGCTTCGATCGTCATCTGCAGCTTCATGCTTTCGATGACGAGCAGCGGGTCGCCTTGCTTCACCGCCTGCCCGAGCGCGGTGTGCAACGACACGACGACGCCCGGCATCGGTGCCTGCGCGGCACCCGTCGCACCAGCGGCCGTGGCACCGGTCGAGCGTGTCGGGTCGACGCGGTCGAGTCGCCAGGCGCGGCCCTTGAGCTGCACGAAAACCGCATCGCCATGGGCCTTGGCATAGAGCCGTTCGCTGCGGCCATCAACCTGAGCGACGAAGGCATTTGCGCCCGCCGCGCGGATCGCCACCGGCGCGTCGTCGACCTGTGCCATGTCGCCCTGCAGGCTCGTTCGATGACGCTGCGCCGGCGCGTTGTTGAATTGAAAGGTGGTCATGAAAAGCGTCTCTTGAAAACTCAGTTGCGCCAGGCGCCCATCGACGCATAGGGCTCGGGCACGGCGTGTTTGCCGGCATCCGGTGTCGCGCTGGCAGCCGCAGCCAACAGCACGCGACGCTCGGAATCGGTCAAAGGCACGGGCGCCAGATCGGCACGGTGCCGCTCCAGGAAACCGGTGTCGGTTTCCCCGCGTGCGAACGCCGGGTGATGCAGCACGCGGCCCAGAAAGTCGCTGTTGATGGTGACGCCGAGCATCGTGGTGTCGGCCAGCGCCGTGCGCATGCGCGAGATCGCAAGGCGCCGGTCGGCACCGTGGACGACGAGCTTGGCCAGCATCGAGTCGAAGTCCGCCGTCACCGCCGAGCCTTCGGTCACGCCGCCATCGAAGCGCACGCCCGGCCCTTGCGGCGCGCGCAACAGCAAGACGCTGCCGGTATCGGGCACGAAACCGGCGTCGGCGTCTTCCGCCAGGATGCGGCACTCGATCGCGTGGCCGGACCAGCGCACCTGCTCCTGCGCGAGGCCGAGCGGCTCGCCTTGCGCGACTTTCAACTGCAGTTCGACCAGGTCCAGCCCGGTCACCATCTCGGTCACCGGATGCTCGACCTGGAGCCGCGTGTTCATCTCGAGAAAGAAGAACTCGCCGTCGGGCGAGACGATGCATTCGACCGTGCCGGCATTGACGTAGCCGGCCGCGCTCGCGAGCCGTACCGCCGCCCCGCAGATGCGTTCGCGCAGTGCGCTCGACAGGCCGGGCGCCGGCGACTCTTCGATCAGTTTCTGGAAGCGCCGCTGGATCGAGCACTCGCGTTCGCCCAGATGGATCACCTGCCCGTGCGTGTCGCCGAACACCTGCACTTCGATGTGCCGTGGCTGCTCGACGAAGCGCTCGGCGAACAGGCGGCCGTCACCGAAATAGCGCTGGCTCTCGCCCCGCGCGGTCACGATGGCCGCAGCCAGGTCTTCTTCGCGCCGCACGATCTGCATGCCCTTGCCGCCACCGCCCGCCGCGCCCTTGATGAGCAGCGGAAAGCCCACCGCGCGGGCACGTTCCGCGAAGCTGGCCGGATCGTCGGCTTCATCGGCCGATGGCGTGACCGGCACGTCGTGCTGCACGGCGAATTTGCGGGCGCTGATCTTGTCGCCCATCAGCTCGATCACCGAGGCCGGCGGTCCGACGAAGGTCAGGCCGGCGTCCGCTACGGCCTTCGCGAAGGCTGCGTTCTCGGAGAGGAATCCATAGCCCGGATGAATCGCGTCGCAGCCGCTGTCGCGCGCGGCGCGGATCATGCCCTGCACGTCGAGCCACGCCGCGACAGGCGGTTCGCCGAACACTTCCACCGTCTCTGTCGCCGCCGCCAACGCAGGGCCGGCGCGGTCTTGCCGATGCCAGGGCACCACCGTCTCGATGCCCAGACGGTGGGCCGTGCGCACGATGCGCAGCGCGATCTCGGCGCGGTTCGCGATGAAGAGCTTGTGGATGGAAGTCATGCAGCGGGATGAAGATCAGGAGGACGTCTTGCGACGCTTCGCAGGAGGCGACGAACGTGTGGGAGCGGAAGCGACGTCGGGCGCGGCGGCGACCGGCGCCATGCCGTCGGCGACGATGCGTTCGAGCCGCGCGAGCCGGCGCTCGATGTCGTCGCGTGGCAGCGCGGCGCCCGCATCGGAATCTGCATCTGCATTGGCATCGGCAGCCGCGACCGACGTCGCAGCAGCAGGCGCCATCGAAACCAAAGGTGAAGCCACCGGCGTCAGCAAGCCGTTCAACAGCATCGCCGTGTACCGGTCCGCCGTTGCTTCGACATCGATCGTCCCGCGGCCGAACAGCAGCGACCACATGCGATGCTCGATGCCGCCGTAGAGCATGCTGCGCACCATCTCCGCGTCGGTGTCGGCAGGCAGTTCGCCCTCTTCCACCGCCTCGCGCACGGTGCGCAGCAGGAACGAGGTGTAGCGCACGTGCAGGTCGTGCAGCATCGACTTGAAGTACTCCGGGCTGGTTCGCACTTCGTGCAGCACGATGCGCGACAGGCTCGGCTCCTCGACGTACACCCGGAGGTGCCGCCACACCAGAAACCGCAGCCGGCTACGCAGGCCGTGGATGCGAGAAAAACCGTCGGAGATGTCCTTGATGAGCGGCTCGTACATGCCGCGCAGCACCTCGTTGAGCAGGTCGCGCTTGGTCGGAAAGTACGAGTACACCAGCCCTTCGACGACGCCGACGCGCGTAGCGATTTCGCTCACCGACGCGCGTTCGAAACCTTTCTCGAGGAATATCTCGCGGGCGGCGGCGAGGATTTCTGCGGCGCGGCGCAGGCGGCGCGGCGTCTGCTTTCCCACGGCGATGGGCGTGACGTTGGCGGCGATCTGGTTGGCAGTCTGATTGGCAGTCGTTTTCATGGGAGGCTTTCGAGCAATTCGGTCGGAACTTCCACCGGAAGGTCCAACAGCATTTGAGCAAAAGCCTTGCCCTGCGGGTCGTAGCGCAGCGAAGCGACGCCACCGCCACCCAGCGCGTTCTCCAGCGTGAAATTGAGCGCATGAAATCCCGGCAGCTCGTAGCGGGTCACGCGACCTTCGGCCAGGTGCGCGAAATACTCCGCCACCGTGCCGGCGTCGAGCACGCGCCGCAGCACCTCCCACGCCGCCGGCGACCGCGCGATGACGCCGATGTTCGCCATGTCGCCCTTGTCGCCGCTGCGGCCGTGCGCGATGCGGATCAGCGGCACCGATCGGGTCGCGCCAGCAGGCGTCGACGACACCGAAGCGGATGCCGCAGGCGCTGCGTGGCTGTTGTCAGCCGCCGGAAACGTCGCCTCCTGAAAGTCCAGCGCCTCGCCGTCGACGCTGACCCGCGCCTGCACCTCGCCACGATCGACCAACAAGGAAAACAGCCGCACCACCGGCGACGGCGAAGGCCGACCGGCCGCGAAGCCGGTGATGCCCTGTGCCATCGACGTGGCCGACGGCGCGAACTCGCGCGCCAGCAGTTCCAGCCCGGCACGCGATGGATGTTTGGCGGTGAGCTTGAGCACCACCTCGCGACTTTCCAAGGTGCGTGCGTGCGGGCCGTAGGTGCTTTCGGCGCCGAGCACCTCGATGCTGCACTCGCTGAAATACGGCAAGCCGCGCTCGGTCAAGAGGCGGCGGCAGCGCTCCAGGATCGCCTCGCCCACGCACTGCGCCTTGCGCGCCGCGGCCGGGCCGCCGATCATCAAGGTGCCGAGCAGCCGCCAGCCTTCGGCGAACGTGGCGCTGACCTTGTAGCTGGTTGGCGCGGGTCGCCCGATGGCGCCGTTCACCCGCACGCGGTCGACGCCTTCCTGCGTGAGCCGCACCTGCGAGAAGTCGCAGGCCACGTCGGGCAACAGGTAGGCGCGCGGATCGCCGATCTCGTAGACGATCTGCTCGGCCACGGTGGCGGGGATCACCAGGCCCCCGGTGCCCGGCGGTTTGGTCAGCACGAAACTGGCGCCGTCGGCATCGCATTCGGCGATCGGAAAGCCCATATTGTCCCAACCGGGCACGCGCTCCCAGTCGGTGAAGATGCCGCCGGTCGCCTGCACGCCGCACTCGATCACGTGGCCGGCCAGGCTGCCGGTCGCGAGCTTGTCCCACTCGTCCCAGCGCCAGCCGAAGGCATGCACCAGCGGTGCCAACGTCACGGCGCTGTCGACCACGCGGCCGGTGATGACGATGTCGGCGCCAGCATCGAGCGCTGCGACGATCGGCTGCGCACCGAGGTAGGC
>CAXTCC010000011.1:33998-42421 GCA_964242015.1 uncultured Variovorax sp.
GCGATCACGCGCACGAAGTCGGGCGCGTAGCCCGCGTCGGGCGACTTGGCCTTGGCGCGCGCCAGCAGCGACATGGTGATTTCGGCCAGAAAGTCGAACACCAGGTAGTCGATGTCGCCGTGCTTCACCAGCTGCGCGGCACCGGCTTCGGAGTCGCCCCAGAAGCCGCTGGCGCAACCGATGCGCAGAGGTTGGGTTCGAAGCGGCCTGGTTCGAGCTTGGGTCGTGCTCATCGCATGCAGCCTTTCATCGTCCGGGCCAGACCGGCGCACGCCGCTCGGCGAAGGCTTTCATGCCCTCGCGTGCGTCTTCACTTTGCGACAGCACCGGCAGCACCGATTGCGCCAGGTTCAGCGCATCGGCAAAAGAAAGATCGGTGATCGCCGCGATCGCGCGCCGGCCGATGCGCAATGCCACCGGCGAATTGGCGGCGAGCTTGCCGACCATCTCGTCGACTGCGGCATCGAGCTCGGCCGCCGGCACGACGCGGTTCACGATGTCCAGACGCTGCGCCTCGGCGGCATCGAACCGGTGCGCGAAGAAGCACATCTCCAGCAGCCGGCGGCGCGGGATCACGCGCATCAGCAGCGGCAGGATCATCATGGGAAACACACCGACTTTGGCCTCGGTCGTGCCGAACATCGCGCTGTCGGTCGCCACCGCGAAGTCGCAGGCGCAGACCAGGCCGAGCCCGCCACCGAAGGCGCTGCCGTTGACCCGCGCGATGACAGGAAGGTTGCAGCGGTCCAGCGCCCGGAAGAGCTCTGCCACCGGATTGTCGAAGCGGCCGGGCTCCATGGCGAAAGGCGAACCGTCGGCCGTCGGCTTGAGCTGGCCACCGGCACAGAACGTTTTCTCGCCGGCACCGGTCAGCACGATAGCGCGCACGCCGTCCATGGCCTCGGCCTGGCGCAAGGCGTCCGTCAACTGCGTCATCACCGCGTCGGTCATCGTGTTGTGCGCAGCGGCGCGGTCGATGGTGACGTGGCAGGCGGCGCCACGGCGCTCGACCTTCACTTGCCGGTCGTTGTCGTTGTCTTTGTCTTTGTCGGAAGCGCTCATTGGCTCTCTCCGCCCGACGGTGCGTCCGCGAAAGTGACCGGCGGCTGGTACTGCGGAAAGCCGTCGTACGGGAACTTGCGCTCGGCCGGCTCTAGCTTCCAGGTGTGGCGCGCGGTCGGCACGCCACCGTCGACGCGAATCACCGCGCCGTTGATGAAGCCGGCTGCTTCCGACAACAGGTAGACGACGGCGGACGACAACTCCGCTTCGGTGCCGAAGCGCTGCAGCGGCACCTTGGTGCGCATGCCGCGCAGCAGGTTGCGGTAGTCCTCGTCGTAGGTGTCGATGCCGGCCGAAGCGATCCAGCCCGGCGCCACCGCGTTGACGCGCACGCCTGCGTGGCCCCATTCGCACGACGCTGTCTCGGTCAGCGTCAGCACGCCGCCGCGCGCCGCGCCCGAATGGCCCATGCCCGGCAAGCCGCCCCAGATGTCGGCCAGCATGTTGACGATGGCGCCGCCGTGCTGTTCCATCCACTGCACGTAGCACTCGCGCGAGAACAGGAAGGTGCCGTGCAGGTTGTTGCGCACCACCGCGTCCCAGCCCTTGAGCGAGATGTCGCGCAGCCGCGCCGGGTACTGGCCGCCGGCGCAGTTGAAGAGCCCGTCGATGCGACCGTGCGCGGCGATCACTTCCGCCACCGTCGCCTTCACCGCTGCTTCGTCGCGGATGTCGCAGACATGCTTGGTGACGTCGGCCGCGCGCTCCGGATAGATCGAGGCGATCTCTTCGGCGACCGCGTCGAGCTTGCCGATCTGGCGACCGACCAGCGCGACGTGCGCGCCCAGGCTGGCGAGTTCGTGCACGGCGCAGCGCCCGAGCCCGCTGCCGCCGCCGGTGACGACGACGGTCTGGCCGTCGAACAGGCCGGGGCGGAACGCGGAGCGATAGCGTTCTTTGCTGGCAGCGGAGCGTGCAGTTGAAATTGTGGAATCCATCGTTCGGTGGGCGTTCGGTCAGAAGATCAATAAGCGACGAAGTCCGTCAGCGACTTCACGGTGCCGGTCTTGGGGTCGGTCTGGAACAGCTTGATCGGCAGCACGGCCTGCGCCTTCGGGTTGTCGAACGAGACTGGCCCGCTGAGTCCGCCGACCTTGAAGTCGTGCAGCTTGTCGAGCTGCTGCACCACGCAGGCGCGCGTCACGTTGGCACCGCAGCGACGGATGCCCTCGGCGAAGACCTGCGTGCCGACGTAGCCGCTGACCGTGTAGCGGTTGAAGTTGGCGTAGTCGTCGGCGCTCAGGTACTTCTTGGCCGACTCCATCAGCTTGGTGCCGGCCGGGTCGTAGTTGGAGGCGTAGTAGTCGGGGATCAGGTACTGGTAGTCCGAAGCGGCCGACAGCTTGACGGCGGCGGGCAACTGGCCGGCCCACAAGGTGCCGAGCGTCACGTCCATGTCGAGCCGGCGGAACTCCGACATGATCGACGCCGACTCGGTGGTCAGCGTGCCAAGGTAGACCGCGTTGGCGCCCTTGTCTTTCAGCGTCAGGGCTTCGGCCGAAAAGTCCTTGGCGCCGCGCTTGAAGGAGATCTCCGCGACGCTGTTCAGCTTGAACTCCGCGACCGCCTTCTTGTAGCCCGCGAGCAGCGCTTTGCCGAAGTCGTCGTCCTGGTAGACGATGCCGTACTTGGCGTCCTTCTTGCCCATCTTCTCGACCATGTAGCGGATCGGCACGTAGCCTGCGTAGTCGTAGTCGGGGCCGATCATGAACACCGTCGGGCGCCGCGGCGACACCACCGCCGGGTTCGGCGCCATGTGCACGATGGCCGGGATCTTCGCCTCTTCGACCGCCGGCAGCATCGCGACCATGTGCGAACTGCCGCTGGTGCCGGTCAGGCCGAAGACCTTGTCGGAATCGATCAGCTTCTTGACCGACGACACCGAGCGCGCCGGCACGTAGCCGTCGTCTTCGTAGATCGCGCGCAGCTTGCGGCCGTTGATGCCGCCGGCGGCGTTGATCTCGGCGATGGCGAGCTTGGACCCCGCCGCACCGGCCTTGCCGATGAGCGAGGCCGGGCCGGACATCGGCTGGACCTCGCCGATCAGGATTTCGGTCGGCGTGACGCCGACGTCTTGTGCCTGCGCACCGCATGCAGCGGCCAGCGCGAGCGCGGCGAGAAAAGTCGTCTTGATGCGGATGCTCATTTTTGTCTCCTGCTGTTGATTCATCACGGGCCTTGCCTTCATTGCCTTCATCGCATTCATTGCACTCACTGAGACAAGGGCCACTGCACCCAGAAGCGCTTGGCCTTGCGCCAGATGCCGGCCAGCCCTTCGGGTTCGAGCCGAAGAAAGAGCAGGATGACGACGCCGTACATCAGGCCCTTCACTTCGTAGATGCGGTCGGCCATCAGCGTCTTGAAGCTGTCGCCCGCCACGTTGAAGCCGACGGTCAGCACTTCCGGCAGCAATAGGATGAGCGCAGCGCCGAGGATCGCGCCGTGAACGCGGCCCATGCCGCCGACGATGATCATCGCCAGCGCCTCGATGCTGATCAGCACGCTGAAGGTGTCGACGTTGACGAAGCGCGTCTGCAGCGCCACCAGCGCGCCGGCCACGCCGGTATAGAAGGCGCTCACCATGAAGGCCAGCAGCTTGTAGCGGATGAGGTCGATGCCCATCGCACGCGCTGCGATGTCGTGGTCGCGCAGCGCCAGCCAGGCCCGGCCGATGCGGGTGCGCATCAGGTTGAGCGTGATGAAGACGAACAGCACCAGCAGGGCCAGCGCCGCGTAGTAGAAGCGCTGGTCGGTCTTGAAAGAAAAGCCGAAGACGGTGAGCGCGTCGACCGGCATGCCGGCCGAACCGCGCGTGATGCCTTCGGCGAACAGCACGACGTGCCGCACGATGAAGGTGAAGGCCAGCGTGGTGATCGCCAGGTACAGGCCCTTGAGCCGCAGCGACGGCACGCCGACGATCAGGCTGGCGAGGGCTGCCACGGCACCGGCCAGCGGAATCGCCAGCAGCGTCGGCACGCGGTAGTCGGTCGTGAAGATGGCTTGCGCATAGGCGCCGATCAGCAGGAAGCCGGCATGCCCGAGCGAGATCTGCCCCGCCACGCCCGACAGCAGGTTGAGCCCGAGCACGCCGATCGACACCACGAAGATGGTGGTCAGCAGGTTGAGCCCGTGCGAGCCGAACCAGGCCGGCGCCAGCGCCAGCAGCACCAGGCCGGCCAGCGCCCACCACCAGGTGGCGCGCTGATTGGCCAGGGCGACCAGCCCGGCATAGGAGGTTTGGTAGGTACGGCTGCGCATCAGACCCGCTCGATTTCACGTTGGCCGAAGAGGCCGTAGGGTTTGACCATCAGCACCACGACGATCAGCACGAAGCCGGCGATCTCCTTGAGGCCCCGGCCCAGGTAACCGCCGGACAGGTTTTCGACGACACCGATGACCAGCCCGCCGAAGGCGCCGCCGATGACCGAGTCGAGTCCGCCGAGGATGGTGGCGGGGAAGCCGCGCAGACCCATCTGCGAGATTTCCGGCTCCAGACTGAACATCAGGCAGAACGCCAGACCCGCGAAGGCGGCGAACACCGCCGACAGCGCCCAGGCGATGGCGCTGATGCGCTTGACGTCGATGCCCATCAGCAACGCGGTGGTCTCGTTGTTGGACGTGGCGCGCATGGCGATGCCGATGCGCGAGCGCGAGAAGAAGAGCCACATCGCCAGGCACAGCACCGCCAGCGACACCAGCGCGAAGATCTGCCCCGGATAGAGCGCGAGCCCGGCGAAGCGGATGACCGTGCTGCCGAACGGCCGCGGAAACTGCGTCGGCTCGACACCCCAGATCAGGATGACGGTAGAGCGAATGACCACTGCCAGGCCGATGGTCACCATCACGCGCGAGAACATCGGCTCGCCCAGCATCGGGCGGATGAAGAGTCGTTCGATCACCAGGCCCAGCAGCACCGAGGCGACCAGCACCAGGGCCAGCAACGGCACGAAGCCGATGCCCGGAATGCTGGCCAGGCTGAACGAGATGTACGCGATGAGCATCATCACTTCGCCCTGCGCGAAGTTGACCATGCCGGTGGCGCGATAGACGATGGCGAAGCCCATCGCGACCAGCCCGTAGAGCGTGCCGATGACCAGGCCCGAGGTGACGAGGTTGAGGAAGTAGTTCATCAGGCGGCTTCCAGCGCGGGGCCGTAGAGGTGTTCGATCTCGGCTGCGAACTTCTGCTCGATGACGCGGCGCCGCACCTTCATGGTGGCGGTGAGCTCGCCGTCGTCGTGGTCGAGTTGCTTCTTCAACACCGCGAACTTGCGGATGTTCTCGACGCGCGAGAAGCGGTCGTTGACGCGCTTGACGTCTTCGGCGATGAGCGCCTTGACCGCATCGAGCCGGGCCAGCGTCTCGTAGGTCGTGTAGGCGATGCCGCGCTCCTGCGCCCACTTGCCGACGGTGTCGAGGTCGATCTGGATCAGCGCGGTGATGAAGTGGCGCCCATCCCCGAGCAGCACCGCCTCGCTGATGTAGAGGCTTTCTTTCAGCGCGTTCTCGATCAGCGACGGCGTGATGTTCTTGCCGCCGCTGGTGATGAGGATGGCCTTTTTGCGGTCCACGATTTGCACCTGGCCGGTCGCCTCGTCGAGCTCGACCACGTCGCCGGTGCCGAGCCAGCCGTCGTCGAAGGCGGCACGGGTCGCGGCCTCGTCATAGAGATAGCCCTTGAAGACGATGGCGCCGCGCAGTTGCAACTCGCCGTCCGGCGCCACGCGCTGCTCGACCACGCCCGGCACCATCGGCCCGCACCAGCCCAGGCGCGACATCGCGGCCGACTGCGAATGGCTGGCGCCGCTGGTCTCGGTCATGCCGTAGATCTGGTAGATCGGCACGCCCAGCGCGCGAAAGAACAGGATGACCGACGGCGAGATCGAGGCGCCGCCGGTCATCGCGACCCAGGTGCGGTCGAGCCCGATGCCGGCCAGCAGATTGCTGAACATGGTCACGCGCAGCAGCCAGGCGATGAAGCGATCACGCGTGCTCACCGGCTGGCCGCCGTTGGCGATGGTGCGCTCCGCGATCGGCGTCGCGATGGCGAGCGCGCGCTTGAAGGCGCGCTGTGCGATCGGCCGCGCATCGCGCGACTTGATCAGGATCTCGTACTGCAGCTTTTCCCAGATGCGCGGCACGCCGAAGAAGAAGCTCGGCCCGATCTCGTGCAGGTTGTGCGTCACCGCGTCGATCGACTCCGCGAAATTGACGATCGAGCCATAGACCAGCTGCATCACCGGCGACATCAGCCGCTCGGCGACGTGGCACAGCGGCAGGTAGCACACGATGGTGAGCGGTTTGCCCGCGAAGCCCTGCACCGCACCCAGCGCGGCCGCATCCGAGAGGATGCCGGCGTGCGAAATGCGCGCGCCCTTGGGCATGCCGGTGGTGCCGGAGGTGTAGACGATGAGCGCGTCCTGGTCGGCATCGACCGCGTCGAGCGTGGCTTCCCAGGCGGTGACGACATCGGCACCTTGCGCCAGCGCACGGCCGGCCTCGATGGCTTTGGCGAAAGGCAGCAGCATCGGCTCGGTGTAGTGCCGCATGCCCTTCCAGTCGACAGTGAGCACGCGGCGCAGCGCGGGCAAGCCGCCTTCGTTGCGCATCGCGTCGAGCACCTTGTCGGTCTGCTCCTGGTCGCCGCACAGCACGACCTTGGCGCGGCAGTGCCGCACGATGTATTGCAGCTCGGGCCACGGGTTGGTCGGATAGATGCCGACGGTGACGCCGCCGAGCGACTGCGCCGCGAGGTCGGCGATGAACCATTCGGGCGTGCCGTCGGAGGCGATGGCGAGCTTGTCGTCTGCGCCGAAGCCCTCGCTCTGCAGGAACAGCGCGAAGGCGCGCACCTGCTCGAAGTAGTCGCCCCAGGTCGTGGCGCACCAGATGCCGCGCGTTTTCTCGCGCAGGGCGACACGGTCGGGCGTGGTGCGGGCACGGTGGCGCAGCAGGCCGGGCATCGTGGCGCGACGCTCCGCCACGCCCGGCGGCAGTTGCGTATCGGCCAGCACGGTGTGATCGCTGCGCTGCTTGTGAACCTGCTTCATGCCGCGACGCCCTCGCCCAGGCCCAGGTAGGCTGCGATGACCGCCGGGTCGGCCGCCACTTCGGCCGGCGTGCCGTCGGCGATCTTGCGGCCGAAGTTGAGCACGCACACGTGATCGGAGATGTCCATGACGATGCCCATCTCGTGCTCGATCATCATCACCGTCACGTTGCGCTCTTCGCGGATGTCGAGGATGAAGCGGGCGATGTCTTCGGTCTCTTCCTGGTTCATGCCGGAGACCATCTCGTCCAGCAGCAACAGGCGCGGCTGCATCGCCAGCGCGCGGCCCAGTTCGACGCGCTTTTGCAGGCCGTACGACAGCGTGCCCACCGGCAGGTCGCGAATGGTCTCGATCTCCAGGAACTCGATGATCTCTTCGGCCACTTCGCGTGCATCGATCTCGGCGCGACGCGCACTGCCCCAGAACAGCGCCGCGCCGAAGATGCCGGTGGCCAGCCGCGCATGCAGCCCGGTCAGGATGTTGTCGATCACGGTCTCGTGCTTGAACACCGCCAGGTTCTGGAAGGTGCGCGCGATGCCGCGCTTCGAGAGGCTGTGGGCCGGCGCGCCGGTGATGTCTTCACCGTCGAACACGATGCGCCCGGTGGTCGGCGCCAGCAGGCACGACGCCAGATTGAAGAGCGTCGTCTTGCCCGCGCCATTGGGTCCGATCACGCTGAAGATATGGCCCGCCTGCACGCGCAGGTCGATGCCGGCCAGCGCTTCGAGCCCGCCGAAGCGCTTGCCGACGCCGTGCAGTTCCAGCAAGGCAGGCGCCGTCAAGACAGCCACCTCTTGCGCCGCTTGTAGTGCTTGATGTCGCGCATGCTGCGGCGCTCGCCGCCGGCCTGCACGCCGAGGTAGAACTCCTGCACGTCGTCGTTGGCCAGCAGCTTTTGCGGTGTGTCGTCGAGCACCACGCGGCCCCGTTCCATGATGTAGCCGTAGTCGGCCAGCGAGAGCGCGAGCCGCGCGTTCTGCTCGACCAGCAGCACCGTGAGCCCGCGTTCGTCGCGCAACCGGCGGATGGTGTCGAAGATCTCGGCGATGACCTGCGGCGCCAGGCCGAGCGACGGCTCGTCGAGCAACAGCAGCTTGGGTTCACCCATCAGCGCACGGCCGATCGCAACCATCTGCTGCTGCCCGCCCGACAGGTAGCCGGCGATGCGATGGCGGTGCGACTCGATGGCCGGGAACAGCGTGAAGATGCCGGCCATGGCCGCCGCTGCTTCGGCCGCGGGCCGCACGTAGCCGCCCATCAGCAGGTTCTCTTCGACGGTGAGCGTGTCGAACAGGCGCCGGCCTTCCGGCAC
>CAXTCC010000012.1:0-11979 GCA_964242015.1 uncultured Variovorax sp.
GCCGCGCTCGCGGGCGGAATGGGTTGCGGTGAAAGCTGCGGAAAGAAAAGGGGGCTCGCGTCCGGAAACAGGTTTCGGCGCAGTCCGACCAACGCGGCGATGGCGCTCCGCTGGGCGATCGGCACTGTGGTTCTAGCGCCGGCACTCGCAGTGGCTGGAGCGCCTTGCAGGGTGTTCGGTGGACCCAAGGTGGCAGCGAGCGCTTCGTCGAGTTGGCCGAGTACCAGAGCCGGGTTGGGTGCCGAGGGCGTGCGCACGCGATCGCGAAACAGCCTCGTCAGCCCGCGCAGCAGCGACGTGATGGCGGTCGGCGGCAGCGCTTCGCGCACGCGCTGCAAGGTCACGATGTCGGCGCCGATGCGCAGGTCGCGCAAGGCACTTTCGGCGGCGCTGTAGCGGGCCGATTCGTCTCGCTGTGCAATGCGTGGCGCGATCAGCGCGATGCGGTCGAGCATGCGCACCGCGAACGCGTCGTGTGCAGGCTGAGCGCGCGGCGCCGCGGCGATGGTGCCGAGCTCTGTCCACACGGCACGGCGGATTCGCTGCGCGCTCCACTCGGCGCCGACCGAGCGCACCAGCCGCGTGATGAGCGCAGCCGCCGCGATGCCCAGAATCTGCGCGATGTTCGTGTTGAGGAACGAAGCGATGTCGGCGCTCGCCGTATCGTGCAGTGCCAGCGTGCCGACGACGCCGAACATCATCACCAGGCCCGGCAGCGACAGGGCGGGGCGCGCGACGCAGCAGCCCAGAATCAGCAAGGTCGGCGCGCACAGCAACACCAGCATGCCGAAGTCCTGCACCAGCGGCAGCAGCAACACGTACACGGCCGAGATCGGCAATGAAAACAGCGTGAACTTGAGGAAGCCGTTGATCGCCGGCGACGGGTCGTCCAGCGTGGCGAAGAAGCTGCAGAAGACCGCCGCCATCATGGTGGCGACCGAGCCGGAAGGCCACGCGGTGGCGATCCAGAACGCACCGCACAGGCAGATCGCCAGGATGGCGGCGATGGCCGACAGCAGTGCCATGCCCAGGTCGCGGTGCAGCACGCGGCTGCTGAACGCGGTAGTGCGGCGCAGCGGCGTGGCAGCGCCGACGAGCCCGGCATCGATGGTGCGGCGCAAGGCGCTGCAGCGGCGCCAACCTTCGACGAGTTCTTCGAGGCGCACGGCGAGGGCGATGCGCAAGGCGCGATGCCAGTCGTCGTTCGGGTCAGCGGCCGCGGCGGTCTGCCCAAGCTGCTGCAACGCCTCGTGCAGCTCGCCCGAAGCTTGGTTGGCGCGACCCGAAGCGCCGCTCGATTCGAGTTCGATCCAGGCAGCGACGCGTGCCAGTGTGGCCACGATGTCGGGTGCCAGTCCGCCTTCGACCTCGGCCAGCGCCTTGAGCCGGTCTTCGACGGCGGACAGCGTCGGTGCGAGGGCGGCCACCGCGTCCTGCATGGCGCCGATGGCACCGGCCGTCCACCGCAGATGACCTGTGTCGAAAGGCACGTGGGCCGACAGCAGCCGCAGCTGGGTCAGGTCGATGGCGAGGCGCTGCCGGTCGTCGGCGAGCTTCTGCGTGGCATCTGCGACGCGAGCTGCGGCTGCTGGTGCAACGGGTGCCGGCGCCAACAGATCGGTGAACCAGCGTCGCGCATCACCCGCCGTGCGGTCCAGCAACACCAGCAGGCTCGGCGCCAAGCCGACCGGAAACACCAGGCTGTGCACCGCGGTTGCACACAGGATGCCGACGCCGATCTCCTCGACACGGGTGATGGCCGTATCGAACAATTGCAGCGGCGTGTCGACCGATGGAAATCCGATCAGCGCCGCGGTGTAGCCGGCCAGCATGAAGACATAGGCGCGCGGCCCGCGATCGAGCAACGACAAAAACAGGCAAAGGCCGACCCAAAGCGACAGCGCGAGCACCAGCAGCTCGGGCGCGTTGGACAACGCGGGCACCAGGAGCAGGGTCGCGGTGCTGCCGATCAACGTGCCGCAAAAGCGAAAGAGGGCTTTCGAGCGCACGGTCCCGGCCAACGGCTGCGACACCACGTAGGTCGTGAGCACCGCCCAGAACGGGCGCGGCAAGCCGGCGCGACTCGCCACGTAGAGCGCCAGCATCGCAGCGGCGAAGCTTTTGAGAGAGAAAAGAACTTCAGCGCGCGTGAACCTGGGTACGCGTCGCTGCAAAGCGGAGAGGGTCACGGTCGGCTCGTGGTGGCGCCGCGCGCGGTTCGGTCGAGTCGGCTCTGCAGCACGTCGAAGACGCGCAGGCAGGCCGCCATGTCGTCGTCGCTGACGCCTTCGAACAGGCTTTCGCGCAGGGTGTCGAGCGCGGCTTCGATCTTGGCGCGGGCGCGGTTGCCGGCCGAGGTCAGGTGAATGGTCTTGGCGCGGCGGTCGACCGTGTCTTCACGCCGATCGATCATGCCGGCCTCGACCAGCTGGTCGAGTTGGCGCACCAGCGACGGACCTTCGACCGCCAGCACTTCGGCCAACACGCCAGGCCGTACGCCGCTGCCGAGTCGGCCGGCCATGACGAGCGGCCACGCCATCGCTTGCGAGAGGCCGATATGCACCACCGCCTTGTCTGCGGCGGCGCGGTAGCCTCGTTGCAACACGGGAAGCGCGTTGGCGAAAATCATCAAGGCCTCGGACCGGTCGGCGGGATCTTTCATGAAGCAAGTATAAGCTATTAGATAGCTTGCTATGTAAAAAACGGGGGATGGGGCCATTGGATGTCGCTGCGTCGCGTGCGTGGTCGGCGCCGATTCGGTTGCCGTTCGTCGGACCGGTCAGGCTCAGACAGAGCCTCACCCTCAACTTCGGCGCCCAACTGCCGATATGAGAGGGATGGCCGAATCCCTGTTTCTCGCATCCCACCACGATCTGTGGATCGTCGCGGCCTCCGTCGTCATAGCGACGCTCGCGTCGTTCGTCACGCTCGACCTGTCGATGCGCGTGCGGTCGCCGAGCGGCGAGGTCAGCAACATGTGGTGGATTACCGGCTCGCTGGTCATGGGGACCGGCATCTGGTCGATGCACTTCGTCGGGATGCTGGCGTACACCTTGCCGATACAGCTCGGTTTTACCGCCGTCACGACGCTGGTGTCGTGGGTGGCGGCCGTGGGCGCCTCGGCCGTGGCGCTGCGGGTGGCGAGCAGCGCCGACTACAGCGCCCGGTCGATCATCGTCGCCTCGGCGGCCATGGGCGTGGGCATTTGCGGCATGCACTACATCGGCATGGCTGCGCTGAGCGTCACGCCGGGAATCGTCTGGGACTACAGGATCGTGGCGGCCTCCGCGGTCATCGCGGTCGCGGCTTCGGCGGTGGCGCTGCTGATCTTCCGGGCGCTGCTGCAGGTGCGCGCGGAGCGGCGCTTTCCGCTGCAGCTCTTGGCCGCCGTCGTCATGGGCATTGCAATCTCCGGCATGCACTACACGGGCATGGCCGCAGCGCAATTTCCGGTCGGCACCGTGTGCCTGAGCGCCAACGCGCTGAACGGCAGCGGGCTCACCGCCATCGTCGTCGTCGCGTCGTGCATGTTGCTGGTCGGTGCGCTGCTGGCGTCGCTGCTCGAGGCGCGGCTGCAGATCGTCGCCCGGCAGCTGTCGCAGTCGCTGACCGAATCCAATGCGCGCTTGCAGAGCGCGAACGACGAACTGCTCAAACGCGCCTTTTCCGATCCGCTGACCGGCCTGCCGAACCGGCTGCTCTTCGAAGACCGGCTGCGGCACGCGGTGCAGCGGCTGGAGCAGGTGAATCAGTCCGGCGCGGCGGAGCAACTGGCGGTGCTCTTCGTCGACCTGGACGGCTTCAAGCCGGTCAACGATTCCTTCGGCCATGCCGCCGGTGATCAGATCCTGAAGCTCACCGCCGAGCGACTCGTCAAGCAGTCGCGCCCGGGCGACACGGTGGCCCGCGTCGGTGGCGACGAGTTCCTGCTGCTGCTCGAAGGCATGAAAACGCAGGAAGACTGCGTGCAGATCATCGACCGCATCCTCTACGCGCTGTCCCGGCCGTTCGACATGATGGGCAAGCACCTGCAGATCGCCTGCTCCATCGGAGTCGTCATGCATCCGCTGCAGGGCGAGCCCGACAAACTGATCGCCAATGCCGACGTGGCGATGTACGCGGCCAAGCGCGCCGGCGGTTCCAGCTTCGCCTTCTTCGAATCGCACATGGCGGTCGATACGGCCGACCAGCTGCAGCTGCAGAGCGACTTGCGGCTGGCGCTGGAGAGCAACCAGTTCGAGCTGTATTACCAACCCAAGATCGATGGCCGTCGCAACCGCATGAGCGGCGTCGAGGCGCTGGTGCGCTGGAACCACCCGCGGCTCGGCCTCGTGAGCCCCGACAGTTTCATCGGGCTGGCCGAACGCTACGGGCTGATCGTGCGGCTCGGCAACTGGGTGCTCAACGAAGCGTGCCGTCAGGTCGCAGCCTGGAGCAAGGAGGGCACGCACATGCGCGTGGCCATCAACCTGTCGTCCAACCAGCTGCGCGAGCCCACGCTGGTCGACAAGGTCGAGGAGGCGTTGCGCAAGCACGGCGTGCTCGGCTCGCAGCTGCTGTGCGAGATCACCGAGTCGGTGGCGATGCAGGACATGAAGATCACGCAACGCACCTTCGAAGGCCTCTCGCGGCTCGGCGTGCACCTGTCGATCGACGACTTCGGCACCGGCTATTCGAGCCTGGCGCAACTGCGTGATCTGCCGGCGCGGCAGCTCAAGATCGACCGCAGCTTCGTGAAGGACCTGGAAACCAAGTCGGATGCGCGCGCAGTGGTCGAGGCAGTGATCAAGCTGGCGCACGCGCTCAATCTGACGGTGGTGGCGGAGGGCGTCGAAACGCTGGGCCAGCGCGACATCGTGTTGCAGCTCGGCTGCGACGAGCTTCAAGGATTCTTCTACGCACGGCCGATGAGCGCCGGCAAGATCCTGCCGTGGAAGTTCGAGCAAGCGGCCAACGCCACACGGCCGGCGGAATTGGCGACAGTCTTCGGCACGCGGTTCTAGAACCGCGCTGCGTGGTCAGGCAGCTGTTGGAAATCATTGCCAGAATGGATTCGAAAAGGAATCCAATGAGCCGTACTCGCGCACTTTCCATGGCCGCCGATTACTTCGACGACGGCCGTTTTCAGCAGGTGCTCGCGCGCCGTGTCGCATGCCCGACCGAGAGCCAGGAGCCGTCGCGCGACGCGGTGCTGGCGTCGTATCTGGCCGAGCAGATCGTTCCCGATCTGGAAGCGCTGGGCTTCGTCTGCCGGACCGTCGCCAACCCGATCGCCGGCGGCAGCCCGTTCCTCATCGCCGAGCGCGCCGAGCCGGAAGCGTCCTTTACCGTGCTGAGCTACGGCCACGGCGACGTGGTGCGCGGGCATGCGGCGCAGTGGCGACAAGGGCTCGATCCGTGGCAACTCACCATCGAAGGCGACCACTGGTACGGCCGCGGTACGGCCGACAACAAGGGACAGCACTCGGTCAACCTCGGCGCCCTGTCGCAGGTGTTGGCCGCGCGCGAAGGCACGCTCGGCTACAACCTGAAGCTGCTGCTGGAAATGGGCGAAGAGACCGGCTCGCCGGGCTTGCGCGAGGTGTGCGAGCTGCATCGCGAGGCGCTCCGCTCCGACCTCTTTCTCGCTTCCGACGGCCCCCGCGTCGCAGCCGGCCGACCCACCTTGTTCCTCGGTTCGCGCGGCGGCCTGAACTTCGATCTGCGCATCGCGCTGCGGCCCTCGGGCCATCACTCCGGCAACTGGGGTGGCCTGTTGCGCAACCCCGGTGTGAGGTTGGCCAACGCCATCGCGTGCCTGGTCGACGAGCGGGGCCGCATTCGCGTCCCCAAGTTGCTGCCCGATGCCTTGCCCGACAACGTGCGCCAGGCGCTGAAGTCCATCGAGGTCGGCGGTGGTGTCGGCGATCCCGAAGTCGATGCCGATTGGGGCGAGCCGGGCCTGTCGCCGGCCGAACGCGTTTTTGGCTGGAACGTGCTCGAAGTGCTGGCCTTCAAGACCGGCAACCCGGAGGCGCCGGTCAACGCCATTCCCGGCCACGCCAGCGCGCACTGCCAGATTCGCTATGTGGTCGGCAGCGACAGCGCGCACTTCCTGGCGCACCTGCGTGACCACCTCGACGCGCACGGCTACACCGACGTCGAGGTCACGCAGAGCGGCGAGCTGATGGAGGCCACGCGCCTCGACCCCGACAACCCGTGGGTGCGCTGGGCGCTGGCTTCCATCGAGCGCAGCACCGGCAAAGTGCCCGCGCTGCTGCCCAACCTGGGCGGCACCTTGCCGAACGATGTATTCGCCGACGTGCTGGGCCTGCCGACGCTGTGGGTGCCGCATTCGTATCCAGCCTGCGCGCAGCACGCGCCGAACGAGCATCTGTTGGGCAGCGTGGCGCGCGAGTCGCTGCAGTTGATGGCGGGCCTGTTCTGGGATCTGGGCGAGGAGGGCGAGGCCATCGCAGCCGCTCAACACTGATCCAAGCCGATCAATACCGGAAATCCCCCGCAGTTCGGCGTTTTGAAATGACGCCTTTCCGCTTAAATGCGCTGACCACGTTTCAAAGTTTCGCTGCATGCTGCTTTCCCAGAGTCAAGCCAACGAAGGACCGCGTTTCGGAGCGCCGGACGATGTGCCCGTGCTCGATACGCAAGCGGCAACGGAAGCAAACAAGGCAGCCGATACGGAATCGGCCTGTGCCGACATCGCAGCGCTGGCAGCGCAAATCTGCGAAACCCCGATTGCAGGGGTGTCGTTCATCGATCACCAGCGCCAGGGAGCGACGCTCGGCCTGACGGCTCCCGAGACAGCACGGGCGCATGCGTTTGGCGCTCACGCCCTCGAAGTGTGCGGCGCATCGCTGGTCATCGAGGACACCACGCTCGACCCCCGCTTTGCAGCCCATCCGCTCGTGACGGATCACCCCCGCGTGCGCTTCTACGCCGGCGCACCGATCATGACCGCCGCCGGTGACGCACTGGGCATGGTCTGCGTCATGGACACCCGACCGCGACAAATCAGCGTGGCCCAGCGCGAAGCCTTGGGCATGCTGGCACGGCAAGCCGCTTCGTTGCTGGCATGGCGAGCGCGCGCGCGACAGGCCGAGTCGCTGGCGTTGGAGCGCGACCGGATCGCCTCGGAAGCGGATCGCCATCAGAAGCGAAGCGACCAGTTGCTCGACCTGGTGTTGCGTGGCGGCGACCTGGGGCTGTGGGACCTGGACGTGGCCACTGGCCGATGGACCATCAACACCCGCGAGCGCACGATGCTGGGCTACAGCGCCGATGAGGCACAGCCGGGCCGGCTCGACTGGAAGTCGTTGGTGCACCCAGACGACTGGCGGCCCTATGCGGCCGAATTCAACCGCCACCTGCTGGGCCTCACGCCGTTCTGCGAGTTCGTGCACCGCATGCACCATCGCGATGGGCAATGGATATGGGTCATGAGCCGCAGCGTCGCCGTCGAGCGCGACGCCGCGGGTCGGCTGCTTCGCGTGGTCGGCACCCACATGGATGTGACGGCGCAACGGCGCGCCGAAGAAGAGCGACGCAAGAACGGCGAACGGCTCGAACTCGCGCTGAGCGGCGGCGACATCGGCCTCTGGGATCTGGACATGCGCAGCGGCCGGGCCACCTACAACGCGCAGTGGTGGGCCATGTTCGGCTACGGGGTCGGCGAGATCGAAACTGTCGACGGGCTGTGGCAAAGCATGGTGCATCCGGACGACTACGAAGCCGCACGCATCGGGCTGGCGCGGCATGTTAATGGCGAGACGCCCATGTACGAGGGCGAGGTGCGTGTCCGGCACAAGGACGGCCATTGGCTCTGGATTCAGAACCGTGCCAAGGTGGTCGAGCGCGGGCTGGACGGCAGCGCGCTGCGCATCGTCGGCGTCAACCTGAACATCACCGAGAGCAAGCAGAACGTGCTGGCGCTCGAGGTGGAGCAGCGCCGGCTGCGCCTCATCACCGACAACATCCCGGCCCTGATCACCGAGCTCGACCTGGACGAACGGGTCATCTTTTGCAATGGCCGCTACCAGAGCTGGCTCGGCATCGAACCGGACGCAGTGTTGAACCAGCCGATCCGCGACACGCTGGGCGACACGCTCTACGAACTGCGCAAGCCGGAGCTCGCCAGGGCCTTTGCCGGTGAGACTGTGTCTTTCGAGGAGACGGCGCAACTGCTGGTCGGCAGGCGGACCTTGCAGACCACCTACCTGCCACACAGGAACGAAGAGGGCGCCGTCGTCGGCTTGTATTGCCTGGCCAACGACATCAGCGAGCTCAAGCAGAAGCAGATGTTGCTCGATGCACTGGCCCGCGAAGACGCGCTCACCGGGCTGCCGAACCGCCGTTCGTTCGAAGAGCGGGTGTGCGATGCGATGGCGCGCTCGCGCCGCTCACGCACTTTGATCTGTCTGATGTACCTGGACGTCGACAACTTCAAGCACATCAACGACTCGCACGGCCATGCCGGCGGCGATGCGGTGTTGAAAGAGTTCGCGCGCCGCATCAAGCGGGGCGTGCGCACGACCGACATGGCGGCGCGCTATGCGGGCGACGAATTCGTGCTGCTGCTCGAAGACGTTGCGGGCGAAGAAGCCGCAGCCATCGCGGCGCGCCGCATCCTGGCCGCGCTGAAGCCGGTCTTCGGCATTCCGGGTGGCGCCTTGCGGGTGACGACCAGCATCGGCGTCGCGCTGTCGGGCATGGATGAAGAAGACATCCCTGCCTTGCTGGCGCGTGCCGATGCGGCCTTGTACGAGGCCAAGAAGGGAGGGCGCAACGGGTTCCGCATGGCAGGTGCGGACTTCAACTCGGTGGTGAGCGGTGACGCCGTGCCGGTCGCGGCTTCGACACTCAAGCATTGAAGCGCTGGAACACCGAAGCGCCGACGCGCGCCGTGTGGGCCTTGCGAGCATGGCAAACTTCTGCCGCTCCTTAAGTCCAACCCAACTGAGATCGCCAGCCTGTCATGACCGCCATGAGTACGTCAGAAATCTTCCTGATCGCGATGTTGATCATCTTCACCGCGCCCTACCTGATCTGGCGGTTGGGGCGCACCGAGTACTTCGCGCCGTTGGTGGTGGTGCAGATCATCACGGGCATCCTGCTCGGACCGGGCGTGCTCGGCGCGCTGTTCCCCGATTACTACAAGTTCGTCTTCAATGCGCCGGTCATCCAGTCGCTCAATGCCATTGCGCAGTGGGCGGTGATGCTCTTCGTGTTCATCGCCGGCATCGAGCTCGACCTGAAGCAGGCGTGGGCGCATCGGCGCGAGAGCGGCATTACCGCGGGCATGGCGCTTGGTGTGCCGCTGCTGTTCGGCGGCGTCGCCGCGATGGGCATGCTGATGTTCCCGGGCTGGATCGGCGCCAAGGCGCTGACTTGGCAGTTCGTGCTCGGCATCGGCATGGCCTGTGCGGTCACGGCATTGCCCATCCTCATCCTGTTGATGGAGAAGCTGCAAATCCTTCGGCAACCGATCGGCCAGC
The DNA here is from genome assembly GCA_964242015.1 of uncultured Variovorax sp. Taxonomy (GTDB): domain Bacteria; phylum Pseudomonadota; class Gammaproteobacteria; order Burkholderiales; family Burkholderiaceae_C; genus Variovorax. The sequence goes on from CAXTCC010000012.1 coordinate 9,492, forward strand.
GCATCCTGCGTTACGCCAGCGTCGACGACATCGCGATCTGGGGCGTGCTCGCCTTGATCCTGATGGACTGGGAACGCGTCGGCAAGCAGGTCGCTTTTCTGGTCGTCTTCGGCGTCGCGAGCGCCGTGTATCGCTGGATCATGGTGCGCATTCCGGAGCGCGACCGCTGGTATTGCAGCCTGATCTGGCTCGCCGCCTGCGGGCTGGGCGCCGACTGGTGCGGCCTGCACTACATGGTCGGCGCGTTCATCGCGGGCGCCGTGATGGATTCCGAATGGTTCGACCAGAAGCAGATGGACTGGCTGCGCCACAACGTGCTGCTGGTCATGATGCCGGTGTTCTTCCTGAGCACCGGGCTGCGTACCAACTGGCAGGTCGGCGGTGCGGCGGTGTTCATCGCGGCGGCTGTCTTGCTGGTCGCCTCGGTCAGCGGCAAGCTGATCGGCATTCACATCGCCGGCAAGATCCTGAAATGGCAACCGGGCGAAAGCTCTCTCATCGGCTGGCTGCTGCAGACAAAGGCGCTGATCATGATCATCTTCGCCAACGTGCTGCTCGACAAGGCGATCATCACCAACGAGAGCTTTACTGCGCTGCTGGTGATGGCGGTGGCCAGCACCATGCTGACGGTGCCGGTCGTCTCGCCCAAGCTGGCGCGGATGAAAGAGATCGTCTTCAGGTCGAAGTAGGTGACGACGTCTCGTCGTCCTTGTCCGCGAGCATGGTGCCGCGGCAGTTCGGCGAGCCGCAGTGGCAAGGGAAGTCGGCCGCCACCTTGTCGTTGTCGGCAGCCAGGCCGTAGTCGATGAACAGCTCGTCGCCGGCTTCGACTGCGACGACGGTCTGGAACCTGAGCACCAGCTCGCCCGATTCGTCGTACTCCTCGACCGCTTCGCAGTTGGGGTCGCACGAGTGATTCAGGTGGCGCGTCGCGTTGCCGCCCTTGGCGCCGTCGATGGTCTCGTCGTTGCTCAGCTTGAAGAGATAGGTGAGGTTGTCGTCCCAGGTCTTGGCCGCGATCTGCTCGGGCGAATAACGCCGGCCTTCATAGAGGCCCAGAAAGGCATTGGCGGGCAGATCGCGCGTCGCGAAGGCGCCGAGCCCATGCACGCCGCTTGCTGAAACGCGGATACAGGGCGTGGAAGAAACACTGGAACGTGCCATGGATCAAGGAACTTGAAAAAGAGCGAGCATAGACTCGACGGTGACGGCACAGACACGATGCCGCAGGAGACTTCGAAATGCAGACGCGCGACCTCTATCAGCAGAAGCGAACCACAGCCGCCGAGGCGATACGGCATGTGAAGAACGGCGATTTCGTCGTCGTGCCGACCGGCGTGGGGGAGCCGCCCTCGCTGCTCGCTGCCTTGTCGGAACAGCGACTCGATTTTTTCGACGTGAAGGTCGGCCAGATTCTCGCGATGCGCAAATATGGCTACCTCGACCCCGAGACGGTCGACCACATTCGCCACGTCGCGTTCTTCTACGGCGGTGCCACGCGCGCCGGCGGGCAGGCCGGTTGGGTCGACTTCATCCCCAATTACTTCTCCGAGATCCCGGCGCAGATCGAGCGCGGCCAGATGGCGGCCGACGTTGTCTTCAGCATGGCATCGCCGATGGACGAGCAAGGATTCTTCGCGCTCAGCCTCGGCGCCGACTACACGATGGCTGCGGTCGCCAAGGCGCGCGCGGTGGTGCTCGAAGTCAACCCGAACGTGCCCTACGCCTTCGGCGAGTGCCGCGTGCACATCTCCCAGGTCACCGCGCTCATCGAGAGCGATGAGCCGGTCCTCGAAGTCGGTCTGCCCAAGATAGGCCCGGTGCAGGAAGCCATCGGCAAGTACGTCGCCGACATGATCGAAGACGGCTCGACCCTGCAGATCGGCTACGGCGGCATCCCCGATGCGGTGGTGATGCAGCTCACTCACAAACACGACCTCGGCATTCACACCGAGATGATCGGCGACGGCATCCTGTCGCTGGTCGAATGCGGCGCCGTGACCAACCGCCGCAAGAACTACCTGCCCGGAAAGATGGTCGCGACTTTCGCGCTCGGCTCCAAAAAGCTCTATCGCTTCATGGAGCGCAACCCGATGCTGGAGATGCACCCGGTCAACTTCACCAACGACCCCGCACTCGCCGGCTTGAACGACAACATGGTCGCGATCAACGCGACGCTGCAGATCGACCTGCTGGGGCAGTGCGGCTCGGAGAGCCTGGGCTCGTCGCCGTTCTCGGGCACCGGCGGTCAGAGCGACTTCGTGCGGGCGGCCAACCGTTCGCGCGGTGGCAAGGCCTTCATCGTGGTGCCTTCGACGGCCCGCAACGACAGCATTTCCCGCATCGTGCCGGTGCTGGCGCCGGGTACCCATGTGAGCACCAGCAAGAACGACATCAACTACGTGGTGACGGAATACGGCGTGGCGCAACTGCGTGGCAAGTCGGCCAAGCAGCGCGCCAAGGAGCTCATCGGCATCGCACACCCGGC
>CAXTCC010000012.1:12079-15039 GCA_964242015.1 uncultured Variovorax sp.
CGCACACCGAGTGCTGCGGACCGCAGCTTTTCGGGCGAAGGCGTACCGACGTGCGTGGACACCGACGCGGCTTCGTACAGCAGGTACGGCTCGATCTGCTTGATCCAGTTGCCGTCGAGCTTGAAGATGCGATTGACCTCCAGGCCGATGCCGTAACCGCTGTCGCCGGCCGCGGCGCCCGGCGCATAACCGCGTCCGAAGCGAGAGCCGCCGAACGACGTCTGCTCGGACGAAGGCAGAGACTGCCCGCTGTACTGCGCACCGAAACTGATGGCGGTGCCCCATTGATTTGCGAAGCGGTCGCGCTGGCTGGCTTCGATCGCCAGGCGGGTGAAGCCGAGCGACACGGTGCCAGGTCCGCTGAGTCCGGGGACGTTGCTGCGGTTCTCTGCGAGTGCTCCCGCACCGTCGAAGCCTTGCGCGATCAGGGCGCTGGCCGCGCGGGAACGGTCGGGCTGGTTGTCGGCATAGGCGAGCTGCGCGAAGAGCGCCCGCACGCGCGTGTCCTGGACCAGCTGCGCGCCGCTCAGCGGCACGCGGTAGTCGTCGGTGTTGTCGACGCCATAGAAACCACCGCTCAACGTGACGCTGCTGCGCGCCGACAGAAAGAGCGGGTAGCTGGCAGACAGGTCCAGCCGCCGATTGGTGTTGAAGCGCTCGAGCGAATCGCCCTTGCGGTACTGCGCATCCGGATAACCGCGGTAGTTGGAAAAGTTGGCCTTGAGCGCGAGCCCGTCGGCACCGATGAACTGCGTGTAACCGACCGTCAGCAGTTTTTCGCGCGCGTAGTCGCCCAGAAACGTCGAGGCGCTCAACTGGCTGCCGGGCACGATCGGGTCGTTGACGACGCCGGTCAGTACCGCCCGCGCCGTGGGCTGGCGCAGGTCTGCGCCGACCGAGACGTTGTAGGGCTTGCGCGCGACTTTCAACACCAGCGCCGTGGCACCGTCGGTGGTGCCTGGCAGTGATGCATCCGCGGACACCGTGAGGCCGGGGAGCCGCGACATCAACTGGGTCACGCGTTCGAAGCTGGCGAGCGTCAAGGGGCGCTCCGCTGTCAGCCGTTCGGTCATGGCGCGCAACAACGCTTCGTCCGGTCCGGCATCGCCTTCGATGCGCACGCTGGCGATAAAGCCTTCGACCGCGACCACGCGCACCACGCCGTCTGCAAACGTCTGGTCTGGCAGATAGACGAACGAGAGCGGACGTCCGCTGTCGCGGTAACGCGCAGTGGCCTCCTTGGTCACGGCGACCAGCTGGGCCACCGTCCGCGGCTGGCCGACCAGACCGGCGAACAATTCGGCGATGGTGTTGAAGGGCAGTGCCGTCACGCCTTCGATGTCGAAGCGGGTCGACACCACGCGCTGGTCGAGCTTGCCGGCGGCAGCGCCTTCAGGCGGCTTGATGTCCAGCGTCGTCGCTGCGGGCATCGCTGGCGCGGGTGAGGTCGCCGGCGGAATCTGGTCGAGCGGATTGCCTCGGGCCGCTTGCGCGTGCGCCGCGGCAGCGACCGCGCTCAATGCCAGCGTGAAGCCCAGGCGCAGACCCACGCGAGACAAGTTCATCGACATCGACGTGTGCATCGGTCTGTGCATCGATCTGCGCATCGGGATCACGCCGCTCAACGACGCAGGCCGCCGAGCAGGCCGGTGGCGAGCCCGCCCACCGCGCCGACCGTGGTCGACACGACACCCGTCGTGGTACCGCCGCTTGCGTTGCTCACGCCGCTAGTCGCCGTGTTGCCCACGGATGCGACTGTCGTCACCACCGGAGCAACGACATTGCTCACCACCGGCGCAGCGACGGGTGTCACGGCGGCGATGACGGGTGTCGTGATACCCGAGACGAGTCCGGCGACGGGGGTGCCGAGCGAAGTGCCGACGCCGGACGCCACACCGGACACGACACCCGTCGTGGACCCGCCGACGGCGCGAACCGTACCGACACCGGCGCTGATGCCGGCGCCGACACCCGCGACGACACCGGCACCTGCACCGGTACCGACACCAGATCCCACCCCGGCTCCGACGCCGACGCCAGCCACGGCCCCGGCGCTCAAACCTGCGCCGCCCACACCGCCAAGCCCGACCACACCGCCCACGCCGGAAGTGCCCGCGCCGACGCCAGCGCCGACCCCCGCGCCAGCGGTCAAGCCGCCGCTGCTGCCGGTGCTCAGACCGACGCCGACGCCGGCGCCTGCGCCGAGCGACAAACCGCCGGTCGCCAGTCCGCCTGTCGTTGCGCCCCCGCCGGACGCGCCCGGCGCATGGACCAGTCCACCAGCGGAACTCACCGTTTCGCCCAAACCACTCGCGAGGCCAGACGATCCGTTGCCCTTGATCGCGCTGCCCAGTTGCCCGGTGAGGCCAGCGACCGGGCTGCCGATCCCGGTGCCGTCGCCGACGCGTTGCGTCAGCGTCGTCAGGCCGCTTTCGATCGGCACCACCAGGTCGTTGGTCCTGGATGTGATCTGCCGCACTGCGCCGCTGTCGACGACCGTGCCGAGCTTCGTCGCGGTCCCGCTGACGCCATCGCCGACCTTGTCCACCAATCCGCCGACGCCGCTCGTCACCGGTTGCAGTGCGGTCGAGTCGCCCAGCGATGCGACCAGACCGCCCGTGCTCGAAACGGTCTTGCCAGCGTTGTCGACCACTGCCGGCAGGCCGCCGAGGGTGGTGCCGATCGCGTCGCCGCCTTGCCCGAGCGTGCCGAGGCCGCTGCTGACGGCCGTGCCGAGGCTGCCGACCGTGTTGCCGGCGTCGACCAGTACGCCGCTCACCGGCGTGCCTTGCCCGATGCCGGCAACCGTGGTGCCCACGCCGGTGACGGTCTTGCCGAGTCCGTCGAGGAGGGTGCCTGCGGGAGAGACGCTGACCGTGGTGGTGGTGCCCGTGACACCACCGGTGTCGCCCGTGCCACCGGTGCCACCGGTGCCACCAAGACCGCCACCGCCACCGCCA
>CAXTCC010000012.1:15139-16263 GCA_964242015.1 uncultured Variovorax sp.
ACCGCCACCGCCACCGCCAGCGACCGTGCCAGCGCCGCCGCTGCCACTGCCGGCGACAGGGGCTCCAGCGCCTGAAGCCCCGCCATCGGCACCGCCGCCTGTGCCTGCCGACGCGCTGCCGTCTCCTGAGCCTGTGCTGCCGATGCCACCCGGGCTGGCAGCGCTGGTGCCGCCGACACCGAAGCCGACATGACCATCGGACGAGCAACCAGACAGTGCAGCCACTGCCGCAGCGATCGTTGCTGTGCCGATCAGCGAAGCGAATCTTGAGGGGAGAGGAATATGCATTTGTAGCTCCTTGACGTAGATGGAGGCTTGCGCCGTGAAATCGAATCGGTGTGTGAAAGCTGCATTCAGATGCAGCAAAAACACAAAACAATTAGAAATGTTAAATCTCTCAAAGCACGCTGAAACATTCCAGTCCAGACGCGATTGAAGTTAACTTTTTCACGAACGGAAGCCTGAAACGTATACAAAAATAGTTCTAATTTCGATAGCAATACTGAAGTGCTAATTAAACAGATAATACTTATTAAATAAGTTGCTTGCTTTCCGGGAAATTACCTGCGAATGCTTTAGACGTCAATAAATCAGGCCTCACAAAATCAGGATTGAAAGTGTGCATGTCTATGAAAAATATGGAGTTTCTTGGTTGGCGATGCTCGAACCAATGCGGTGTAGCGCACATTCGGTTCGACGTTCGGTCTTGGCGATGAACCCAATATCTGTTGCACATCTGCCGAATTGCCGATTTGGTTCTCGGTGCTTACACCTAAAAAATAAGCAAATGTGAACTTATGCAACGCTGCAGCGGCGATATGCGACGATATTCAGCGAACTGTTAAGAACAGGCCTGAATCAATTCATCGAATTCATATGATTAAATCTAATCGCCGTACTTTCATCGCTTCGCGCGCATCGTTGTTCCTCGCTGGACTCGTACTGTTGCCGGCAACCTTCGCATCGGCCGCCTCGGCAACCGCGACCTTCCAGGTCACCGCCACGGTGTTGAAGGCATGCGCCGTCGTCGGCCCCGGCACCCTGGCTTTCGGAAGCTACACCCCGTCCACCGGCACGCCGCTTGCCGGTTCGACGTCGTTCACCGTCATCTGCACCTACGGCAC